>NZ_PTRU01000015.1:0-131332 GCF_002965245.1 Escherichia sp. MOD1-EC6021 | reverse complement strand
GGTGCATCCGGGAGGATTCGAACCTCCGACCGCTCGGTTCGTAGCCGAGTACTCTATCCAGCTGAGCTACGGATGCAAATGGCGGTGAGGCGGGGATTCGAACCCCGGATGCAGCTTTTGACCGCATACTCCCTTAGCAGGGGAGCGCCTTCAGCCTCTCGGCCACCTCACCACACGCCTCTTACGAGTGCTTCGAAGAACTTGTTTATCGCTCATCGTCGCTGCGTGGCGCACATATTACTTTCTGAGACTTATAAGTCAAACAATTTTTCCCACACTTTTATCGTTTGCACAATTCACACTCAATTAGTCTGTAAAAACGTCAAAAAGAGTGTTTTATCAACAGAAAAACGGAGGTCTGACAGATAGCAGTAATGCAAAAAATGGAGACTAAAGTTGAATGAACGGGAGTAAAGCGAAAAAACAATGGAGTGAAGGAGGAATTTTGAGGGTGCGTCTCACCGATAAAGATGAGACGCGGAAAGATTAGTAACTGGACTGCTGGGATTTTTCAGCCTGGATACGCTGGTAGATCTCTTCACGGTGAACAGAAACTTCCTTCGGGGCATTTACGCCAATACGTACCTGGTTGCCCTTTACCCCTAAAACTGTCACGGTGACCTCATCCCCAATCATGAGGGTCTCACCAACTCGACGAGTCAGAATCAGCATTCTTTGCTCCTTGAAAGATTAAAAGAGTCGGGTCTCTCTGTATCCCGGCATTATCCATCATATAACGCCAAAAAGTAAGCAATGACAAACACATTACATGTAAGCAGTCATGGCATTACATTCTGTTAAACCTAAGTTTAGCCGATATACACAACTTCAACCTGACTTTATCGTTGTCGATAGCGTTAATGCGAATGCCGTGAAGCGAGTCCACGGCATTGCCTGGCGCTGATATTATTGCAATTTCGCGCTGACCCAGCCTTTCACACTGGCTAACGCTGCAGGTAAGGCCGCAGCATCCGTACCACCGGCTTGCGCCATGTCAGGACGTCCACCACCCTTGCCGCCCACCTGCTGAGCGACCATACCAATCAGTTCCCCTGCTTTCACACGATCTGTGACGTCCTTAGATACGCCTGCAATCAGAGAAACCTTACCTTCGGCTACCGTTGCCAGCACGATAATTGTCGACCCCAGCTGATTTTTTAAATCGTCAACCATGGTACGCAACATTTTCGGCTCAACACCGCTAAGCTCGCTAACCAACAGCTTAACACCATTAACATCAATTGCCTTACTGGAAAGATTTGCGCTCTCCTGTGCGGCAGCCTGTTCTTTAAGCTGTTGTAACTCTTTTTCCAGCTGACGCGTACGTTCCAGTACTGAACGCACTTTATCAGCCAGATTATTGCTATCGCCTTTCAGCAGATGTGCGACTTCGCTTAAGCGATCGCTGTCTGCATGAACGGTGGCGATAGCGCCTTCTCCGGTTACCGCTTCGATACGACGAACGCCTGCAGCAGTACCCGATTCAGAGATGATGCGGAACAGACCAATATCACCGGTGCGGCTGGCGTGAGTACCGCCACACAGCTCGGTGGAGAAATCGCCCATGCTCAGCACGCGTACGCGCTCATCATACTTCTCGCCAAACAGCGCCATCGCACCTTTCGCTTTCGCCGCTTCGAGATCCATGATGTTGGTTTCGATCGGCAAGTTACGGCGAATCTGCGCGTTCACCAGGTCTTCAACCGCACGAATCTCTTCTGGTTTCATCGCTTCGTTGTGTGAGAAGTCGAAGCGCAGCACTTTGTCGTTAACCAGTGAACCTTTCTGCGATACATGAGTACCCAGAACCTGGCGCAGCGCAGCGTGCATCAGGTGCGTTGCGGAGTGATTCAGACGAATACGAGCGCGACGAGCCTCATCAACATCAGCCTGCACCGCGTCGCCCACTTTCAGAGAACCCGCAGCAAGTTTACCGATATGACCAATCGCCTGGCCGTATTTCTGCGTATCTTCCACCGCAAAGGAGAAGTTAGCACCTTTCAGTTCGCCTTTATCGCCAACCTGACCGCCAGATTCCGCATAGAATGGCGTTTGATCCAGCACGACTACCGCTTCCTGGCCTGCATTAATGGCATCAACCGCTTTACCATCAACAAACAGCGCGGTCACTTTGCCGTTCAGTTCCAGATGGTCATAACCTTTAAACTCAGATGCGCTGTCAACACGGATCATTGCGTTGTAATCGGCACCAAAGCCGCTGGCTTCACGCGCACGACGACGCTGCTCTTCCATAGCTGCTTCAAAACCAGCTTCGTCAACTTTAATGTTGCGCTCACGACAAACATCAGCCGTCAGGTCAACCGGGAAACCGTAGGTGTCGTACAGACGGAAAGCAGTTTCGCCATCCAGCGTATCGCCAGAAAGTTTCGCCAGCTCTTCGTCCAGCAGCGCCAGACCGCGCTCCAGAGTGCGGGCAAACTGTTCTTCTTCAGTCTTCAGCACCTGCTCAACCTGTGCCTGCTGGCGTTTCAGGTCTTCACCCGCAGAGCCCATAACGTCGATCAGCGGACCAACCAGTTTGTAGAAGAAAGTTTCTTTCGCGCCCAGCATATTGCCGTGACGCACTGCGCGACGAATGATACGACGCAGTACATAACCACGGTTTTCGTTGGACGGCATTACGCCATCCGCGATCAGGAACGCACAAGAACGAATGTGGTCAGCGATTACGCGCAGCGATTTATTGCTCAGATCGGTCGCGCCAGTGACTTTCGCTACCTCCTGGATCAGCGTGCGGAACAGGTCGATGTCATAGTTAGAGTTAACGTGTTGCAGCACCGCAGCAATACGTTCCAGACCCATACCGGTATCTACAGACGGCTTCGGCAGCGGTTCCATCGTACCATCTGCCTGGCGGTTGAACTGCATGAAGACGATGTTCCAAATCTCAATGTAACGGTCGCCGTCTTCTTCCGGACTTCCCGGAGGGCCACCCCAAATGTGGTCGCCGTGATCGTAGAAGATTTCGGTGCACGGGCCACACGGACCAGTGTCACCCATCTGCCAGAAGTTGTCAGATGCGTATGGCGCACCTTTGTTATCGCCGATGCGAATAATACGTTCGCGCGGGATCCCTACTTCTTTTTCCCAGATTTCGTAGGCTTCGTCGTCGCTTTCATAGACGGTAACCCACAGACGCTCTTTCGGCAGGGCAAACCATTTTTCGCTGGTCAGCAGTTCCCATGCAAACTGAATAGCATCGTGTTTGAAATAGTCGCCGAAGCTGAAGTTGCCCAGCATTTCGAAGAAGGTATGGTGACGCGCGGTGTAACCGACGTTTTCCAGGTCGTTGTGTTTACCACCCGCACGCACGCAGCGTTGGGAAGTGGTAGCGCGGGAATAATTACGCTTGTCGAGCCCAAGGAACACATCCTTGAACTGGTTCATCCCGGCGTTGGTAAACAACAAAGTTGGGTCGTTATGGGGTACCAGGGAGCTGCTGGCAACTACCTGATGTCCCTTACTATGGAAAAAGTCGAGAAACGCCTGACGGATCTCAGCGGTGCTCTTGCTCATAATTATCCTGAAATCAAGCTAACGAAATATCGCCACCAGCGACAGCGTGTCTTAACCGCTGGGCTGGTAACTGAAAAGTGGGAATAAGATAAGTTTTCTTGACTGGGAAGTAAAATACCGTATGCGTTCAGTCGGCAAAATTTCGCCAAATATCCTGGATATCCTCCATCAGATAGCCGCGATAGAGCAGAAAACGCTGGATCTTAACTTTTTCTGAAAAGACAGTTGGCAAAGGTTCGCCATATTTTCGCGTCGCCTGATCGCGCGCCAGTGCGCACCAGTCGATGTCACATTCACGCATCGCTTTTTCTGTCGCTTCGCGGGAAATACCTTTCTGATTCAGTTCCTGGCGAATACGCGCAGGTCCATAACCTTTGCGGCTACGGCTGGCGATAAAGCGCGCAACAAATCGGCTGTCATCGAGATAGCCATGTTCATGGCACCAGGCAATAACACGCTCGTAATCCTCTGCCGTGGCATCAATCTCTTCGGGGCCATTTTTGCCCATGATCGGTGCCGCGAGTTTACGCCGCAGTTCTTGCTCACTGTGATCGCGCACCGCCAGAATGCGTACCGCACGATCCAACAGGCGAGCATATGCCGGGCGACGGGATGTTGATTCTGTCATGGCATACCCTTACAACTTAAAAAGCAAAAGGGCCGCAGATGCGACCCTTGTGTATCAAACAAGACAATTAAAAATCTTCGTTAGTTTCTGCTACGCCTTCGCTGTCATCTACAGAGAAATCCGGCGTTGAGTTCGGGTTGCTCAGCAGCAACTCACGTACTTTCTTCTCGATCTCTTTCGCAGTTTCCGGGTTGTCTTTCAGCCAGGCAGTCGCATTCGCTTTACCCTGACCGATCTTCTCACCTTTGTAGCTGTACCACGCGCCCGCTTTCTCGATCAGCTTCTCTTTCACGCCCAGGTCAACCAGTTCGCCGTAGAAGTTGATACCTTCGCCGTAGAGGATCTGGAATTCAGCCTGTTTAAACGGCGCAGCGATTTTGTTCTTCACCACTTTCACGCGGGTTTCGCTACCCACCACGTTTTCGCCCTCTTTCACCGCGCCGATGCGACGGATGTCGAGACGAACAGAAGCGTAGAATTTCAGCGCGTTACCACCGGTAGTCGTTTCCGGGTTACCGAACATCACACCAATTTTCATACGGATCTGGTTGATGAAGATCAGCAGCGTGTTGGACTGCTTCAGGTTACCCGCCAGCTTACGCATCGCCTGGCTCATCATACGTGCCGCAAGGCCCATGTGAGAATCGCCGATTTCGCCTTCGATTTCCGCTTTCGGTGTCAGTGCCGCCACGGAGTCAACGACGATAACGTCTACTGCGCCAGAACGCGCCAGAGCGTCACAGATTTCCAGTGCCTGCTCGCCGGTGTCCGGCTGGGAGCACAGCAGGTTGTCGATATCGACGCCCAGTTTACGTGCATAGATTGGGTCCAGCGCGTGTTCAGCATCGATAAACGCACAGGTTTTACCTTCACGCTGGGCTGCGGCGATCACCTGTAACGTCAGCGTGGTTTTACCGGAAGATTCCGGTCCGTAGATTTCGACGATACGGCCCATCGGCAGACCACCTGCCCCAAGCGCGATATCCAGTGAAAGCGAACCGGTAGAGATGGTTTCCACATCCATGGAACGGTCTTCACCCAGGCGCATGATGGAGCCTTTACCAAATTGTTTCTCAATCTGGCCCAGTGCTGCCGCCAACGCTTTCTGTTTGTTTTCGTCGATAGCCATTTTTACTCCTGTCATGCCGGGTAATACCGGATAGTCAATATGTTCTGTTGAAGCAATTATACTGTATGCTCATACAGTATCAAGTGTTTTGTAGAAATTGTTGCCACAAGGTCTGCAATGCATACGCAGTAGCCTGACGACGCACCGCATCACGGTCACCGCTGAAGCATTCCCGCCGGGTAATGCCTTCTCCACGGGCAGTGGCAAAAGCAAACCAGACGGTGCCAACAGGCTTCTCTTCACTGCCGCCATCCGGCCCGGCGATACCACTAATAGACACGGCATAATCAGCACGAGCCGCTTTCAGTGCGCCTATCGCCATTTCCACCACGACGGGTTCGCTCACCGCGCCGTGCTGCGCCAGCGTCTCTTCGCGTACGCCGATCATCTGCGCTTTGGCTTCGTTACTGTAGGTGACAAATCCGCGTTCAAACCAGGCGGAACTACCGGCAATATCGGTAATCACTTTCGCTACCCAACCGCCGGTACAAGACTCGGCAGTTGTTACGGTTGCGCCACGGGCTTTCAGCGCCTGCCCTACCTGTTCGCTTAACTGCATCAGTTCACTGTCAATCATCACAACCTCAGTCAGTCAAAAAATATATGCCGGACAAGATAGCACTTTCCCGCAGAAGATGGGGACGAGCGATTCATTTTACGAGTTGCGTTCCGGAAAAAGACTGTTGCGACCAGTCGGTAAAGAAAAAGCGCTACCATGCCGCGTTCACATTGATATGTATTCACAGGGAGAGAATAGCAATGGCAACAAAGAAAACGGATAACACGCCACAAAACGTGCTTAAACAAACCACGCAAATGCGTATTTGGGTCATCATTGGTGGCATCGGCGCACTGGTTTCAGTGATATGTAAAATTTTATCTTCTGGCTACCTTGAACCTTTCGACTTCGGTCAGGCTGCGTTAGGCGTTGTCTGCCTGGGATATGCGATATCGCTGTCGAAAAAAATCAAGCAATTACGTCATTCGAATAAACAGTAAGAAAACAGAGGGAAGTTTAACCTCCCTCTTGCAAAGAGTTACTGCACGCGCGCCAGTGCCACGGCTTGTCCTAACTGCCAGACGGCCATTGCGTAATGGGTGCTGTGATTGTAACGGGTGATAGTGTAGAAGTTCGGCAAACCGTACCAGTACTGGTAACCGGTGCCAACATCCAGGCGCAGTAAGCTGGCCTGCTGATGGTTGCCCAGCGGCTGCTGTGGCGTTAAACCTGCCGCGGCAAGCTGCGAAATGCTGTACTTGGTTTTGAAGCCATTTGGCAAGCCTGGAGCCTGACCGTTTGCCATTACCGCAACCTGATCACCTTTCACCCAGCCGTGCGCTTTGAAATAGTTCGCCACGCTACCGATGGCATCAACCGGATCCCACAGGTTGATATGCCCGTCGCCGCTGAAATCTACCGCATATTGTTTATAAGACGATGGCATAAACTGTCCGTAGCCCATCGCCCCGGCAAAGGAACCTTTCAGATTGAGCGGATCGTCCTGCTCATCGCGCGCCATCAGCAAGAAGGTTTCCAGCTCACCAGAGAAATACTCCGCGCGGCGTGGGTAGTTAAATGACAACGTTGCCAGCGCATCGAGGATACGAGTTTTCCCCATCACGCGTCCCCAGCGAGTTTCGACGCCGATAATCCCGACGATGATTTCTGGCGGTACGCCATACACTTGCCATGCGCGATTCAGCGCATCTTCATACTGATTCCAGAAAACCACGCCGTTTTGCACGTTGTCCGGCGTAATAAATTTTTTGCGATAACGCAGCCATGCGCCGTTCGGACCTGATGGCGGCTTCACCGATGTGGTTGGTGCCTGGTTATCCATCAGCCGCAATACCGAATCCAGACGTTTCGCCTGGGAGAGAATTTCCTGCAACTGCTGACGATTGAAACCGTGTTTGTTCACCATTTTGTCGATGAACTGCTGGGCATTCGGGTTGTTAGCGAAATCGCCGCCCATCTGCATCACATTGTGCTGCGGCTCAAGCAGGAAGCCGCCAGACGGCGTTCCGGTGGTCGTTTCAGTCTCAGTAGGTTTTGGCTTGCTGCTACAGGCGGCAAGCAACACAAAAAGGGGAAGCAATGTTACATAACGACGCTTGAACATGAGGGGTCCATTTAACAGATTCAACCAGGGGCAAGTATGGTAAAGCATCACGCCCCGCACAAGGAAGCGGTAGTCACTGCCCGATACGGACTTTACATAACTCAACTCATCCGCCTCACTATCCTTTTATATAAACTTTCAAATTAAAATATTTATCTTTCATTTTGCGATCAAAATAACACTTTTAAATCTTTCAATCTGATTAGATTAGGTTGCCGTTTGGTAATAAAACAATAAATCCTGAAGGAGAGAACAATGATAGAAACCATTACTCATGGTGCAGAGTGGTTTATCGGGCTGTTCCAAAAGGGCGGAGAGGTGTTTACCGGGATGGTGACCGGCATTCTTCCGCTGTTGATTAGCCTGCTGGTTATCATGAACGCACTGATTAATTTTATCGGTCAGCATCGTATTGAACGTTTTGCTCAACGTTGCGCAGGTAACCCTGTTTCCCGTTACCTGCTGTTACCGTGCATTGGCACGTTTGTCTTTTGCAATCCGATGACCTTAAGCCTGGGTCGCTTTATGCCGGAAAAGTACAAACCCAGCTATTATGCGGCGGCCTCTTATAGCTGCCACTCAATGAATGGCCTCTTCCCCCATATCAACCCTGGCGAACTGTTTGTTTATCTTGGCATTGCCAGTGGTCTGACAACGCTAAATCTGCCACTTGGCCCACTGGCGGTGAGCTATCTGCTGGTTGGTCTGGTGACCAACTTCTTCCGCGGCTGGGTAACCGATCTGACCACCGCTATTTTTGAGAAAAAGATGGGCATTCAACTTGAACAAAAAGTTCACCTGGCAGGAGCAACATCATGACACGTATTCGGATCGAAAAAGGAACGGGTGGCTGGGGCGGCCCGCTTGAGCTGGAAGCCACACCGGGCAAAAAAATCGTCTATATCACCGCCGGTACACGTCCTGCATTTGTCGACAAACTGGCACAGCTTACTGGCTGGCAGGCTATCGACGGATTTAAAGAAGGTGAACCTGCGGAGGAAGAAATTGGTGTCGCGGTAATCGACTGTGGCGGCACATTACGCTGCGGCATCTATCCGAAACGGCGTATTCCCACCATTAATATCCACTCGACGGGCAAGTCCGGTCCACTGGCGCAGTACATTGTGGAAGATATTTATGTCTCTGGCGTGAAAGAAGAAAACATCACTGTAGTGGGTGATGCGACACCACAACCCTCTTCCGTGGGCCGTGACTATGACACCAGCAAGAAAATCACCGAACAAAGCGATGGTTTACTGGCGAAGGTGGGAATGGGTATGGGTTCTGCCGTTGCCGTGCTGTTTCAATCTGGCCGTGACACCATCGACACTGTATTAAAAACCATTCTGCCGTTTATGGCGTTCGTCTCGGCGCTCATTGGCATCATTATGGCTTCTGGCCTTGGTGACTGGATTGCCCACGGTCTTGCTCCGCTGGCGAGCCATCCACTGGGTCTGGTCATGCTGGCGCTCATCTGCTCCTTCCCGCTGCTTTCACCTTTCCTCGGCCCAGGCGCAGTTATCGCACAGGTTATCGGCGTATTGATTGGCGTGCAGATTGGTCTCGGCAATATTCCGCCGCATCTGGCTTTACCTGCACTGTTTGCCATCAACGCGCAGGCGGCCTGCGACTTCATCCCGGTCGGTTTGTCGCTGGCGGAAGCCCGTCAGGACACGGTTCGCGTCGGTGTCCCTTCTGTACTGGTGAGCCGCTTTTTAACCGGCGCGCCGACTGTACTGATCGCCTGGTTTGTCTCCGGTTTTATCTATCAATAGAGGCTGAAACATGACCGTTATTTATCAGACCACCATCACCCGTATCGGCGCGAGTGCCACTGACGCCCTCAGCGACCAGATGCTCATCACCTTTCGTGAAGGCGCTCCTGCGGATCTCGAAGAGTATTGCTTCATTCATTGCCACGGCGAGTTGAAAGGTGCACTCCATCCCGGTTTGCAATTTTCGCTCGGGCAGCATCGCTATCCGGTGACCGCCGTTGGCAGCGTGGCGGAAGACAACCTTCGCGAACTGGGTCATGTCACCCTGCGCTTCGATGGTTTAAACGAAGCGGAATTTCCGGGCACTGTCCATGTGGCAGGCCCTGTACCCGACGATATCGCGCCGGGATCGGTTTTGAAGTTTGAATCTGTTAAGGAGTAAAAAATGAATCAGGTTGCCGTTGTTATCGGTGGTGGGCAAACCTTAGGCGCGTTCCTGTGCCACGGTCTGGCTGCCGAGGGGTATCGCGTCGCGGTTGTCGATATTCAGAGCGACAAAGCCGCAAATGTGGCACAAGAAATTAACGCCGAATATGGTGAAGGAACAGCGTACGGTTTTGGTGCTGACGCCACCAGCGAGCAAAGCGTTCTGGCGCTCTCTCGTGGGGTAGATGAAATCTTTGGTCGCGTGGATTTACTGGTCTACAGCGCCGGAATAGCAAAAGCAGCCTTTATCAGCGACTTCCAGCTCGGCGATTTTGATCGTTCGCTACAAGTGAATCTGGTGGGTTATTTCCTGTGTGCGCGTGAATTTTCGCGTTTGATGATCCGCGACGGGATTCAGGGGCGCATTATTCAGATCAACTCGAAATCCGGCAAAGTGGGCAGCAAACACAACTCTGGCTACAGCGCAGCGAAATTTGGTGGCGTCGGACTGACTCAATCACTGGCTCTGGATCTGGCGGAGTACGGCATTACGGTGCATTCACTAATGCTCGGTAATCTGCTGAAATCGCCGATGTTCCAGTCACTGTTGCCACAATACGCGACCAAGCTAGGTATCAAACCGGATCAAGTCGAGCAGTATTACATCGATAAAGTACCGCTCAAACGTGGCTGCGATTATCAGGATGTGCTGAATATGCTGCTGTTCTACGCCAGTCCAAAGGCATCGTACTGCACTGGACAGTCGATTAATGTCACCGGCGGTCAGGTGATGTTCTGATCAACAGCGGAGATCCGTTAAGGATCTCCGCGAGACTAATAGAATGCCTGATGCGCTACGCGCATCAGGCATACAGGACTTCCGCCACTACATTAAGGAAAAGTTATGGTATCCGCACTCATCACCGTCGCCGTTATCGCCTGGTGTGCGCAACTGGCCTTAGGCGGCTGGCAAATTTCTCGTTTTAACCGTGCCTTCGACACACTATGCCAGCAAGGGCGGGTTGGCGTGGGCCGTTCCAGCGGACGCTTTAAACCGCGGGTCGTGGTCGCCATCGCCCTGGACGATCAGCAGCGCATCGTCGATACCTTGTTTATGAAAGGACTGACCGTTTTCGCTAAACCGCAAAAAATTCCCGCAATTACGGGTATGTATCCTGGTGATTTACGGCCCGATGTGATCTTTCCCCATGATCCACTATCACAGAATGCTCTATCATTGGCGCTTAAACTGAAACGTGGATAATTTCGTTGTGAATGTTACTTGCTTGCGAAGTTATCATTTTGAAACCTAAATCAGGTAATCACGCCCATGAAACCTCGTCAGCGTCAGGCCGCCATTCTGGAGTATCTGCAAAAGCAGGGTAAATGCTCGGTTGAAGAATTGGCGCAATACTTTGACACCACAGGCACAACCATTCGCAAAGATCTGGTCATTCTGGAACATGCAGGAACCGTCATTCGTACTTATGGCGGAGTGGTGTTGAATAAAGAGGAATCCGATCCGCCTATCGATCATAAAACACTCATCAACACCCACAAGAAAGAGCTGATTGCAGAAGCTGCCGTTAGTTTTATCCATGATGGCGATTCGATCATTCTTGATGCTGGCAGTACAGTTTTGCAGATGGTCCCCCTGCTCTCGCGCTTTAATAACATCACAGTAATGACCAACAGCCTGCATATCGTCAATGCGCTATCCGAACTGGATAACGAACAAACTATCCTGATGCCAGGCGGAACGTTTCGTAAAAAATCGGCCTCATTTCACGGGCAGCTGGCAGAGAACGCCTTCGAACATTTCAGCTTCGATAAATTGTTTATGGGCACCGATGGCATCGATCTCAATGCAGGCGTAACTACCTTCAACGAGGTCTATACCGTCAGTAAAGCGATGTGTAATGCCGCGCGCGAAGTGATTTTGATGGCGGACTCATCAAAGTTTGGCCGTAAAAGCCCCAACGTAGTTTGCAGTCTTGAAAGCGTCGATAAGCTAATTACCGACGCAGGTATCGATCCGGCGTTTCGTCAGGCGCTGGAAGAGAAAGGGATCGATGTGATCATAACCGGAGAGAGCAATGAGTGAAGCACTACTGAACGCGGGACGTCAGACGTTAATGCTGGAGTTGCAGGAAGCAAGCCGTTTACCAGAACGTCTGGGCGATGATTTTGTTCGCGCCGCCAATATCATCCTGCACTGCGAAGGCAAAGTGGTGGTTTCGGGAATTGGCAAATCGGGCCACATTGGTAAGAAAATCGCCGCAACGCTTGCCAGTACCGGCACGCCTGCTTTTTTTGTCCATCCGGCAGAAGCACTGCACGGCGATCTGGGGATGATTGAAAGCCGCGATGTGATGCTGTTTATCTCTTACTCCGGTGGCGCAAAGGAACTGGATCTGATTATTCCGCGTCTGGAAGACAAATCTATCGCGCTGCTGGCGATGACCGGTAAACCGACATCACCGCTGGGCCTGGCGGCGAAAGCGGTGCTGGATATCTCTGTAGAACGCGAAGCCTGCCCGATGCATCTTGCACCGACCTCCAGCACTGTGAATACCCTGATGATGGGCGACGCGCTGGCGATGGCGGTCATGCAGGCGCGCGGATTTAATGAAGAAGATTTTGCCCGATCCCACCCAGCTGGGGCACTGGGCGCTCGCTTGCTGAACAAAGTGCATCATCTGATGCGCCGTGATGACGCCATCCCGCAGGTGGCGTTAACCGCCAGCGTGATGGATGCGATGCTGGAACTCAGTCGCACCGGTCTGGGACTGGTAGCCGTGTGCGACGTTCAACAACAGGTCCAAGGCGTCTTTACCGACGGGGATTTACGTCGCTGGCTGGTTGGCGGCGGCGCACTCACCACGCCAGTTAATGAAGCGATGACGACAGGCGGCACCACATTACAGGCGCAAAGCCGCGCCATCGACGCCAAAGAAGTTCTGATGAAACGCAAAATCACCGCCGCACCAGTGGTGGATGAAAACGGCAAACTTACCGGCGCAATTAACCTGCAGGATTTCTATCAGGCCGGGATTATTTAATCCTTCAGCCCCAGACGTTTCGCCAGCCGATGCAGGTTGGCGACGTCGGTTTCCAGCATCCGTGCGCTGGCAGCCCAGTTGTGATGATTTTGTGCCAGCGCCTGGCGAATAGTTTCACGCTGGAACGCTTCTGTCGCTTCACGCAGGTTTTGCTTAACAACGGGCACCATCGGCACTTCTGCCGTCGGCAACGTCACCTCAGAAAAAGCAAAATGTTGCGCCTCGAGAATCACTTCATCGCCGCTGCGGGTCGCTCTCGCCAGCACCACCGCCCGATGAATAGCATGTTCCAGTTCGCGCACGTTCCCCGGGAAACTATAATGTTGCAATAAATTCCGCGCCCCGGAACTTAACACCACGCGGGAAAGCCCCAACCGCAGGCGGCACTGTTCGCAGTAATACCCCGCCAGCAGAATGACGTCATCACCCCGCTCACGCAGCGGCGGCACCGAAAGCGGAAACACACTCAGGCGATGAAACAAGTCAGCACGAAATCGCCCTGCCAGCACCTCTTCGCGCAAGTCGCGGTTAGTCGCCGCCAGCACGCGCACATCGACCCGCAAACTGCGGTCATCGCCAACGCGCTGAATATCGCCATACTGCAACACCCGCAGCAGCTTGGCCTGCAATGCCAACGACAACTCGCCGATCTCATCCAGAAACAGCGTGCCGTTATCCGCCATTTCAAACTTTCCACTGCGGTTACTGATAGCGCCAGTAAACGCCCCTTTCACGTGCCCGAACAACTCACTTTCCGCCACACTTTCCGGCAGTGCGGCACAGTTGAGATAGACTAACGGATTCACCGCCCGTGGCGAGGCTTCATGAATCGCTTTCGCCACCAATTCCTTACCGGTTCCCGTCTCACCACTGATTAGGACGTTGAGATCGGACGCCGCCACAATCTCAATCTCTTTTTTCAATTGCGTCATGCCTGGCGACAGACCGATCATCTGCGTCTCTTTCACCGCTTCAAATGGCGCGGCATCGCCCGGCAGCATATTCTGACTTTCCAGTTGTTCAATCAGCAGCGCATTGCTTAACGCCCCCGCCGCCAGAGCGGCAATCAGCCGTAACTCCTCGTCGCTGAAAACATCGAACTGATCGGGCTGCATCCCGTCGAGCGTCAATGCGCCAATCAGGTTTTGTCCAGCAAACAGCGGTAGACCAACGCAGGCGTGAACCTTCAGACTCTCCTGCCCGGGAATCAAACCGTCATAGGGATCGGGCAATTCGCTGTCTGCGGGAAAGCGCACCACGTCCCCGGCGCGGGCAATCGCTTCCAGCCGTGGATGACCTTCCAGGGCAAAGCGTCTACCGAGTACATCCTTTGCCAGTCCGTCGATGGCAAGCGGAATAAACTGCCGCGAGTCGTAACGTAGCAACGCAGACGCATCGCACTCCAGCACCTGACGCAGCGTGGTGATCAGGCGCTGAAAACGATCCTGATGACCAATCCCACGCTGCAATTCGATGGCGATATTCGCCAGCACATCAACGGAAAAACTCATCTTTGCCTCACTGTCAATTTGACTATAGATATTGTCATATCGACCATTTTATTGATAGTCATTTTGACTACTCATTAATGAGCATAATTTTATTTATATAGTAAAAACAATCAGATAAAAAACTGGCACGCAATCTGCAATTAGCAAGACATCTTTTTAGAACACACTGAATAAATTGAGGTTGCTATGTCTATTGTGGTGAAAAATAACATTCATTGGGTTGGTCAACGTGACTGGGAAGTGCGTGATTTTCACGGTACAGAATATAAAACGCTGCGCGGCAGCAGCTACAACAGCTACCTCATTCGCGAAGAAAAAAACGTGCTGATCGACACCGTCGACCATAAATTCAGCCGCGAATTTGTGCAGAACCTGCGTAATGAAATCGATCTGGCGGATATCGATTACATCGTGATTAACCATGCTGAAGAGGACCACGCCGGGGCGCTGACCGAACTGATGGCGCAAATTCCCGATACGCCGATCTATTGTACTGCCAACGCTATCGACTCAATAAATGGTCATCACCATCATCCAGAGTGGAATTTCAACGTGGTGAAAACCGGCGACACGCTGGATATCGGCAACGGCAAACAGCTCATTTTTGTCGAAACGCCAATGCTGCACTGGCCGGACAGCATGATGACTTACCTGACGGGCGACGCGGTGCTGTTCAGTAACGATGCTTTCGGTCAGCACTACTGCGACGAGCATCTCTTCAACGATGAAGTGGATCAGACCGAGCTTTTCGAGCAGTGTCAGCGTTACTACGCCAATATCCTGACACCGTTCAGCCGCCTGGTAACGCCGAAAATCACCGAGATCCTGGGCTTTAACTTGCCGGTCGATATGATTGCCACCTCTCACGGTGTAGTGTGGCGCGATAACCCGACGCAAATTGTCGAGCTGTACCTGAAATGGGCGGCGGATTATCAGGAAGACAGAATCACCATTTTCTACGACACCATGTCGAATAACACCCGCATGATGGCTGACGCTATCGCCCAGGGGATTGCGGAAACCGACCCGCGCGTAGCGGTGAAAATTTTCAACGTCGCCCGAAGCGATAAAAACGAAATCCTGACCAATGTCTTCCGCTCAAAAGGCGTGCTGGTCGGCACTTCGACGATGAATAACGTGATGATGCCTAAAATCGCCGGGCTGGTGGAGGAGATGACCGGATTACGCTTCCGTAACAAACGCGCCAGTGCTTTCGGCTCTCACGGCTGGAGCGGCGGTGCGGTGGATCGTCTTTCCACACGCCTGCAGGATGCAGGTTTCGAAATGTCGCTTAGCCTGAAAGCCAAATGGCGACCGGACCAGGATGCGCTGGAGTTATGCCGTGAACACGGTCGTGAAATTGCCCGTCAGTGGGCGCTTTCGCCGCTGCCGCAGAGCACGGTGAATACGGTGGTTAAAGAAGAAACCTGTGCCACCACGACGGCTGACCTCGGCCCACGGATGCAGTGCAGCGTCTGCCAGTGGATTTACGATCAGGCAAAAGGCGAGCCAATGCAGGACGTTGCGCCAGGAACGCCGTGGAGTGAAGTCCCGGATAACTTCCTGTGCCCGGAATGCTCCCTTGGCAAAGACGTCTTTGACGAACTGGCATCGGAGGCAAAATGAGCAACGGCATTGTGATCATTGGTTCGGGCTTCGCCGCCCGCCAACTGGTGAAAAATATTCGCAAACAGGACGCCAGTATTCCATTAACCCTGATTGCCGCCGACAGCATGGATGAGTACAACAAACCTGATCTTAGCCATGTTATCAGCCAGGGGCAACGTGCCGATGACCTCACCCGCCAGACGGCGGGTGAATTTGCCGAGCAGTTTAATCTGCACCTGTTTCCGCACACCTGGGTGACGGATATCGATGCCGAAGCCCATGTGGTGAAAAGCCAGAATAATCAGTGGCAATACGACAAGCTGGTGCTGGCAACTGGTGCCAGTGCCTTTGTCCCGCCAGTGTCTGGGCGTGAGTTAATGCTGACGTTAAATAGTCAGCAAGAGTATCGCGCCTGTGAAACGCAACTGCGGGATGCCCGACGCGTGTTGATTGTTGGCGGTGGCTTGATTGGTAGCGAGCTGGCGATGGATTTTTGTCGGGCAGGCAAAGCGGTCACGCTAATCGACAACGCTGCCAGTATTCTGGCGTCGTTAATGCCACCGGAAGTAAGCAGCCGCTTGCAGCATCGGTTGACGGAGATGGGCGTTCATCTGCTGTTGAAATCTCAGTTGCAGGGGCTGGAAAAAACGAATTCTGGTATTCTGGCAACGCTGGACCGCCAGCGCAGCATCGAAGTGGATGCGGTAATTGCCGCCACCGGACTGCGCCCGGAAACCGCCCTGGCACGACGTACAGGGCTGACGATTAATCGCGGCGTTTGCGTCGATAGTTATCTGCAAACCAGTAATGCCGATATTTACGCGCTGGGCGATTGCGCAGAAATTAACGGTCAGGTATTGCCGTTCCTGCAGCCGATTCAACTTAGCGCGATGGTGCTGGCGAAGAACTTGCTCGGTGGAAACGCACCGCTGAAACTTCCCGCCATGCTGGTAAAAATCAAAACGCCGGAATTACCGCTGCATCTGGCAGGGGAAACCCAGCGTCGGGATTTGCGCTGGCAGATTTGTACCGAAAGCCAGGGAATGGTGGCGCGCGGCGTTGACGATGCTGACCAGCTTCGCGCTTTTGTGGTCAGTGAGGATCGGATGAAAGAGGCGTTTGGATTGTTGAAAACCTTGCCGATGTAGGCAGGCTAGTGTGCCCAAAATGTCGGATGCGACGCTGGCGCGTCTTATCCGACCTACGGGGAGCGCATGTGTAGGCCGGATAAGGCGTTCACGCCGCATCCGGCACTGCGCCCAAATGCAACACGTTTATCCGTTCTGGGCTTCACCCGCCACCCAACGGGCCGCAGCAATAACCCCCTGCCCCAGAGACAACCCGCCATCCCCCGCAGGTAAACTCTGCGGGAAGAGCAACGTAAAATCAGCAAGATAATGCGCCAGACGTGCACGCAGCAAACGGTTATGAATAACCCCGCCGCTAAATACCAGCGTAGTGATACCACGCATCGTGGCCTGCTCACGCATCAACGCGGCAAAACCCTGCGCCAGCGCATCATGAAATGCCCACGCGCGTTGATTAACCGGTGCCTGCCAGTTCAGCCACTGCTGCCAGAAAGTGGCGAGATCCAGCTGATTGTCCACCAGCGGCATCGTCACCGGATGCGTCACTCCCTGGCATGAAGCCGCCAGCGCCTCGAGGGCGCAAGCCGCTTCACCTTCATAACTTAACGTGGCTGGCGCACAGCCCAGTGCCGCCGCCACAGCATCGAACAAACGCCCGCACGATGACGCCAGCGGCGCGTTAATTCCACGCTCAATGGCCCGCGCCAGCACGCTCCAGTTTTGCTGTTGCACACTTGCCGCTTCAGGGTAATTCTGCCACTCCGGCACAAAGCGCAGGCACTGCGCCAGCAGGTTTCGCCACGGCTGCTTTGCCGCAAGATCGCCCCCCGGAAGCGCCACCGCAGGCAAGCCACCCAGGTGCTGGCATTCGCGATAGTTCACCCGCAAGCACTCGCCGCCCCATAAAGCGCCGTTTTCGCCCATACCAATACCGTCGAGCGTCAAAGCAATGACATCACTGCCATCCAGCGGCCAGTGATGTTCTGCCAGACACGCCGCCGCATGAGCATGATGATGCAGCACCGTTTGCGTCGGCAGATTCATTTCGCGCGCCCACTGGCTGGAGACATAGCCCGGATGCGCGTCATGCACAACGTATTGCGGGGTAAAATCGTAGATGTTTTGCATCAGACGCAACGCTTCGCGCCACTGCATCTGAATGCCATCGTCACTTAAATCGCCCAAATGTTGACTCAACACCGCCTGTTCACCACGCACCAGACAGAAGGTATTTTTCAGATCCGCACCGAGACACAGCACAGGAGGAATATTTTTAAAGCCCGGAGGCAAAGCCAGCGCATCCGGTACATACCCCCGCGAGCGGCGCAACATTTCGCCACTTTCGCGCACCACTGAATCATCCATCCGCTGCACGATGTCGCGGTTATGAATCAAGAATCCGTCGGCAATGTCCTGCAAGTCCTCCAGCGCCTGTTCGTTGCTGATAGCCGGTGGTTTACCGCTCAGGTTGCCGGAGGTCATCACCAGCGGGCATTGCAGTTCCTGTAACAGCAAATGCTGGAGCGGATTCGCAGGCAACATCACCCCGACTTCGTTAAGGCCAGGGGCGATATCGTCACAAAGTTCCGGAACATATATTTTATCCACCAGTACAATCGGCGCGGCGGGCGTGGTGAGCAACTGACGGGCAGCGTCGGGCAAACCTTCTGCCGTTGGCAACATAACCGCCAGCGGTTTCGCCGGGCGATGTTTGCGCGCCCGTAGTGTCGCCACCGCGTTACTGTTAAGCGCATCGCAGGCGAGATGAAATCCGCCAATCCCTTTGATAGCGACAATGTTGCCCATTTTTAACTGAGCGATAGCCGCCTGTAATGCCGCCTCTTGTTTCGCATGTTCACCATGACTTAGCCATTCAAGATGTGGGCCACACTCCGGGCAGGCCACCGGCTGGGCGTGGAAGCGACGATCGAGCGGGTCGCGATATTCTTTATCGCAGGCCGGACATAGCGGAAACGCCGCCATCACGGTAAATGGACGGTCGTAAGGCATCGCGCGAATAATGGTGAAACGCGGGCCGCAATGGGTACAGTTGATAAACGGATAACGATAACGCCGTTCGCCTGGGGTATTCATTTCGGCAAGACAGGCAGGACAAGTAGCGGCATCGGGAACAATTTGCGTATTCATGACGCCGCCCGCACTCTGGCGGATGATGAACTCAGTGGGCGGCTGCATCCAGATAAACGGCTCACATTCGACGCTATCAATACGCGCCAGCGGCGGACAATCCTGATGCAATTGAACAAGAAACGTTTCCGGGTCTTCCAGCAGCCGGACTTCTACGCCATCGCCGTCATTACAGACATCGCCGTGAAGATTTAATTGCTGTGCCAGTTGCCAGACAAAGGGACGAAAACCGACGCCCTGCACTTTGCCACGAATACGCAGTTGGACACCGCAAGATGTGTTTTTTGCCATTGAGTTATTCCCGCCATCATGAATTGCGTAACCCGCCCAGCCGGACACGACCGCGTCGCATCCGGTAGTCACAGGTTGGCGATACCGCCTGCTCCGTATTCTACGAATATTTCCGGGAATTCCTTTGATGCCAGAACAGTTCTGTAAGATTTTTAGAACATCAGCGCCGTGCGGCGGCGTTTTTCTGCGCTCAGTTGTTCAAGTTTATTACGATCGACACAAATCAGCGCATGGGTCGGGCAAGCAGCCATACAGGCCGGGCCGTCTTCACGATGGTTACAGAGGTCGCATTTATTAGCTTCGGCTTTGTCAGCGCGTACGTTAAGCCCTGCGCCGCTGTTGCGAATCACCGGACGCACTACCACTTCCATCGCACCATACGGGCAAGCCACAACGCAGGTTTTGCAACCAATGCAACGTTCCTGCATGACATGAACAAACCCTTTATCACGGCTGATAGCACCATTCGGGCAGACATTAGCGCACGGTGCATCTTCACACTGACGGCAGACTGTCGCCGTGGAAATGTTCACACCTTTAATGACATGGATTCGCGGTAAAAAAGTTTCCGGGGTCAGCGATGCACAGTCCTGATTCTCCTGATGAGAAACCACGCACGCCACTTCACAGGTACGACAACCAATACATTTACTTGCGTCAGCAATGATGAAACGGTTCATCAAATTCTCCAGCAATGACAGTTAATGCGCCGATACATTCACAAATCATGCCAACTTTTAATTGATTGTTATTTAAAGAAATTAAATTCTGCAGTGCAGAAAAAACGATGTCATCGACACTAGTGACGATGACATGTGATGACAATGTTTATCGCGAAAGAGCAATGAGTGAGTCGCGGCGGATTAGTTTTCCGCTGAAGGTTTTCGGCGGTGTGTAAGCACCACCATCGAGCATAAATATCAGCCGCCCAATTATTTCCTGAATCATCTCAGTCACCGGAATTTTTACGCTGGAGAGCGCCGGAACGGTGTAGGGGGCAATTGCGATATCATCAAATCCAATAACCGATACTTGCTCCGGCACCGCTACACCACGGTAATGCAACGCTTTCATCGCACCTATCGCCATATCGTCGTTACTGGCAACTAACGCGCTAAATTTAGCCCCACGTTCGAGCAACGTTTCTACCCCTTCGGCCCCGCTGGCAGGCGTCCATTTACCGTTAGCGATAAGTTTTTCATTGAGTGCAATACCATGCTGCGCCAGCGCGTCTTTATATCCGGCAAGGCGTTCAATGCTGGTGGGGGAATCCATCGAACCGGTAAGGAAAGCAATCTCCTGATGTCCGGCGTTTATCAACTCTGCCACGGCGTTAAAGCTGGTCTGTTTATGATCGCACCAGACGCTATGGCTACTGTTTTTGCGCAGGCGGCGATTGAGCACCATTATCGGCTGATTGTGTGCATCAATGATGTCATCAATCTCATCCACGCTTAAAAAGCGCGGGTAAATCATAATGGCGTCGCAGCGCAGATCCAGTAGATACTGAATCGCCTGGCGTTCTTCTTCGGCGCTATGTTTGCCATCTGCCAATAGCAGCTGACGCCCTTTCTCTTCCGCCATTCTCGCGGTATGAAACAGTAATTCACTAAAATAAATGCCGTGGTAAAGCGTGTTGGTCACTACCAGCCCCAGCGTCTGGGTACTCTTCGCTGACAGATTGCGCGCCAGCAAATTTGGGCGGTAGCCGCTCTCTTCCACCGCCTGAAACACGCGATCTTTAGTTTCCTGGCTGACGTAGCCATTACCTGAAAGCACGCGGGAAACGGTCGCTTTTGAAACCCCGGCGCGCTTCGCCACTTCCAGCATCGTCGTCATCATTTTCATCCCTTTACACGCAATCAACGCAGTGTACTGCACCGTTGGCTGATTGTCCTTGCGCAAGCAGCGGGAAAAATATTCAGGTGACCGGTTTCACAAATATAAAAAATGAGCAATTAACTCTCTTGCTTAATCAGTATCAACTATTCATGATTTTGTGAAACCGGTTTCTTAATTCCGTTTCAGCATCGGCAATTTCCCGTCACGTCGACTGATAACAACTACCTCTACCCTACTGATAACAGGATAAAATCCGATGGCCAAAAATTATGCGGCGCTGGCACGCTCGGTGATAGCGGCACTGGGCGGCGTTGATAACATCTCGGCAGTCACGCACTGTATGACGCGTTTGCGCTTTGTTATCAAAGATGATGCACTGATCGACAGCCCAACGTTAAAAACTATCTCCGGCGTGCTCGGTGTGGTACGTAGTGACAACCAGTGTCAGGTGATTATAGGTAATACGGTTTCGCAGGCTTTTCAGGAAGTTGTCAGCTTGTTACCTGGAGATATGCAGCCCACGCAGCCCGTGGGGAAACCCAAACTCACGCTACGTCGCATTGGTGCGGGGATCCTGGATGCGCTGATCGGCACCATGTCACCGCTGATCCCGGCGATCATCGGCGGATCGATGGTCAAACTGCTGGCGATGATCCTCGAGATGAGCGGCGTGCTGACAAAAGGATCGCCGACCTTAACCATTCTCAATGTGATTGGTGATGGTGCTTTCTTCTTCCTGCCGCTGATGGTCGCTGCTTCTGCCGCCATTAAATTTAAAACCAATATGTCGCTGGCGATTGCCATTGCGGGTGTGCTGGTACATCCGAGTTTTATTGAGCTGATGGCGAAAGCAGCCCAGGGTGAACATGTTGAATTTGCCCTGATTCCGGTCACCGCGGTGAAATACACCTACACAGTGATCCCGGCGCTAGTGATGACCTAGTGCCTGTCATATATCGAACGCTGGGTGGACAGCATTACGCCAGCGGTGACGAAAAACTTCCTCAAGCCGATGCTGATTGTGTTGATTGCCGCACCGCTGGCAATCCTGCTGATTGGCCCGATTGGTATCTGGATCGGTAGCGCCATTTCGGCGCTGGTTTACACCATTCATGGTTATCTGGGCTGGCTTTCAGTCGCCATTATGGGCGCACTGTGGCCTCTGCTGGTAATGACTGGAATGCACCGCGTCTTTACGCCAACCATCATTCAAACTATTGCCGAAACCGGCAAAGAAGGGATGGTCATGCCGTCAGAAATCGGCGCTAACCTGTCGCTGGGTGGTTCATCGCTGGCGGTGGCGTGGAAAACGAAAAACCCGGAACTGCGCCAGACGGCGCTGGCTGCGGCGGCATCAGCCATTATGGCGGGGATTTCCGAACCCGCGTTATACGGCGTGGCGATCCGCCTGAAACGTCCGCTTATCGCCAGTCTTATCAGCGGTTTTATTTGCGGCGCGGTTGCCGGTATGGCGGGGCTTGCCAGCCACTCAATGGCAGCGCCGGGATTATTTACCAGCGTGCAGTTCTTCGATCCGGCGAATCCAATGAGCATCGTCTGGGTGTTCGCCGTCATGGCGCTGGCGATCGTGCTGTCGTTTATCCTCACACTGTTGCTCGGCTTTGAGGATATTCCTGTTGAGGAAGCGGCTGCCCAGGCGCGAAAGCATCAGAGCGTACAACCGACCGTCGCCAAAGAAGTAAGTCTTAATTGAGGATGAAAATGTCAGTATTTCCGCAAGGTTTTTTATGGGGCGGCGCGCTTGCCGCCAACCAATCTGAAGGCGCGTACCGTGAAGGCGGCAAAGGGCTGACCACGGTCGATATGATCCCGCACGGCGAACATCGAATGGCGG
The DNA here is from genome assembly GCF_002965245.1 of Escherichia sp. MOD1-EC6021. Taxonomy (NCBI): domain Bacteria; kingdom Pseudomonadati; phylum Pseudomonadota; class Gammaproteobacteria; order Enterobacterales; family Enterobacteriaceae; genus Escherichia; species Escherichia sp. MOD1-EC6021. The sequence goes on along the minus strand of NZ_PTRU01000015.1, from coordinate 108,369 downwards.
TGAAACTGGGGCTGGAAAAACGTTTTCAGTTGCGCGATGACGAGTTTTATCCCAGCCATGAGGCAACGGATTTTTATCATCGTTATAAAGAAGATATCGCCCTGATGGCAGAGATGGGATTCAAGGTTTTTCGCACCTCGATTGCCTGGAGCCGCCTCTTTCCGCAGGGCAATGAACTGACGCCCAACCAGCAGGGCATTGCTTTTTACCGCACGGTTTTTGAAGAGTGTAAAAAGTACGGTATCGAACCGCTGGTCACGTTGTGTCACTTCGACGTGCCGATGCATCTGGTCACTGAATATGGCTCCTGGCGTAACCGCAAGCTGGTGGAGTTTTTCAGCCGCTACGCCCGGACCTGCTTTGAAGCATTTGATGGCCTGGTGAAATACTGGCTCACCTTCAATGAAATCAACATTATGTTGCATAGCCCGTTCTCCGGCGCGGGTCTGGTGTTTGAAGAAGGGGAAAATCAGGATCAGGTGAAATATCAGGCTGCGCACCACCAGCTGGTTGCCAGTGCGTTAGCTACCAAAATCGCCCATGAGGTTAACCCGCAAAATCAGGTGGGCTGTATGCTGGCGGGCGGCAACTTCTACCCTTACAGCTGCAAGCCGGAAGATGTCTGGGCGGCGCTGGAGAAAGATCGGGAAAACCTGTTTTTTATCGATGTGCAGGCGCGGGGGGCGTATCCGGCTTACTCTGCCCGCGTATTCCGCGAAAAAGGGGTAACCATCGACAAAGTACCGGGCGATGATGAAATCCTGAAAAACACCGTCGATTTTGTCTCTTTCAGCTATTACGCCTCGCGCTGCGCCTCGGCGGAGATGAACGCCAACAACAGCAGTGCGGCGAACGTGGTGAAATCGCTGCGTAACCCGTATCTACAGGTGAGCGACTGGGGCTGGGGTATTGATCCACTCGGTCTGCGTATCACTATGAACATGATGTATGACCGTTATCAGAAGCCGCTGTTTCTGGTGGAAAACGGCCTGGGCGCAAAAGATGAATTTGCTGCCAACGGTGAGATTAACGACGACTATCGCATCAGCTATTTACGCGAACATATCCGCGCAATGGGCGAAGCGATTGCAGACGGCATTCCGCTGATGGGCTACACCACCTGGGGCTGTATTGATTTAGTTTCCGCGTCAACGGGTGAAATGAGCAAACGCTACGGTTTTGTCTATGTAGACCGTGACGATGCAGGCAACGGCACGCTGGCGCGCACGCGTAAGAAATCATTCTGGTGGTATAAAAAAGTGATTGCCAGTAATGGTGAAGATTTAGAGTAAGTAACCGTGCCGGATGCGGCGTGAACGCCTTATCCGGCCTACATAGTTCGTGCGACATGTAGGCCCGATAAGCGCAGCGCATCGGGCAATCTGGCGTTTGGCATCTGTCAAAAATCAAAGAAACCATTCCGGCTTAACGCCAAATCGGGCTGAAAGTGCCTTAATGTGGGATATCGTCAAGGATCGTTGTCCAGACAAAATCTGACTGACCAGGGATTTAGAGCCGATTTCGTTCTTCAAATCCGCATAGGTCAGATTATGTTGATCAATCAACGTGCGAAGTAACGCCACGCCAACCGGCATTGCAGCAACGGCTTTGTCGAACTCTGCAAACTTTTCGTGGTTGTTTTCATACTCTGCAATGCGGCTCGCCAGAAAGTCGATAAGTGGATTGGTGTCATCTTCTTCAATCAAATATTCGACCAGTTCCAGTGCTTCACGATAATCATCTTCTGAGTCACTGCCTCCCAGAAAGGGGACTGCATTGACCAGTTCTCTTGTTGCTTTAACAGCGCGTGCAGCATTAGCAGTCATTCTTTGTTCTCTCTGTATTGACGTGACGTCTGTCTGCACGTAATCGCCCACATAGACACTCTGCAAAAAGTCAGTTCTGATTCACCCCATCAAGCACATCCCCTGTTATCAAACAACGCTGCGTCAGCGCTAAATCTTCCGTTTGCGGGTCACGCCCGGCAATGGGTTTGAGGACGAGTTTACGGTTGGGGGTATAAGTGAAACGCGTGAGCGCGGGATAGCTTAACTTGCCAAACCAGCCGTGAACACGTTGCCATTTGGCGTCTTTTACCTGATACAGACTGGTTATCCAGTAACCAGAATTAAACTGCATATCCAGCAATTGTGTGTGGCCATTGCCTTGCAAATCCAGCAAATCATCTACGCCAGTTTTGCTTGCGGTGTAGAATCCCCAGGGTTCAAAGACACAGGGACGACCATCGCGCGTGAACGTCATAAGGATTAAATGTGCATAAGGAGCCAGACCATTACCAGCACTTGGTAACCAGATAACCAGATCCTGAATGCCGTTACGATCCAGATCGGCGCGATAGAGTTGCCCTTTGCCCGCCATATTTGCCAGCATACCCACAGGCACCTTCCAGGATTTCCCGGCGCGGTCTTTAGCAGTTAATTGCCAGTAATCCTCTTCATTTGGCATCTTCTCAAGCTTCACGCCAGCAACGCCCACTTTTCTAAAATGCCAGGTTTGCTCGGTATAATAAGGCATAGTCAGGAGAGGTTTCAGCGCCCGCTTTTGCGCGTATTCGCTGTCACTCATTGGCAGATATTCGGTAAAGCTGGTAGCCTGCGCAGGAAGCACTAAGCAAAATAAAAAAGCGCACATCCCTGTTCTGATTTTCAATTCCCTGAATTCCTTACTGAAAAACTACTCTTCTTCCACCGCTAACTGAGCAAATCCGCCATTCCCTTCCCAGCCTTCCAGTCGTTGATAAACGGTTTCTACGGCGTCTTTAATCGGCTGGGTCATCGGGTAGTAAAAACCGACGATATCCGGCTGGATACCGAGGAAAATCACTTCACCAATATCTTCTTTCAACTGGTCGATAAGGTAGTTCAGCGGCATGTTATGGGTAGTCATCATAAACATCTCGGCGATGTCATCCGGATCGATGATGCGGATCTCGCCGGGGTTTAGCCCCATATCCGTGGCGTCGACAATCAGCAGTCGTGTCGGGCGCAGTTCGCGGATGGCGACAATGTCGTTTTCCGGTGCGCTACCGCCGTCAATCACCACCCAGTTACCTTTCGGCGCGGCGGCGCACTTTTCCGCCAGCAGCGGACCTGCGCCATCATCGCCCATCATGCTATTGCCAACACAGAGTAAAACGTCAGTCACGCAGTCTCCTCACCATCAAATAGATGGCATTTTCCTGATAAATATCATGCAGCATACTTAACAGCATGGTACTCCATTCTTTCTGCTGCGAAGTTTGCGTTGCCCGGGCTTTATCGAATGCGTTGGCCAGCATCGGCACATGGTTAATGTCGATAACGATCTCACCATATTTCGGCACGCCTTCCATTTTGCGGCGGGCTTTGCTGCCCGCCTCCAGAGTGGCAATCCATGCCAGATATTCATCCCACGGGCAGGTGAGCGCGGCTTCCAGGCAATCGATAACCCCAAGGTGGTGACCAATCGCCAGGCTGTAATAGACCACCTGCTGCGCCTCGGCGGGCGTGGCATCGTTCTCATCAATAAATTTACGGCTCAGTTGACTGAACACCACCTTTTCACTCATCGAATACGCGCCTCTTCAACAACATGATTCAGATGGCTGACAATCTCGTTCAGACGCGGATCGTTTTCCGCTTCCAGCCAGCGTGCAACCTGCTCTTCACCCTGCCCTAACTGCGTCAGGAAATCATCGGCAATCTGGCGACCGTAACGATAACCCGCCAGGCGGCGTGCTTCGCGATCTACTTTTACACGCAGCGGCTGCACCATATCGCCATGCAGGATCTCTGCCGGTTGTTCATCCAGTTCACCCGGCCCACGGGCGTGAATTTTCTGCTCCAGCAGGCCGAGCGCCATTGCAAAGCCGTACAGCGTGGCGGCTGGCGTTGGCGGGCACCCCGGAATGTAGACATCCACCGGGACGATTTTATCCGTACCCCCCCACACGCAGTAGAGATCGTGGAAGATCCCGCCGCTGTTACCGCAGGCACCGTAGGAGATACAGATTTTCGGGTCCGGCGCGGACTGCCACGCACGCAGCGCAGGGGATCGCATTGCACGGGTGACCGCGCCGGTAAACAGTAAAATATCCGCATGACGCGGAGACGGAACGACTTTAATGCCGAAGCGTTCTGCATCGAACAGCGGCGATAAGGTTGCGAAAATTTCAATTTCGCAGCCGTTGCAGCCGCCGCAGTCCACGCGGTAAACGTAGGCAGAACGTTTGATTTTTTTCAGTAACGACGCCTTCATACTGGCGATGGATTCATCCACCGTCATCGGGACCGGAATGCCGTTGGCGTCACGGGGGCCTAATAAATTGCTCATCAGATGGCCTCTTTCATATGGCGAGTCAGTTCAATACGGTCGGACGGCACCAGGCATTTCTGGCGCTTACATTCCGGGCAAGTCTCAAAGCTTTCGCGGTGGTTTTCCGCGCGGCTGTCGCCATTGTGCTTAAGCAGCGCAATGGCGTAATCGATCTCTTTCTGGACGGCGAAAGGACGATTACAGACGCGGCAGTTGCACAGCGCGAAGCGAGACTGTTGCAGGAAATCTTCTTTCTTCCACACCGCCAGTTCGTACTCTTGCGACAGTTTGATCGCCGCCGTCGGGCAGACTTCTTCGCAGCGTCCACAGAAGATGCAGCGACCGAGATTGAACTGCCATGCCAGCTCACCGGTGGCGAGATCAGTTTCAACCGTTAAGGCGTTTGACGGGCAGGCATTGACGCAGGCTGCACAGCCGATGCACTGTTGCGGGCTCTGCTCTGGCTTACCACGGAAGTTTTTATCAACCGCAATCGGCTCCAGCGGGTAAGACGAGGTCGCCGTGCCGGTTTTGATGACTTTTTTGATAAAGGTAAACATGGCGATTCCTTATTTCAGCGGCGAGTTTTTACGCTCAATGCTGTAGCGCTCAAGTTCTTTGTACGGCACCACTTTGCTCTTCTTCTTACGCACATCGACCACGGTCATGCGGTCGGTACAGGAGTAGCAAGGGTCCAGGCTACCAATAATCAGCGGCGCATCAGAAACGGTGTTGCCGCGCAGCATGTAGCGCAGGGTCGGCCAGTTCGCGTAGGTCGCGGCACGGCAGCGCCAGCGGTACAGCTTCTGGTTGTCGCCGGTCATGCTCCAGTGGATATCATCGCCACGCGGCGCTTCGGCAAAGCCCAGCGCAAAACGGTGTGGAATGTAGGTAAAGCCTTCCACCATCAGTGGGCCGCCCGGCAGGTTATCCAGACCGTAGTCGATCATGTTCAGCGCGGTATAGACTTCGTTGATACGCACTTTCAGACGGGAAATCACGTCGCAGCCCTGCTCGCTGTGGACTTCCATTGGCAGCAGGCCATAACCAACAAACGGGTGATCGGCACGGGTATCGCGGGCGTGACCGCTGGCGCGGACCATCGGGCCGACGTTACTGAAGTCGCGGGCAATTTCCGGGTCCAGACGACCAATGCCGACAGTGCGCTGTTCCATGTTCGGTGTGCTCAGCAGCACATCCACCAGCTCCTGCACTTCACGACGCATCTGCTGCGCCAGTTGACGGGTCTGGATCATGTCATCTTTCAGCAGATCGCGACGAATCCCGCCGATCAGGTTCAGGCCGTAAGTTTTACGCGCACCGGTAAGGATCTCCGCCATTTTCATGGAGGTTTCACGCACGCGGAAGAACTGCATAAAACCGGAGTCAAAGCCAGTGAAGTGGCAGGCAAGTCCAAGGTTGAGCAGATGCGAGTGCAGGCGTTCCACTTCCAGCAAAATGGCGCGAATCATCTGCGCACGTTCTGGCACCTGAATACCCATCGCGTTTTCCACCGACGTGGTGTAAGCGGTGCTGTGGGCGAAGCCGCAGATCCCGCACACACGGTCGGAGAGGAAGGTCACTTCGTTGTAACCCATGCGGGTTTCCGCCAGTTTTTCCATGCCGCGATGGACATAGAACAGGCGGTAGTCGGCGTCGATAATGTTTTCGCCATCGACGAACAGACGGAAGTGGCCCGGTTCGTCAGAAGTGACGTGCAGTGGACCAATCGGCACGACGTTGTTTTTCTTGTCGCCCAGTTCGTTGATGAACTCGTAGGTTTCAGCATCAGTAGTTGGTGCCGGACGTTGACGATAATCCATGCTGTCTTTACGCAGCGGGTAGAGTTCATCCGGCCAGTCATCCGGCAGCACCAGACGGCGTTCATCCGGAAGCCCTACCGGAATCAAACCGTACATATCGCGCACTTCACGCTCGCCCCACACCGCCGCCGGAACGCGCGGCGTCACGGACGGATATTCTGGTTTGTTGGCGTCAACTTCGACGCGAACAGTTACCCAACACTTGGTGCCCTTCTCCATCGACAGCACGTAGTAAACGGCGTAATGACCATTCAGTTTGCGTTCGTCGTTACCAAACAGCACCGACAGCCAGCCCCCCTGCTTGTAGTAGAGGAACTCCACCACTTCCGGCAGATAGTTCATCTTCACGGTGACAGTCAGCTGATCTTTGGTCTGCCAGGCGTGGTCCAGCACGACGCCCGGAAATGCCTCATTCAGCGCGGCGAGATAATGTTGACCTAATTTTTCTTCAGACATGCTCAAACTCTCTTTAATCACGCCGCCAGCAAGGAGACGAACGCTAAAAATGCAAAGCCAAAACCAGCCCAGGTAATGCGTGGAGTAATATCAAGACGCAGACGGGCCATGCTGTTTTCGAACAGCGCGATAACCAGTACGCCGACCACCAGTTTGACGATGGCAATCACCAGCGCCAGCAGCAGCCCACCGGCAGTGAAGGTTTCCATTTGTCCCCACGGAATAAACACCCCGACGAACATCTGTAACACCACCAGCTGTTTCAGGCTGATACCCCATTTCATGACGCCAAAGCCGCTGCCGCTGTACTCAGAGAGCGGACCTTCCTGCAGCTCCTGCTCGGCTTCCGCCAGGTCGAACGGCAGTTTGCCCATTTCGATAAAGGTGGCGAATGCGCAGGCACAGAGCGCCAGCACCAGCGGAATGCTCTGGCTCAGCGGCCAGTGATAAACGGTGTCGGTGATGTTGCTGATGTTGGTGGAACCGGCCACCTGCGCGGCGACCCACAGACCAAGCAGCAGCATCGGTTCAACCAGCACGCCCAGCATCGCTTCACGGCTCGCGCCAATAGCAGTAAACGGACTACCGGTATCCAGACCAGAAATGGCAAAGAAGAAACGCGCAATGGCGAAAAGATACAGTAAAGTGATCAAATCCCCCAGTTGAGGCAGCGGAGAACCGACAGTCACTACCGGCAGCGCGGTAGCGATAGTCAACATGACGCCAACCATTACGTACGGTGTCAGGCGGAACACCCAGCCGGAGGCATCGGGACCAACGCTCTGACGACCCAGCAGTTTGATAATGTCGCGATACTCCTGCAACACGCCCGGCCCGCGACGGTTATGCAAGCGGGCGCGCGCCACGCGGGTAATACCGGAGAGCAGCGGCGCAACGGCAAATAACACCAGCGCCTGAATTAACGGATATAAAACACTCATTCTCAGGCTCCTCGTGAAACAATAATCACCACCAGCACCGCCAGTTCAACCAGCGCCATCCGGCGGAACAGCAACGCACTCCCCTCGCACTGCCAGCCTGGTACCAGCGACACCGGATTCAGCCATTTGCGCAGTTTCAGCACCGGCGCAAACGCCTGTTTCACCGGCATGGCAAAACCGTGAGCAGTAATCACCATTGATTTTTCATGGTCGTAGCCGCACACCCAGGCCGCGCCGCGGGAACGCGACGGCAAACGATCGCCTTTGCAAATCGCCATAATGATGAATGGCAGCAGCGGGCAGGCAATCAGCAGCAACGTGATCATTGGTTGAGAAACGGTTGTATTAGCAGGCTCCAGCGGCAGAGGTACGGCAGCAGACAACATCGGCAGCAGCCACGGCGCAGCAACACCGCCAATCACGCAGCAAATCGCCAGTGCCACTACGCTTACGCTCATCAGGAGCGGCGCACAGGTGGCGTTTTCGGCTTCTTTGGTACGCGGCGCGCCGAGGAACGTGACGCCATAAACTTTCGCCATACACATCACTGCCAGCGCACCGGTAATTGCCAGCCCCACGGCGAGCAGCGGCCCGAGAAGACGGGCAACAAACGCGCCACTATTGCTCAGTTTGAAGAAGGATTGATAGATAACCCATTCCCCGGCAAAACCGTTCAGCGGTGGCAGCGCAGCCATTGCCATCAGACCGACCAACATGGCGATGGAGATAACCGGCATTTTTTTGCCAATACCGCCGAGTTTTTCGATATCGCGATGACCGGTACGGAACCAGACGCTCCCAGCCCCGAGGAACAGTACGCTCTTGAACAGGCTATGGTTAAGCAGATGGTACAGACCACCGACCAGGCCAAGGGCAATCAGCGCCGGTTGTTCAAGCGCGATACCCGTTACGCCAGCGCCCAGCCCCAGCAGGATGATGCCGATATTTTCCAGAGTGTGGTAAGCCAGCAGACGCTGAATGTTGTGCTCCATCAGCGCATACAAACCGCCGACGAACGCGGTGATCATGCCGAGTACCAGAAGTGCAATTCCCCACCACAGCGGCGCATTACCGCCCAGCAGAGACAGGGTTAAAATACCCAGCAGGCCAATTTTCATCACCACCGTGGAAAACAGCGCGGCAGCTGGCGCAGAGGCGTTAGCATGAGCCTGTGGCACCCAGCCGTGCAGCGGGATAATCCCGGCCAGCAGGCCAAAACCAATCACACCGAGCAGCCAGATATCGGAACCAAGCGGCAGCTGTTGCATGCGCATATCCAGCAGGCGCAGATCCAGCGTGCCGTAACGTTGCCACAGCAGCCAGCAAGCAATCGCCAGCAGCAAAGTGCCAAGACGCCCCAGCGCAAACCACAGTTTGCCCTCTTTGCTGTTGCTGGTGAGGAACACCGCACACAGGGCCATGATTTCTGCCATTACTACGAACATGCCCAGATTGCTGGCAATGACGGCACAGACGGCAGCAGCCATCAACATATTGATTTGCAAACCGTTGCATTTCACCTGCGCATGGCGATGCCAGTCAATGTTGTAAAGGCTGACAAACAGACCGCACAGGCCGAGGGTTATCAGCCAAATCGCATTAAGCGGAGAGATTTGCACATTGTAGCTTACCAGCGACAACGCGCCGCTCACGCCAACCGCGCCAGTCAGCACAGTGAAGCCTGCGGCTGCCGTATACAGGCTACCCACCGCGCCGCCAATTCCGGCAATCCAGCCGCTTAACGCCTTTTGAAAAGAAAAGAGAAATGCCAGAACAGCGGCGGCAACAAACCACGCCACGCCGCTATTGATCAGGGAAATTGCGCTCATTTAGCCTCTCCACTTTGAGCCTGCTGAAACAAGGTGAGATCGCCAAAGTCCGTGTTAAAGGTCAGCTCACGCTTACGCTTGCTGACGCGGGCGATATCGGTGTTATCCACCAGATGCAGGGCTTTGGTTGGGCACATCCGCACGCAGGCCGGACCTTGTTCATCAAAGCTACAGAGGTCACATTTGACGGCGATCGCGCGAATACCCGGCACCCAGTCAAGCAACGTGCTGACACGCGCCGGAGCAGGCGGTGCCGGTGGTGCTTTCGGAGTATTGGCGTTTGCCGGAATATCCAGCGGACGGCTGCCGGAAAATTCGATTGCGCCAAACGGGCAGGCGATGCCGCACAGTTTGCAGCTTACGCACAGGCTTTCATTCAGCTGCACTGCCCCATCAACGCGGGTGATAGCGTTAACCGGGCAGACCACCGCACAAGGTGCATCTTCACAGTGGTGACAGAGCTGCGGCGCAGATTCTTTTTCATTTAGCATCACTCGCAGGCGCGGCATTGATTGCAGGCCGTGCTGGCGATGCGTCTCTGAACAGGCGGCCTCACAGGTGTGGCAGCCGATACAGAGCGTGGAGTCAGCAATTACAAAACGATTCACCAGGCATTCCTCAGGTGATTGTCATTTTTGACGAAAACATGCCGATGAAATGTCATTTTCGACACTCATCGACACGCCCATCCCCAAACAGGCGTAACGCCTGCAAAACGGGCAAAGCCTCAGCTCATGCCGCCGGGCTTTGTCCCTTTACCAGTTGGCTTAAATTCACCGGTACATTGTTTTCAATGGCGGTGTATAAGCTGTCGTAAACGCCAGCGATTTTTTCGAGATAGTGTTCCAGTACCTGTTCGCGATCGCGGATGTTGACCTTGCCATCTATCATTCCGTCAATGCTCAATTGTGCCTGCGCAATCCGCTGTTTTTCTTCACCCTCTTTCGTTTCGACGTAATACTCGATGGTGTGGCTGTTAAAGCCATCCGCCAGGGTGACGTAAATGCGAAAATGTTCAAAAAGGACGAAACAGAGTTCTTTGTCTGGCGCACAGCTCATGGCGTGATGCAGGCGCGCTTTCGATAACGTGATCCCCTGAACCAGCGAATTGCAGTAGAGATGCCACTGGTCCTGTAGGCGACGATGCCGCTGTGCGATGTAATCGGCTTTCTCGCTTATTTCCCAAATAGTCATTGTCAGGTTACCCGTTTAACAGAGATGCCAGCTTTAAGCATTTTTTGTGCCAACTTTTAATTTATTGTTATAAAAGAGATTTTTAGGATTCTGGTGAATTTCGTCGCCGTGTCGACGTGTCATTTCGACATCATCGACATTATTCACTTTAGGGATAATCAACACTGGCACAATTATTGCTTGTAGCTGGCCATAGTTAATGGGAGGCGATATGCACGAAATAACCCTCTGCCAACGGGCACTGGAATTGATCGAACAGCAGGCCGCAAAACACGGTGCAAAACGCGTAACTGGGGTCTGGCTCAAAATTGGCGCATTTTCTTGTGTCGAAACCAGCTCTCTTGCCTTTTGTTTTGATCTGGTTTGCCGCGGCAGCGTGGCGGAAGGTTGTAAACTGCACCTCGAAGAACAAGAGGCCGAATGCTGGTGCGAAACATGCCAACAATATGTGACGCTATTAACCCAGCGCGTCCGACGCTGTCCACAGTGTCATGGCGACATGCTACAAATTGTGGCAGACGACGGTTTACAGATTCGGCGGATAGAAATAGACCAGGAGTGAGCGATGTGTACAACATGCGGTTGCGGTGAAGGCAACCTGTATATCGAGGGTGATGAACATAACCCTCATTCCGCGTTTCGTAGCGCGCCATTTGCCCCGGCGGCACGCCCGAAGATGAAAATCACCGGCATTAAAGCGCCTGAATTTACCCCCAGCCAGACTGAAGAAGGCGACCTGCATTACGGTCATGGCGAAGCGGGCACTCACGCGCCGGGCATGAGCCAGCGTCGGATGCTGGAAGTCGAAATTGACGTGCTGGACAAAAACAACCGTCTGGCTGAACGCAACCGAGCGCGCTTTGCTGCCCGCAATCAGTTGGTACTCAACCTGGTTTCCAGCCCTGGTTCCGGTAAAACCACCCTGCTGACGGAAACCTTGATGCGCCTGAAAGACAGCGTTCCGTGCGCAGTTATTGAAGGTGACCAGCAAACCGTGAACGATGCCGCGCGCATTCGCGCTACCGGCACGCCAGCGATTCAGGTGAATACCGGTAAAGGTTGCCATCTTGACGCACAGATGATTGCCGACGCCGCGCCGCGCCTGCCACTGGACGATAACGGTATTCTGTTTATCGAAAACGTTGGCAACCTGGTATGCCCGGCCAGCTTCGATCTCGGTGAAAAACACAAAGTGGCGGTGCTTTCCGTTACCGAAGGTGAAGACAAACCGCTGAAATATCCCCATATGTTTGCCGCCGCCTCGCTGATGCTGCTCAACAAAGTTGACCTGCTGCCGTATCTCAATTTCGACGTTGAGAAGTGCATCGCCTGCGCCCGCGAAGTCAATCCAGAAATTGAAATCATCCTTATTTCCGCCACCAGCGGCGAAGGGATGGACCAGTGGCTGAACTGGCTGGAGACACAGCGATGTGCATAGGCGTTCCCGGCCAGATCCGCACCATTGACGGCAACCAGGCGAAAGTCGACGTCTGCGGTATTCAGCGCGACGTCGATCTAACGTTAGTCGGCAGCTGCGATGAAAACGGTCAGCCACGCGTGGGCCAGTGGGTACTGGTTCACGTTGGCTTTGCCATGAGCGTAATTAATGAAGCCGAAGCGCGCGACACCCTCGACGCCTTACAAAACATGTTTGACGTTGAGCCGGATGTCGGCGCGCTGTTGTATGGCGAGGAAAAATAATGCGTTTTGTTGATGAATATCGCGCGCCGGAACAGGTGATGCAGTTAATTGAGCATCTACGCGAACGTGCTTCACATCTCTCTTACACCGCTGAACGCCCTCTGCGGATTATGGAAGTGTGCGGCGGTCATACCCACGCCATTTTTAAATTCGGCCTCGACCAGTTACTGCCGGAAAACGTTGAGTTTATCCACGGTCCGGGTTGCCCGGTATGTGTACTGCCGATGGGAAGAATCGACACCTGCGTGGAGATTGCCAGCCATCCGGAAGTCATCTTCTGTACCTTTGGCGACGCCATGCGCGTGCCGGGGAAACAGGGGTCGCTGTTACAGGCAAAAGCGCGCGGTGCCGATGTTCGCATCGTTTACTCGCCAATGGATGCGTTAAAACTGGCGCAGGAGAATCCAACTCGTAAAGTGGTGTTCTTCGGCTTAGGGTTTGAAACCACCATGCCGACGACGGCCATCACTCTGCAACAGGCGAAAGCCCGCGATGTGCAAAATTTTTACTTTTTCTGCCAGCATATTACGCTGATCCCAACGCTACGCAGTTTGCTGGAACAGCCGGATAACGGTATCGATGCGTTCCTCGCGCCGGGCCACGTCAGTATGGTTATCGGCACCGACGCCTATAATTTTATCGCCAGTGATTTTCATCGTCCTCTGGTGGTTGCTGGATTCGAACCGCTTGATCTACTACAAGGCGTGGTCATGCTGGTGGAGCAGAAAATAGCGGCCCACAGCAAGGTGGAGAATCAGTATCGTCGGGTGGTGCCGGATGCCGGTAACCTGCTGGCGCAACAGGCGATTGCGGATGTCTTCTGCGTCAACGGCGACAGCGAATGGCGCGGCTTAGGCGTGATTGAATCTTCTGGTGTACACCTGACGCCAGACTATCAACGATTTGACGCCGAAGCGCATTTCCGCCCGGCACCGCAGCAGGTTTGCGATGACCCGCGCGCACGTTGTGGCGAAGTATTGACGGGCAAATGTAAGCCGCATCAATGCCCGCTGTTTGGTAACACCTGTAATCCTCAAACCGCGTTTGGCGCGCTGATGGTTTCCTCCGAAGGAGCATGCGCCGCGTGGTATCAGTATCGTCAGCAGGAGAGTGAAGCGTGAATAATATCCAACTCGCCCACGGCAGCGGCGGCCAGGCGATGCAGCAATTAATCAACAGCCTGTTTATGGAAGCTTTTGCCAATCCGTGGCTGGCAGAACAGGAAGACCAGGCGCGCCTTGAGCTGGCGCAGCTGGTGGCAGAAGGCGACCGTCTGGCGTTCTCCACCGACAGCTACGTCATCGACCCGCTGTTCTTTCCTGGTGGCAATATTGGCAAGCTGGCGATTTGTGGCACCGCGAATGACGTTGCGGTCAGTGGCGCTATTCCGCGCTATCTCTCTTGTGGCTTTATCCTCGAAGAGGGATTGCCGATGGAGACGCTAAAAGCCGTGGTGACCAGCATGGCAGAAACCGCCCGCGCGGCAGGCATTGCCATCGTTACTGGCGACACTAAAGTGGTGCAACGCGGCGCGGCAGATAAACTGTTTATCAACACCGCTGGCATGGGCGCGATCCCGGCGAATATTCACTGGGGCGCACAGACGCTAACCGCAGGCGATGTTCTGCTGGTGAGTGGAACTCTCGGCGACCACGGAGCAACTATTCTTAATCTGCGCGAGCAACTGGGGCTGGATGGCGAACTGGTCAGCGACTGCGCAGTGCTGACGCCGCTCATCCAGACGCTGCGTGATATTCCCGGTGTGAAGGCACTGCGTGACGCCACCCGTGGTGGAGTGAACGCGGTAGTTCATGAGTTCGCGGCAGCCTGCGGTTGTGGTATTGAAATTTCAGAAGCGGCACTGCCGGTTAAACCTGCCGTGCGCGGCGTTTGCGAACTGCTGGGGCTGGACGCCCTTAACTTTGCCAACGAAGGCAAACTGGTGATCGCCGTTGAACGCAACGCAGCAGAGCAAGTGCTGGCGGCGTTACATTCCCATCCACTGGGGAAAGACGCGGCGCTGATTGGTGAAGTGGTGGAACGTAAAGGTGTTCGTCTTGCCGGTCTGTATGGCGTGAAACGAACCCTCGATTTACCACACGCCGAACCGCTTCCGCGTATATGCTAATAAAATTCTAAATCTCCTATAGTTAGTCAATGACCTTTTGCACCGCTTTGCGGTGCTTTCCTGGAAGAACAAAATGTCATATACACCGATGAGTGATCTCGGACAACAAGGGTTGTTCGACATCACTCGGACACTATTGCAGCAGCCCGATCTGGCCTCGCTGTGTGAGGCTCTTTCGCAATTGGTAAAGCGTTCTGCGCTCGCCGACAATGCAGCTATTGTGTTGTGGCAAGCGCAGACTCAACGTGCGTCTTATTACGCGTCGCGTGAAAAAGACACCCCCATAAATTATGAAGACGAAACTGTTCTGGCACACGGTCCGGTGCGCAGCATTTTGTCGCGCCCTGATACACTGCATTGCAGTTACGAAGAATTTTGTGAAACCTGGCCGCAGCTGGCCGCTGGTGGGCTATACCCCAAATTTGGTCACTATTGCCTGATGCCACTGGCGGCGGAAGGGCATATTTTTGGTGGCTGTGAATTTATTCGTTATGACGATCGCCCGTGGAGTGAAAAAGAGTTCAATCGCCTGCAAACTTTTACGCAGATCATTTCTGTCGTCACCGAACAAATCCAGAGCCGCGTCGTCAATAATGTCGACTATGAGTTGTTATGCCGGGAACGCGATAACTTCCGCATCCTGGTTGCCATCACCAACGCGGTGCTTTCTCGTCTGGATATGGACGAACTGGTCAGCGAAGTCGCCAAAGAAATCCATTACTATTTCGACATTGACGATATCAGCATCGTCTTACGCAGCCACCGTAAAAACAAACTCAACATCTACTCCACTCACTATCTTGATAAACAGCATCCCGCTCACGAACAGAGCGAAGTCGATGAAGCAGGAACCCTCACCGAACGCGTGTTTAAAAGCAAAGAGATGCTGCTGATTAATCTCCACGAGCGAGATAATTTAGCCCCCTACGAACGCATGTTGTTCGACACCTGGGGCAACCAGATTCAAACCTTGTGCCTGTTACCGCTGATGTCTGGCGACACCATGCTGGGCGTGCTGAAACTGGCGCAATGCGAAGAGAAAGTGTTTACCACGACCAATCTGAATTTACTGCGCCAGATTGCCGAACGTGTGGCAATCGCTGTCGATAACGCCCTTGCCTATCAGGAAATTCATCGTCTGAAAGAACGACTGGTTGATGAAAATCTCGCCCTGACCGAGCAGCTCAACAATGTTGATAGTGAATTTGGCGAGATTATTGGTCGCAGTGAAGCCATGTACAGCGTGCTTAAACAAGTTGAAATGGTGGCACAAAGTGACAGTACAGTTCTGATCCTCGGTGAAACTGGCACCGGTAAAGAGCTGATTGCCCGCGCGATCCATAATCTCAGTGGGCGTAATAATCGCCGCATGGTAAAAATGAACTGCGCGGCGATGCCTGCCGGATTGTTAGAAAGCGATCTGTTTGGTCATGAGCGTGGTGCGTTTACCGGAGCCAGCGCCCAGCGTATCGGTCGTTTTGAACTGGCGGATAAAAGCTCCCTGTTCCTCGATGAAGTGGGTGATATGCCGCTGGAGTTACAACCGAAGTTGCTGCGTGTATTACAGGAACAGGAGTTTGAACGTCTCGGCAGTAATAAAATTATACAGACGGACGTGCGTTTAATTGCCGCGACTAACCGCGATCTGAAAAAAATGGTTGCCGACCGCGAGTTCCGTAGCGATCTCTATTACCGCCTGAACGTATTCCCGATTCACCTGCCGCCACTACGCGAGCGTCCGGAAGATATTCCGCTGCTGGCGAAAGCCTTTACTTTTAAAATTGCCCGCCGTCTGGGGCGTAATATCGACAGCATTCCTGCCGAAACATTGCGCGCGTTGAGCAATATGGAGTGGCCAGGTAACGTACGCGAGCTGGAAAACGTCATTGAGCGCGCGGTATTGCTGACACGTGGCAACGTGCTGCAGCTGTCATTGCCTGATATTGCTTTACCGGAACCTAAAATGCCGCCGACTGCAACGGTCGTCGCTCAGGAGGGCGAAGATGAATATCAGCTAATTGTGCGTGTATTAAAAGAGACTAACGGCGTGGTTGCCGGGCCGAAAGGCGCGGCGCAACGTCTGGGACTAAAACGCACCACACTGCTATCACGGATGAAACGACTGGGGATTGATAAATCGGCATTGGTTTAACTGCATTGAGGTGCCGGACAGATCTGCCTGTCCGGTATACTATTCACGAGGTTTTTTCGGGCGATATTTTTCTGGCAACTCCGGCACCGGACGCTTGTCATCAATGAGATGGCGTACGGTTAGGATCGGATGACGCCACAGCATGCGCGGCCCGGCCCAACGCATAATCTGTTTCATCTCTTCACGCTTTGCAGACTGGTAACAGTGCACCGGACACTGCTTACAGGCGGGTTTGTCTTCGCCGAACACACATTTATCCAGCCGTTTTTGCGCATAAGCAAACAATGCCTCGTAATGCGCCGGCTCCGCTGACGCCTGCGGGCATTTCGCTTGATAAAGATCGATCATTTTTTTAATCGTCAATTTTTCACGAGAGATACGCTTGCCGGACATGCTGCCTCCACCTCATTAAGATGTATTTATATTACAACTTAATTTGAAAGGGGACTATGGCTCTGAAGAAGAAGGGTTCGCCAACTGATACAATTTTGCGTACTTGCTTCATAAGCATCACGCAAAAGCTGCAAAACAGCATCTTTCCCGGAATCACCATCAAGAACTCGCCGTTCGCTTCTTCCCCTGAAATGATTAACTCCGGTATCATGTGCGCCTTATGTGATTACAACGAAAATAAAAACCATCACACCCCATTTAATATCAGGGAACCGGACATAACCCCATGAGTGCAATAGAAAATTTTGACGCCCATACGCCAATGATGCAGCAGTATCTCAAGCTGAAAGCCCAGCATCCCGAGATCCTGCTGTTCTACCGGATGGGTGACTTTTACGAACTGTTTTATGACGACGCAAAACGTGCGTCACAACTGCTGGATATTTCACTGACCAAACGCGGCGCTTCAGCGGGAGAGCCGATCCCGATGGCGGGGATTCCCTACCATGCGGTGGAAAACTATCTCGCCAAACTGGTGAATCAGGGCGAGTCCGTTGCTATTTGTGAACAGATTGGCGATCCGGCGACCAGCAAAGGGCCGGTCGAGCGCAAAGTTGTGCGTATCGTTACGCCGGGCACCATCAGCGATGAAGCGCTATTGCAGGAACGTCAGGACAACCTGCTGGCTGCTATCTGGCAGGACAGCAAAGGATTCGGCTATGCGACGCTGGATATCAGTTCTGGTCGTTTTCGCCTGAGTGAACCGGCTGACCGCGAAACGATGGCGGCAGAACTGCAACGCACTAATCCGGCGGAACTGCTGTATGCAGAAGATTTTGCTGAAATGTCGCTGATTGAAGGTCGTCGCGGCTTGCGCCGTCGTCCGCTGTGGGAGTTTGAAATCGACACCGCGCGCCAGCAGTTGAATCTACAATTTGGCACTCGCGATCTGGTCGGTTTTGGCGTCGAGAACGCGCCGCGCGGACTTTGTGCCGCCGGTTGTCTGTTGCAGTATGCGAAAGATACGCAACGTACGACACTGCCGCATATTCGTTCTATCACTATGGAACGTGAGCAGGACAGCATCATTATGGATGCCGCGACGCGTCGTAACCTGGAAATTACCCAGAACCTGGCGGGCGGTGCGGAAAACACGCTGGCTTCCGTGCTCGACTGCACTGTAACGCCGATGGGGAGTCGAATGCTGAAACGCTGGCTGCATATGCCAGTGCGCGATACCCGCGTGTTGCTTGAGCGCCAGCAAACTATTGGCGCATTGCAGGATTTCACCGCTGAGCTGCAGCCGGTACTGCGTCAGGTCGGCGACCTGGAACGTATTCTGGCACGTCTGGCTTTACGGACTGCTCGCCCACGCGATCTGGCCCGTATGCGTCACGCTTTCCAGCAACTGCCAGAACTACGCGCGCAGTTAGAAAGTGTCGATAGTGCACCGGTACAGGCGCTGCGTGAGAAAATGGGCGAGTTTGCCGAGCTGCGCGATCTGCTGGAGCGAGCAATCATCGACACACCGCCGGTGCTGGTACGCGACGGTGGTGTTATCGCATCAGGCTATAACGAAGAGCTGGATGAGTGGCGAGCGCTGGCTGACGGCGCGACAGATTATCTGGAGCGTCTGGAAGTTCGCGAGCGTGAACGTACCGGCCTGGACACGCTGAAAGTCGGCTTTAACGCGGTGCATGGTTATTACATTCAGATCAGCCGTGGACAAAGCCATCTGGCACCCATCAACTATATGCGTCGTCAGACGCTGAAAAACGCCGAACGCTACATTATTCCAGAGCTAAAAGAGTATGAAGACAAAGTACTCACCTCGAAAGGTAAAGCACTGGCACTCGAAAAACAGCTTTATGAAGAGTTGTTCGACCTGCTGTTGCCGCATCTGGAGGCGTTGCAACAGAGCGCGAGCGCACTGGCAGAACTCGACGTACTGGTGAACCTGGCGGAACGGGCCTATACCCTGAACTACACCTGCCCGACCTTCATTGATAAACCGGGCATTCGCATTACCGAAGGTCGCCATCCGGTGGTTGAACAGGTACTGAATGAGCCGTTTATCGCTAACCCGCTGAACCTGTCGCCGCAGCGTCGCATGTTGATCATCACCGGTCCGAACATGGGCGGTAAAAGTACCTATATGCGCCAGACTGCACTGATTGCGCTGATGGCCTATATCGGCAGCTACGTACCGGCGCAAAAAGTCGAGATTGGCCCGATTGACCGTATCTTTACCCGTGTGGGCGCGGCTGACGATCTGGCATCCGGGCGTTCAACCTTTATGGTGGAGATGACCGAAACCGCTAATATTCTGCATAACGCCACGGAGTACAGCCTGGTGTTGATGGATGAGATTGGGCGCGGAACGTCCACTTACGATGGTCTGTCGCTGGCATGGGCGTGCGCTGAAAATCTGGCGAATAAGATTAAAGCGTTGACGTTGTTTGCTACCCACTACTTTGAACTGACTCAACTGCCGGAGAAAATGGAAGGCGTCGCCAACGTGCATCTTGATGCGCTGGAGCACGGCGATACCATTGCCTTTATGCACAGTGTGCAGGATGGCGCGGCGAGCAAAAGCTACGGCCTGGCGGTTGCTGCTCTGGCGGGCGTGCCAAAAGAGGTGATTAAGCGCGCACGGCAAAAACTGCGTGAACTGGAAAGCATTTCGCCGAACGCCGCCGCTACGCAAGTGGATGGTACGCAAATGTCTTTGCTGTCAGTACCGGAAGAAACCTCGCCAGCGGTCGAAGCACTGGAAAATCTCGACCCGGATTCACTGACTCCGCGTCAGGCGCTGGAGTGGATTTACCGCTTGAAGAGTTTGCTGTAATGGCATAATCCCCGATGGCCTTCCCATCGGGGATTATTAATTATTATTGGCTCAATAACAGATGGAGTATAATTAAAATCAGGACTCAACAATTAATTCATGGAATGTATGAAAAAGTTAATTTTATTTACTCTACTAATTTTGCATTTTCCTCTTACAGGTTATTGTGCCAAAGAACCCTCGCTTGATGATCTTATCCAGGCTGAACAACGTTATTCTAAAAACAAACAGGAAAACCTGAAAAATATCATCGCAAGGGCACAAGGCGGCGATAAATCTGCGCAAAAAGGATTGGGAATTGTTTACCAGGAAGGGGTAACGGGGGTTAAAAACCGCGATAAAGCATTTTACTGGTTTAATCTGGCAGCCAGTCAGGGAGATGACATTGCGCAATTTTATGTCGGGCTTTTATATCATCAGGGAGATGAAGACACACCGCCGGATTACCAGAATGCCATTCACTGGTATGAGAAATCAGCCAGACAGGGGAATCTTCAGGCACAGATAAACTGTGCCAATATCTATCAGTTTGGTCCAGAGAAGTTCCATGATATCGATAAAGCAAATCCTGGCTCGTTAAAGCGGCGCAAAAGGGAAACCCCATTGCACATGCTAATTTAGGGCTCCTCGCAGCCGAGGAAAAGAATTATCTCCAGGCTGCGACATATCTTAAGTTTGCCGCAGAAAAAGGCGACAAAATTGGTCAGTATAATTATGGTACGCTCTTTTTAACGGGCGATGGTGTACCCGCTGATATTAAACAGGCTAAATACTGGTTTGAAAAAGCTGCCGCACAAGATTTACCTCATGCCCAAATATCCTTAGGCCGCATTTACGCCTGGGGCATTGATGAGAACGGTGTGGGTAAAGACAAAGCGCTATACTGGTTACATAAAGCAGAAGCAGCTGGCGCAATCACTGATGTCGAGATTAACACCATTCTGTTTCAGAAGCCGGAATAATTCTTTTTACGGAGCGCGATCAATGCCAGATATTCGTTATCGTAAAATTGAAACCGCTCATTATCGCCATATCTGGGTGGTAGGTGATATTCATGGTGACTATCAATTATTACAATCCCGCTTACATCAACTCTCTTTTTGCCCTGAAACCGACTTACTTATTTCTGTCGGCGATAATATTGATCGTGGGCCGGAGAGTCTTAACGTGCTGCGCCTGCTAAACCAGCCCTGGTTTACATCGGTTAAAGGCAACCATGAAGCGATGGCATTGGATGCGTTCGCGACCGGCGATGGCAATATGTGGCTTGCCAGCGGTGGCGACTGGTTCTTTGAGTTAAGTGATACGGAACAAAAAGAAGCAATAGACCTGTTGCTACGTTTTCATAATCTTCCGCATATTGTTGAAATCACTAACGACATAATAAAATATGTCATCGCGCATGCAGATTATCCGGGGAATGAATATCTCTTTGGCAAAGAAATAGCGGAGAGAGAATTGCTCTGGCCTGTTGATCGCGTACTGAAATCGCTCAAAGGCGAGTTACAGGAAATAAACGGCGCCGACTGCTTTATCTTCGGTCATATGATGTTTGATAACATCCAGACGTTCGCAAACCAGGTATATATTGATACCGGATCGCCGGAAAGCGGGCGGCTGTCGTTTTATAAAATCAAATAACGTGGCCGGGTAAAGCAAAGCCTCTACCCGGCCCTTTTTTATTAGCGCTTACCTTCCGCCAGCAGCGGCGGGATGCTCGGCACCATCGGAGCGTCATCAATATCTTTCTGCGTCATGCGGAACGCTTCGGGATAATGTTCGCGGCTGGTGCGGCGCAGCGGTTCGGTATCGCGCCAGGTATAGAGGCAATGCTGGCACTGGTAGACCGTCCAGACATCTTTTACCGGCGATTTCGCCATCACTTCAATCTGTTCATCGGCACAACGTGGACAAATCATCTTGTTCTCCTTATTTACGTGCGGCCAGCATAGCGGTCAGTTTTTCAGCCCAGGCTTTGGTTTCCGGTAAGTCCACCACCGGCTGGCTGTAGTGACCACGGTTGTCCGGGGCGACAGGCGTGGTGGCGTCGATAATCAGCTTGTCGGTGATCCCCGCCGGGCTTGAGCCAGGGTCGAGTTCCAGTACTGACATATTCGGCAACTGCACCAGATCCCCTGCCGGGTTCACTTTCGACGAGAGCGCCCACATCACCTGCGGCAGGTTGAACGGGTCAACGTCTTCATCGACCATAATCACCATCTTCACATAACCCAGACCGTGCGGCGTGGTCATCGCACGCAGGCCCACTGCGCGGGCAAAGCCGCCATAGCGTTTTTTGGTGGAGATAATCGCCAGCAGGCCGTGGGTGTACATAGCGTTCACCGCCTGCACTTCCGGGAACTCGGCTTTCAACTGCTGGTAAAGCGGCACGCAGGTGGCAGGCCCCATCAGGTAGTCAATTTCGGTCCACGGCATGCCGAGATAGAGCGATTCAAAAATCGGTTTGGTGCGGTAAGAGACTTTATCGATGCGCACTACGGTCATGTTGCGCCCGCCGGAGTAGTGGCCGGTAAATTCACCGAACGGCCCTTCAATCTCGCGTTTACGGCTTTCGATCACCCCTTCGAGGATCACTTCCGAGCCCCACGGCACATCAAAACCGGTCAGCGGGGCGGTGGCGATCGGGTACGGGCTTTCGCGTAGCGCGCCCGCCATTTCGTACTCCGATTGTTCATATTTCAGCGGGGTGGCGCCCATCAGGGTGATGATCGGATCGTTACCCAGCGTGATGGCAATTGGCAAATCTTCACCACGTTCTTCCGCTTTATGCAGATGCAGGGCGATATCGTGCATCGGCACCGGTTGCAGGCCGAGCTTACGCTTACCCTTCACTTCCATACGGTAGATGCCGACGTTCTGCTTGCCGAAGTTATCCGGATCAAGCGGATCGCGGGAAACCACGCACGCTTTGTCGAGATAGAAACCGCCATCGCCATCGTTTAAACGAAACAGTGGCAGAATATCGAACAGGTTGATCTCGTCGCCATCGACGGTGTTCTGCGCCCAGGCAGGATTGGCGCGGCGTTCCGGGGCTATCGGGAAGTTATCCCAGCGGCGGATAAACTCATCAATCTGTTTTTTAACCGGGGTGTTTGGCGGCAGACCGAGAGAAATTGCGTGGTTCTGCCAGGAACCGATGGTGTTCATTGCAACGCGGGCATCGATAAAGCCGCGAATATTATCAAACCACAGCGCGGGCGCGCCGTCGCCGATACGCCCGGTGGCGTTGGGAGCGGCTGCCAGATCCGGTTCCGCGTTCACCTCTTCGCTGATTTTCAGTAACTGGCCGTGGTCATCAAGCGCCTGTAAGAAGCTGCGTAAATCATCAAATGCCATTATTCATTCTCCTGAGAAAAATTCCGGGCCTGCGGCAACCCTTGCCAGCGCCTGGCGTGAGGATGTTCGAGGCCAAATTGATCCAGCACGCGGGCTACCACGTGGTGGACAATGTCATCTACCGTTTCGGGATGGTTATAAAAGGCAGGCATCGGCGGCACCATCGCCACGCCCATGCGCGAAAGTGCGAGCATATTTTCGAGATGGATGGTGCTAAGCGGCATTTCACGCGGCACCAGCACCAGTTTGCGGCCTTCTTTGAGCACGACGTCCGCCGCGCGCCCTACGAGACCATCGGCGTAACCAGCGCGGATACCGGCGAGCGTTTTCATACTGCATGGAATAACGATCATGCCGTCGGTACGAAAGGAGCCGGAAGAGATGGTCGCAGCCTGATCCGCCGGGTTATGGCTGAAGTCAGCGAGGGCGGCAACATCGCGAGCGCTGTAAGGCGTTTCCAGTTCAATAGTGGTTTTCGCCCACTTCGACATCACCAGATGAGTCTCGACATTCGGCATCTCCCGCAGCGCTTGCAGTAATGCCACACCAAGAGGCGCACCGGTAGCCCCTGTCATCCCGACGATCAGTTTCATTGCTTACTCTCTTAATTGTTCGTATACGAACGTTATTATTAGCATACTCCTTCATTTCCACAGCGGCAAGGATTGAAAAGTAACAACATCTTCTTCGTCACTGAAAAACCGCTATGATAGCGACAGAGAATTAGCCCGGAGTTTACATGGCGTTACGAAATAAAGCGTTCCATCAGTTACGACAGCTTTTTCAGCAGCATACGGCCCGCTGGCAGCACGAGTTACCTGACCTGACCAAACCACAGTACGCGGTGATGCGCGCCATTGCTGATAAACCTGGTATCGAACAGGTGGCACTGATGGAAGCAGCCGTCAGCACCAAAGCAACGCTGGCAGAAATGTTGGCAAGAATGGAAAATCGTGGCTTAGTCAGACGTGAACATGACACCGCTGATAAGCGGCGACGCTTTGTCTGGCTGACTGCCGAAGGAGAAAAGGTACTTGCTGCGGCGATACCGATTGGCGACAGTGTGGATGAGGAATTTTTGGGGCGTTTGAGTGGAGAAGAGCAGGAGCTGTTTATGCAGCTGGTGCGCAAGATGATGAGCAAATAGGATGTTGATTGCCGGATGGGACGCTGACGTGTCTTATCCAGGCGACGAAACACACCAACTCCCCATACAAAAGAAAAAGGCCAGCCTCATAAGAGACTGGCCTTTCTGACAGATGCTTACTTATTCGCGGAACAGTGCTTCGATATTCAGCCCCTGCGTTTGCAGGATTTCGCGCAAACGGCGCAGGCCTTCAACCTGAATCTGGCGAACACGTTCACGGGTGAGGCCAATTTCACGACCGACATCTTCCAGTGTTGCCGCTTCGTACCCCAGCAAACCGAATCGACGTGCCAGTACTTCACGCTGTTTGGCGTTCAGTTCGAACAGCCATTTGACGATGCTTTGTTTCATATCGTCATCTTGCGTGGTATCTTCCGGGCCGTTTTCTTTTTCATCGGCCAGGATGTCCAGCAACGCTTTTTCGGAATCTCCACCCAGCGGGGTGTCTACCGAGGTAATGCGCTCGTTAAGACGAAGCATACGGCTGACGTCATCAACTGGCTTATCCAGCTGCTCTGCGATCTCTTCCGCACTTGGTTCGTGGTCCAGCTTATGGGACAACTCACGTGCGGTTCGCAGGTAAACGTTCAGCTCCTTTACGATGTGAATCGGCAAACGAATAGTACGGGTTTGGTTCATAATCGCCCGTTCGATCGTCTGGCGAATCCACCAGGTTGCGTATGTTGAGAAGCGGAAACCACGTTCCGGGTCAAACTTCTCTACCGCGCGGATCAGCCCCAGGTTGCCCTCTTCGATAAGATCCAGCAAAGCCAGACCACGATTGCCATAACGGCGGGCAATTTTTACCACCAGACGCAAGTTACTCTCGATCATCCGGCGGCGGGAGGCAACATCTCCTCGCAGTGCGCGACGCGCAAAATAAACTTCTTCTTCGGCCGTTAACAGTGGTGAATAACCAATCTCACCAAGGTAAAGCTGAGTCGCGTCCAACACACGCTGTGTGGCCCCTTGCGATAACAGTTCCTCTTCGGCCAAATCGTTATCACTGGGTTCCTCTTCTACTAAGGCCTTTTCGTCAAAAACCTCAACTCCGTTCTCATCAAATTCCGCATCTTCATTTAAATCATGAACTTTCAGCGTATTCTGACTCATAAGGTGGCTCCTACCCGTGATCCCTTGACGGAACATTCAAGCAAAAGCCTGGTTCCGCCGATTTATCGCTGCGGCAAATAGCGCAGCGGGTTTACGGATTTCCCCTTGTAACGAATTTCAAAATGCAAGCGTGTTGAACTGGTTCCGGTGCTACCCATAGTCGCTATTTTTTGCCCCGCCTTCACTTCTTGTTGTTCCCGGACCAGCATTGTGTCGTTATGGGCGTAGGCACTCAGGTAATCATCATTATGTTTGATGATAATCAGATTACCGTAGCCGCGCAGCGCGTTACCGGCATAAACAACGCGGCCATCTGCGGTCGCGATAATTGCCTGTCCTTTGCTGCCTGCGATATCAATCCCCTTGTTGCCCCCCTCAGAAGCACCAAAGGTTTCGATCACTTTGCCCTCAGTCGGCCAGCGCCAGGTGGAGATAGGCGCACTGGTTGATGTACTGCTGACAGTCGGCTCGGTTGTGCTTGCTGTTGGTACCGTTACAGGCGCTGTGACCGTGGTCCCAGTTGGCTTGTTGTTCGGCAACATTTTGTTAGCACTCTGTTCACCCGAAGACTCAGAATACGTAATTGTCGGTTGCGACGCAACAGCAACGGTGGAATTTTGTGCAGGCTTGATCACAACTCCTTGCTCTGCTGCATCGGCCTGGGTAATGGCATTTCCACCAGTGATTGGCGTACCGGAAGCATTACCCACCTGTAAGGTCTGACCTACATTCAGCGCGTATGGTGCCTGAATATTGTTGCGCTGAGCAAGGTCACGGAAATCATTGCCAGTAATCCAGGCGATATAGAAAAGCGTGTCGCCTTTTTTCACGGTGTATGTACTGCCGCTATAACTGCCTTTCGGAATGTTCCCATACTGACGGTTGTAGACGATTCGTCCGTTTTCCATCTGTACCGGCTGCTGAGCTACTGGCTGCACAGGCTGGATTTGCGGTTGTTGTGCAGATTGAATTTGTGGCTGCTGTACCGGCTGAATTTGCGGTTGCTGCGCTGTAGACGTCGTCCCCATTTTCGGCGGCGGCGTAATCAACATACCAGAATTGGTATTTGCAGGCGCATTGCCATTAACGGAGCTGACCGGTGCCGGTGGATTTGAAGTGTCAGAACAGCCTGCCAGCCATAGCGAAACCAGTGACAAAGCCGCAATGCGGCGAACGGTGAATTTTGGGCTTCCCGCGCTCATTTATCCCCCAAGAAAAATTGGTTAATAACCAGTGACATAATTACCGTGCAAGGCACCATACTGAACACTGGAAAAGATGTTCACGATACGCTGACCTGCGGCAAAATAACCAGGAAAAATCCAGGTATTTCCTCACGTTTTAAGCCAGCTCACCCTTCACTAAAGGGACAAAGCGCACGGCCTCCACGGTATCGATAATAAATTCGCCTCCCCGACGACGCACCCGTTTCAAATACTGGTGCTCCTCCCCTACGGGTAAGACGAGAATCCCGCCTTCGTCCAGCTGCGTCATTAGCGCAGTTGGAATTTCCGGCGGTGCCGCCGTAACAATGATAGCGTCAAACGGCGCACGTGCCTGCCAACCTTGCCATCCATCGCCATGACGGGTTGAAACATTATGTAAATCAAGGTTTTTCAGGCGGCGACGCGCCTGCCACTGCAAGCCTTTAATACGTTCAACCGAGCAAACATGCTGAACAAGATGCGCCAGAATTGCCGTTTGATATCCCGAACCGGTGCCAATTTCCAGCACCCGCGACTGCGGCGTCAGCTCGAGTAATTCGGTCATTCGCGCCACCATATACGGCTGCGAAATTGTCTGCCCCTGACCTATCGGCAAGGCGATATTGTCCCAGGCCTTTTGTTCAAACGCTTCATCAACGAATTTTTCACGTGGCACGGCGGCAAGTGCATTCAGCACCTGCTCATCCTGAATACCTTGCGCACGTAATTGATCCAGAAGTGCTTGTACGCGTCTGCTTACCATTGCGTGCCAACTCCCACGCTGTTTAACCAGTCTGAAACCACATCTTGCGCGCTATGCGCAGTTAAATCCACATGCAGCGGCGTGATAGAGACATAGCCCTCATCTACCGCAGCAAAATCGGTCCCCGGACCGGCATCGCACTTACCACCCGGCGGGCCAATCCAGTACAGCGTATTGCCGCGCGGATCTTGCTGCGGGATCACCTGATCTGCCGGATGTCGGGTACCGCAGCGCGTCACGCGAATACCTTTGATTTGATCCAACGGTAAATCCGGTACGTTAATATTGAGAATACGCCCGGTGCGCAACGGCTCTTTACACAGAGCTCGCAAAATGGAACAGGTTACCGCCGCGGCAGTGTCGTAATGTTTATGCCCGTCAAGCGAGACAGCAAGCGCCGGAAAGCCTAAATGACGGCCCTCCATCGCGGCGGCTACCGTACCGGAATAGATAACATCATCCCCCAGATTCGGCCCGGCGTTAATCCCCGACACAACAATGTCCGGGCGCGGACGCATCAGAGCATTCACGCCAAGATAGACGCAATCGGTCGGGGTTCCCATTTGCACAGCAATATCACCATTTTCAAAGGTAAACGTGCGCAAGGAGGATTCCAGTGTCAGAGAATTTGAAGCGCCGCTGCGGTTACGATCGGGGGCGACCACCTGAACGTCAGCAAACTCACGCAAGGCTTTCGCCAGCGTTTGTATACCGGGTGCATGTACCCCGTCATCATTACTCAGCAATATGCGCATAATCACCTGTTGTGTTGATAAGTTCCCTGACAACGCTGGTCGCAAAACTGCCTGCCGGAAGCCAGAAACGGATTTCTACGGTGACGTCATCCCACCAGTTCCAGCTTAATTGTTGCGGATACAGCAGCATCGCTCTGCGCGCGGCTTCAACTTTTTCGCGCACCAGTAAGGCTTGCAATTCAGTTTCTTCGGCGACAGCTGCTTGTTCGAATGCCAGCGCTTCACGCTGAGTTCCCCATTCGCCACTGCCCGGCAATGCAGCAGTAATCATCAGCTCTTTATCGTTGACGCGACGCTGTAATTCCGCCAGTTCTTCATGGGAGGCAACAAACCAGCTGCCACGTCCGGCTAATTGTAGCGCATCGCCGTCAACAACTTGATTAACGTCTGCTTTTTTGAGGCGCTCAGCAACAATCTGATTAAACAACGCACTGCGGGCTGCCGACAACCAAAAACTCCGTTTATTGCGATCACGCACCGGAGTATTGGTTTGCGCCCAGCGCAGCGCACCCTGCAAGTTGCTGCCGCTAATACCAAAACGCTGGGCACCAAAGTAGTTCGGTACACCTTTTACGCAAATATCGATCAGACGTTGTTCAACGTCATCACGATTGCTCACTTCGCGGAGTACCAGGGTAAAAGCGTTACCTTTCAGCGCCCCTAAACGCAGCTTACGCTTGTGCCGCGCATACTCCAGCACCTGACAACCTTCCAGTTGAAAAGCACTGAGATCGGGCATCTCTTTGCCTGGCACGCGAGCGCATAACCACTGTTCCGTAACAGCATGTTTGTCTTTTTGCCCAGCGAAGCTGACTTCACGGGCATGAATTTTCAGGAATTTCGCCAGTGCATCCGCCACAAAACGGGTATTACAGCCGTTTTTGAGGATTCTAACCAGAATATGCTCACCTTCACCATCAGGCTCAAAGCCCAAATCTTCCACCACCACAAAGTCTTCCGGATTAGCTTTCAGCAGCCCGGTACCTTGCGGTTTACCGTGGAGGTAAGTGAGATTATCAAACTCAATCATTTTGTTGCCTTAATGAGTAGCGCCACCGCTTCACAGGCAATCCCTTCCCCACGCCCGGTAAATCCTAATTTTTCCGTAGTAGTGGCTTTCACGTTAACATCATCCATATGGCAGCCGAGATCTTCGGCAATAAACACGCGCATTTGTGGAATATGCGGCAACATCTTCGGTGCCTGAGCGATGATAGTGACATCGACGTTACCGAGGGTATACCCCTTCGCCTGAATACGACGCCAGGCTTCGCGCAGCAATTCGCGGCTGTCGGCCCCTTTAAATGATGGATCGGTATCCGGGAACAGCTTGCCGATATCCCCCAACGCCGCTGCACCAAGCAATGCATCGGTCAGTGCATGTAACGCCACGTCGCCATCAGAATGCGCCAGCAACCCTTTTTCGTAAGGAATGCGTACGCCACCAATGATAATTGGGCCTTCACCGCCAAAGGCGTGTACGTCAAAACCGTGTCCAATTCGCATTATGTATTCTCCTGATGGATGGTTCGGGTGAGGTAAAACTCGGCCAGTGCCAAATCTTCCGGACGCGTGACTTTAATGTTATCCGCGCGGCCTTCGACCAACTGCGGATGGAATCCGCAATATTCCAGCGCCGAGGCTTCGTCGGTAATAGTCGCACCTTCATTTAAAGCGCGCGTCAGACAGTCATGTAACAGCTCACGAGGGAAAAATTGCGGCGTCAGCGCGTGCCATAAGCCGTTGCGATCAACGGTATGAGCAATGGCATTTTTGCCAGGTTCGGCACGTTTCATGGTATCGCGCACCGGTGCGGCGAGGATCCCCCCTGTGCGACTGGTTTCGCTCAACGCCAACAATCGCGCAAGGTCATCCTGATGCAGACAAGGACGAGCGGCGTCATGCACCAGCACCCACTGCGCGCCGTCAGCGGCTTTCAGACCTGCCAGCACGGAATCGGCACGCTCATTACCGCCATCTACAACGGTGATTTGCGGATGATTCGCCAGAGGAAGTTGTGCAAAGCGGCTATCGCCAGGACTTATGGCAATGACGACACGAGTCACCCGGGGATGCGCCAGCAGCGCATGCACCGAGTGTTCAAGAATGGTTTGATTACCGATTGAGAGATATTGCTTAGGACATTCCGTTTGCATTCGACGGCCAAATCCGGCCGCCGGAACCACGGCGCAAACATCCAAATGAGTGGTTGCCATGTTAATTCCCGGGCTGATTTATCGAGTGTTTTGCCCCGCAGACTGTGCGCGTTTCGACGCGTCAGGCACCAGACGATAAAAAGTTTCGCCCGGCCTGGTCATGCTGAGTTCATTACGCGCACGCTCTTCGAGCGCCTCCTGGCCGCCATTGAGATCGTCAATTTCGGCAAAAAGTTGATCGTTTCGCGCTTTAAGTTTCGCGTTTGTAGCTTGCTGTGCCGCCACATCATCATTGACGCGGGTATAGTCATGTATACCGTTCTTACCGAACCACAGCGAATACTGTAGCCAGACCAGAATAGCCAGCAACAGCAGCGTTAGTTTACCCATCCTGCCCCCTGAAAAACGGCATCATCATCCCATGCATCCGAAGACGACTCTACATCCTCTGTTGGGGATACCGCGACAACGCGGGCAAATGTACCACATTTGTCCATTGTTACGTATACCCAGGGCGTGCAGAACATAATCTCATTATTCGTTACGGTTTGAATTATGAACAGAGGAGACGGGAAAGTACAAATTAGCCCAGTAGCCACATAAACAGTGCGCCAAACATAATGCCGACTGTCACCAGGGTGAAAACAATACTGTAGCGTAGCTTTCCGTCCATCAATGAATGCAGTGCAATCCCCACCACCACCGCGACAGGCATCAGTGCCAGAAAGAAAGGCCAGGTGTAGATAAAGAAGAACAGCGTGTTAGAGCCATAAATCAACATCGGCATCGCCAGCGCAAATAACCAGGAGACAAAACCGACCACAGCACCTGGCAGTGACCATGTGGTTTCTTCATCCTCAGTAAGGCTGTCGTTATTTGTTAGTGTAATGTTATGGCTATTACGCATATTTGATCCTGTAACTTTGACGGACCGGGCATGGAAACCCGGTGGTGTCTCAGGATCTGATAATATCGTTCTGTCTCAACAGATCTAATAATTGCTGTACCAAATTTGTTACTAATTGTTCACCATTGAGATGAATTTCTGCCGATTCAGGTGCTTCGTAAACGGAATCTATTCCCGTAAAGTTACGCAGTTCACCGGCACGTGCTTTCTTATATAAGCCTTTTGGATCGCGGGCCTCGCAAATCGCCAGCGGCGTATCGACAAACACTTCGATAAAACGCCCTTCTCCTACGCGTTCGCGAACCATCTGGCGTTCGGCGCGGTGTGGCGAGATAAAAGCGGTCAGCACCACCAGTCCAGCTTCAACCATTAAATTCGCCACTTCACCGACGCGACGGATATTCTCTTTACGATCGGCATCGCTAAAACCGAGATCGCTGCATAAGCCGTGGCGGACGTTGTCGCCATCAAGCAAATACGTACTGACACCAAGGTTATGTAACGCCTCCTCCAGCGCCCCGGCGACCGTGGATTTACCGGACCCGGATAGGCCGGTAAACCACAACACAACACCACGATGACCGTGGTGTTGCTCGCGTTGTTGCACTGTGACCGGATGGCTATGCCAGACGACGTTTTCGTCATGCAGCGCCATTATTTATCTCCCCGTAAATCGCGAGCGCCCCAGTGCGGGAAATGACGACGGACCAGGGCATTCAATTCCAGTTCGAATGCACTGAATTCAGATGCCGCAGCAGTAGCCTGGCTAACTGGCTCGTGCACCATACCGGCACCCACGGTCACATTGCTCAGGCGATCGATAAAAATCAGACCACCAGTAACCGGGTTTTGCTGATAACGATCTAACACCAGCGGCTCGTCAAAAGTGAGATCCACCAAACCAATGCCGTTTAGCGGCAGATTTTCAACTTCGCGTTGAGTAAGGTTATTAATATCAACCTGATAGCGAATGCCATCAACACGAGCACGCGTCTTCTTACCGGCAATTTTGATGTCGTAACTCTGGCCCGGGGAAAGCGGCTGTTCCGCCATCCATACCACATCCACCGACGCACTCTGCACAGCCGGTAACACTTCGTCTGCCGCCAGCAGCAGATCGCCACGGCTAATGTCGATCTCATCCGTCAGCACCAGGGTGATCGCTTCTCCGGCAAAGGCTTCTTCGCGATCGCCATCAAAAGTCACGATCCGCGCGACGTTTGATTCCACACCAGAGGGCAGCACTTTGACACGTTGCCCGACTTCCACGCGACCGGATGCCAGCGTTCCGGCGTAGCCACGAAAATCAAGATTCGGGCGGTTAACGTACTGCACCGGAAAGCGCATTGGCTGGGCATCCACCACTCGCTGTATCTCCACGGTTTCCAGTACTTCGAGTAGTGTCGGACCGCTGTACCACGGCATGCTTTCACTTTGCGCAGCCACGTTGTCGCCTTCCAGCGCGGAGAGCGGCACAAAGCGAATATCCAGATTACCCGGCAACTGCTCGGCAAAAGTCAGATAATCTTCACGAATACGGGTGAACGTCTCTTCACTGTAATCCACCAGATCCATTTTGTTGATCGCCACGACCAGATGTTTGATCCCCAACAGTGTGGAGATAAAACTGTGACGACGGGTTTGATCGAGCACGCCTTTACGGGCATCGATCAGTAAGATCGCCAGTTCACATGTCGATGCGCCAGTCGCCATATTGCGGGTGTACTGCTCGTGCCCTGGGGTGTCGGCGATAATAAATTTACGCTTCTCGGTAGAGAAATAGCGGTAGGCCACATCAATAGTGATGCCCTGTTCGCGCTCAGCTTGCAGGCCGTCCACCAGCAGTGCCAGATCCAGCTTTTCGCCCTGGGTGCCGTGACGCTTACTGTCGTTATGCAGCGATGAGAGCTGATCTTCGTAGATTTGGCGGGTATCGTGTAGCAGGCGACCAATCAGGGTACTTTTGCCGTCATCGACGCTACCACAGGTCAGAAAACGCAACAGGCTTTTATGTTGTTGCGCAATCATCCAGGCTTCGACGCCGCCTTCATTGGCGATTTGTTGTGCAAGTGCGGTGTTCATCTTAAAAATACCCCTGACGTTTTTTCAGCTCCATAGACCCCGCCTGGTCGCGGTCAATTACGCGGCCCTGACGTTCACTGGTGGTGGAAACCAGCATCTCTTCAATGATCTCCGGCAGTGTTTGCGCATTTGACTCCACCGCGCCGGTCAGCGGCCAGCAGCCCAGCGTACGGAAACGCACCATCCGTTTTTTAATCACTTCGCCTGGTTGCAGGTCGATACGGTTGTCATCAATCATCATCAACATACCGTCGCGTTCCAGAACCGGACGTTCCGCAGCAAGATACAGCGGAACAATGTCGATATTTTCCAGCCAGATGTATTGCCAGATATCCTGCTCGGTCCAGTTAGAGAGCGGGAAGACGCGGATGCTTTCGCCTTTGTTAATTTGCCCGTTGTAGTTGTGCCACAGCTCCGGGCGCTGATTTTTCGGGTCCCAGCGATGGAAGCGGTCACGGAAAGAGTAGATTCGCTCCTTAGCGCGGGATTTCTCTTCGTCACGACGTGCGCCACCGAAGGCGGCATCAAAACCGTACTTGTTCAACGCCTGCTTCAAACCTTCGGTTTTCATAATATCGGTATGTTTTGCGCTGCCGTGTACGAATGGATTAATCCCCATCGCCACGCCTTCCGGGTTTTTATGCACCAGCAACTCGCAGCCATAGGCTTTAGCCGTACGATCGCGAAACTCATACATCTCGCGGAATTTCCAGCCAGTATCAACATGCAGCAGAGGGAAAGGCAGCGTACCCGGATAAAACGCCTTGCGCGCCAGATGCAGCATGACGCTGGAATCTTTACCGATAGAGTAGAGCATCACCGGATTTGAGAATTCTGCCGCCACCTCGCGAATAATGTGGATGCTTTCCGCCTCCAGTTGCCGCAGGTGAGTAAGTCGTTTTTGATCCATAACCGTTCCTTTGCAATACCGCTATTTTCTTGCCATCAGATGTTTCGACTATAGGGAGCGTAAGAGAACGAATGAAATTACCAATTAGAATGAGTAGTTCCTTAACGGAATAACGATTTGGCAAAGCTAATATCAAAAAGTGCTTAAGGCACCGGATTTCGGGCGTTTAGGAAGATTTGAAATTGTTTTAGCGCAGCGGCAGTTTCATACTATGGCGGTAAAAAAATTTGCATGGTATTTAAGGACTCACTATGTTTTCCGCATTGCGCCACCGTACCGCTGCCCTGGCGCTCGGCGTATGCTTTATTCTCCCCGTACACGCCTCGTCACCTAAACCTGGTGATTTTGCTAATACACAGGCACGACATATTGCTACTTTCTTTCCGGGACGCATGACCGGAACTCCTGCAGAAATGTTATCTGCCGATTATATTCGCCAACAGTTTCAACAGATGGGTTATCGCAGTGATATTCGGACATTTAATAGCCGATATATTTACACCGCCCGCGATAACCGCAAAAACTGGCACAACGTGACGGGAAGTACGGTGATTGCCGCTCATGAAGGCAAAGCGCCGCAGCAGATCATTATTATGGCGCATCTTGATACGTACGCTCCACTGAGCGATGCCGACGCCGATGCCAATCTCGGCGGGCTGACATTACAAGGAATGGATGATAACGCCGCAGGTTTAGGTGTCATGCTGGAACTGGCTGAACGTCTGAAAAATACGCCTACCGAGTATGGTATTCGTTTTGTGGCAACCAGTGGAGAAGAAGAAGGGAAATTAGGCGCTGAGAATTTACTCAAGCGCATGAGCGATACTGAAAAGAAAAATACGCTGCTGGTGATTAATCTCGATAACTTAATTGTTGGCGATAAATTGTATTTTAATAGTGGTGTAAATACACCAGAGGCTGTCAGGAAATTAACCCGTGATCGAGCGCTGGCAATTGCGCATAATCATGGGATTGCAGCGACAACAAATCCAGGTTTGAATAAAAACTATCCGAAAGGCACTGGGTGTTGTAACGATGCAGAAGTTTTCGACAAAGCCGGTATTGCGGTACTTTCGGTGGAGGCGACCAACTGGAATCTTGGAAATAAGGATGGTTATCAGCAACGCGCAAAAACACCGGCCTTCCCGGCGGGAAATAGCTGGCATGATGTAAGGCTTGATAATCAACAGCATATTGATAAGGCGCTTCCTGGAAGAATAGAACGTCGCTGCCGTGACGTTATGCGGATAATGCTACCGCTGGTGAAGGAGCTGGTGAAGGCGTCATGAGGCGTTTGAAAATGGGAGCTGGGAGTTCCCCCGCTGACGCGGGGGAGCTCAGTTATGGGTAACAGTACCCCAGAACCGAGAGCGGTTTATCCCCGCTGGCGCGGGGAACACTTCTGCAATGTGGAAAGCACCTATTGGTTTTGCGGTTTATCCCCGCTGGCGCGGGGAACACATTACAGCTACATCCACGATACTTACCGAACTCGGTTTATCCCCGCTGGCGCGGGGAACACATTGCGCGGCATGTTGCCAGTTATTAATCCGGCGGTTTATCCCCGCTGGCGCGGGGAACACAGGAAAAAAATCATTAATATCGCCAGTTTGTCCGGTTTATCCCCGCTGGCGCGGGGAACACTGTTGCTAACTGGCGCGAAGAGCGCGCGCGGGCGGTTTATCCCCGCTGGCGCGGGGAACACCGGGGTAAAAAAATTAGCGACCCGCGCGATATCGGTTTATCCCCGCTGGCGCGGGGAACACGTTTCATTCAGGTCTTTAATAACCCAATAGCCCGGTTTATCCCCGCTGGCGCGGGGAACACGAGGTGGCAATACGCGTAGATCATTTGGTCGTCGGTTTATCCCCGCTGGCGCGGGGAACACGAGTCTGCGAGCGACGTCAGGCGCATGATCGACGGTTTATCCCCGCTGGCGCGGGGAACACACTCACTCAGTATATTTTTTGTGGTACTCGATCGGTTTATCCCCGCTGGCGCGGGGAACACCAGTTGTCTGACGTGTCGCAAGCCTGGCGGCACGGTTTATCCCCGCTGGCGCGGGGAACACCGTTCAGGTTTGCCGTAATGGTGGCGCGCCGCCGGTTTATCCCCGCTGGCGCGGGGAACACTAATCCGGCTGAATCGCTACTATGTGAATTGTCGGTTTATCCCCGCTGGCGCGGGGAACACCGCAGGTGAGGAAAACGCAATAACCATTGTTTCGGTTTATCCCCGCTGGCGCGGGGAACACATGTTTGGTACCTCAGGGATCACCGCCGCTGACGGTTTATCCCCGCTGGCGCGGGGAACACACTAAGCATACGTATCTGTTTTTAAACAATTTTATTCC
The DNA here is from genome assembly GCF_002965245.1 of Escherichia sp. MOD1-EC6021. Taxonomy (NCBI): domain Bacteria; kingdom Pseudomonadati; phylum Pseudomonadota; class Gammaproteobacteria; order Enterobacterales; family Enterobacteriaceae; genus Escherichia; species Escherichia sp. MOD1-EC6021. Next base: position 71,842 of record NZ_PTRU01000015.1, on the reverse strand, counting down.
ACATCAACAATCTACCAACTAAATTCAAACATTTCCTTATTTTTAAAGAACGGGTAACTTATTGATTCTCAACAGGAAGAAACGAAACCAACCGTAACCCATCCAAATCCACCGGAATACGTCTGTTTTCACCCCAGGTCTGAAATTCAAAACCCGACTCGGTATTGGTCGTCCAGGCCATGACCACATTTCCGCAACCTGCCAGTTGGGAGATTTGCTGCCAGATCATCTCCCGAATACGTTTTGATGTATCACCAACATAAACACCGGCACGTACTTCCAGGAGCCAGATTGCAAGCCGTCCACGTAAGCGCGGAGGGACATTTTCTGTAACAACCACGACCATGCTCATCCGCTGCGCCCCCGGTGACCACTATCACCTAGCAATTCAGGTTCCGGGATAGCTGGCGGTAACATATCCGGCGCGGGTTGTGGTGGTTCAATTTCACCGGCGGCAAGGACTTCCTCAATTAACGGGATTAATTTGCCCGTTAACTTAGTGCTACGGAAAATATCGCGACAGGCCAACCTGACTTCTTTATCTGGTTCTGCGGGTTGCCTCGCCGCTATTTCAAATGCCTTTGGCACAACCGTATCAAATTTAATGATATCGGCTATGTCATAAACAAATGAAAGCGGTTTGCCACCATGGATAAAACCAATAGCGGGCGCATATCCCGCGGCTAATACCGCCGCTTCAGATATACCGTACAGGCATGATGTGGCAGCACTGATGCAGCGATTCACAACATCGCCTTTTTCCCAGTCTTTAGGATCGTAGTTGCGACCATTCCATTTCACACCATATTGCTTCGCCAGTAATGCATAGGTCTGGCGTACTCGGGCTCCCTCAATTCCCCGTAGCTGCTCCACTGAACGGCGAGCTGGCGGTGGTTCACGAAAACGTAATTCATACATTTTGCGCACCACCTTCAACCGTAGATCTTCCGTTAAAGCCAGCTTTGCCTGGTAGAGTAATTTATCTGCCCGCGCCCCTCCGGGTTGTCCGGAGGAGTAAACGCGAACGCCCGCTTCACCAACCCAGACCAGCAGTGTCCCCACCGTGGCGGCCAGATGCACCGCCGCGTGGGAAACTCTCGTTCCTGGTTCGAGCATTATGCAAGCGACCGATCCCACCGGAATATGCGTGCGGATCCCTGTTTTGTCGATCAGCACGAAAGCGCCGTCCAGTACGTCGATCTGACCGTACTGGAGGAAGATCATGGAGGTGCGATCTTTTAACGGGATCGGACTCAGTGGTACAAACGTCACGCCTCTGCTCCGGGTTTGATTAACATCAGACCACAGCCGAACGCCCGGCTTTTGCCATACCCCAGGCAGAGACGTTGCAGAAATAACCCTGGCTCGGTGACCGTCAGCATCCCCGTATAATCCACGCTACTGAACTGGATCAGTTGCCGGGCATTTTCCCGCCGCAGTTGCTGTTGTCGGTAGGCATCGACCGAGGTATCCAGCAGTGTAAAACCACTTCTCTCTCCCTGCGCAGCCAGCCAGCCCAGCGCCGCCTGTTGTTGATGCAACCAGACATCACTTCCTTCCGCCTGCCCCCTCACCTGCCGTTTCGCCTCCATCAGCAGATCGTGGCGCTTACCCGCTTTACAGACTGTTGGATTCGCTCGCAGGTTGAAAAAAAGGGATTGTCCGGTACGCAGCTCCGGCGCAAGTGACCGGCATTCGATGGTGAACGTTTCACTTTCCGCCGGGCGTTCCTGCGACAGGACAAAAAAGCGAAACGCGCCCTGGAGTTCTTCCCGACGATAAAGAAATTGCCTTTCTTTGCCGCCAGGGAAAAGATCCCACAGCCACTGATGCATCACATATTCACCGCGATCCACCAGATGCAGCAACTGCGCTGGGGAAAGCTGGCCGGTATGTAAGGTTATTCTTGAGAGGTACATGGTTCCTCCTTGCTGAGCCACGGCCCCTGATTGACAGTGCGTTCCCCAAACAGCCACTGCTGACGATTTAAAGGAACATCCCGGCGGCGTAATATTTTGCTCGCGACCAGGCCGTCGTGTTCCCCTTCCCACCAGCATTCATCCTGAAGTTTCGGGAGTGAGACTTTCAGTTTGCGGAAATGATCCTGATACTGTTGGTATACGTTACGTAAGGTATCCGACGCGTTGCCTTCGAGTAGTAACGGCGCAAGGGGTAATGCCAGCGGATGGCTTTTTCGCCCCAGATAAAGCGGAAAAACCGGATGGCGTAAACCTTCCTGCAACTGTTCGAGGCTGTAAGGCGCATCAGCTGTTGTTGCCACGGCCACCATCCACCAGGCATCGGTGTAGTAGTCGCGCCGGGAGATAATCGCGCTTAGAAGATCAGGGGCGCTCAACTCTTCGCGACGGCTGAAATAACGCGCTTTACGCACCTCTTTTGGCATCTGGACCGTGTGATAATCCCGTGCCCAGCGCGGGTTACGGCTGGCGCAAACCACCAGTGAATAGTGGCGATTAAACGCGTTTAAGCATTCGGTGTCATCACGCCGTATCCCTACCCCGGCAGCCAGCAGCCCCAGCAATGCTGAACGCGAAGGCAGTTCATGGGTATGACGCACCTCACCGGGTGCATCAACGCCCCAGGATGCCATTGGCCCATGAAGCTGAAAAATCAGATATTGGCTCATAAGCCGCCCCTTACGCGCAGATAAAGTCCAGCACGTCCTTCATGCTTCCCTGTTTGTTCATCACGTCAAGACTTGCGCATTCGGTCTTCTGTTCGTAAACCGTATTCATGTTTTCGCGAAGCGTTGTAATACGCTGCACTGCCACATCTAACTGACGTGTGCCATTAATGGGTTCATAGAAAGCCGCCGCCAGAGAACGCGGTTGTTCGGTGCCTTTTTCTGCCAGCGCCCAGGAGGCGTAGGCACGGCTGGCAAAGCTGTTTTGTTTACCGGTTGGGGAAACTTTAAACGCTGCTTCCGTAAAGGCGCGCAGGGTCTGATTAGCTAATGCTTCGTCACCGCCGAGGTTTTCGACCAGCAGATCTTTATCAATGCAGATATAGGTGTAGAACAGCGCAGAACCAAATCCAGTTTCACCAAGATGCCCTGCACCAGCATCTTCAGAGGCCTGGCGCAAATCATCAACGGCGGTGAAAAAATCATCTTCGACAATCGTTTCACTGACACCAAACGCGTGCGCGACCTGACAGGCGGCTTCAACATTAAACTCGGGTTTATTCGCCAGCATACGACCAAACATGGCGATATCTACCGCCATACGATCTTTACGTAACAAAGCGAGATCGTCCTCTTTTGGCGCGCGCTTTTCTTCTGCCAGTTGATGGGCCAGCGCTTTTACGGCGTCAAATTCTGCCGGGCTGATATGGACGAGCTGTTCAGTTTCAGCGTTAGTGAGCGGATCTTTTGGTTTTTTGTCTTTTTTGGCTTTACCAAGATAATCGGCAATATCTGCCGCCCATTCGATGGCTTTTTTTTCTTCGATTCCTTTCTCAATCATGATAGTTGCTGCCTCGCGCGCGATACGCCCACTACGAATACCAATATGGCCCGCCAGCGCCTGTTCAAAAAGTGCAGAAGTGCGCCACGCACGTTTCAGACTTTGCGAGGAAACGCGCAGACGCGTTGCTCCACCCAGCACCACGGTTTTCGGCGCACCGGTGTCATCACGGTTAAGGTTGGCTGCAGGGTAAGCGGTTAACAAATGGAGCTGAATAAATGTCGTCATGAGATAGTCCTTTATTAATTTTGTTCGTTATCGGCGTCGCCAGCCTGGTAATATTCCAGCGCCCAGCGGATACGGATAAATTCTGTTGGCCGCTGCTGACGGCGGTGATGGTTGAGCAGGTCGTCACTCTCCTGGCACCAGCGGAAAATATCGTCTGCCAAAGAGATAAGATTGACGGAACCGTTTAATAATTTGACCGCGCGACGTAACTGGCGCAGTAAATCATCCGGCGTTTTTACTGCCGACAGGCGCGAAAACCGCCCTTCTGACATTACTGCCGCCAGCTGCGCGGCAAAAGGCTGCCGTTCATCAATGGCTTTTACATTGGCGCTAACTGCAGCGACCAGTGCCAGTGCGGTAAAACGCCACTCTTGCGCTTCAACTTTCCACAACGTGTGGGTCTGCATCAGCAGAGAACGAAACCCTTCTGACAAACAAACATCATTAACCGTCGTACTACGCCGCAGACTGGCACGATTGCCGCGTTTTTCCTGCAATTCCTCGTGCCATTTGCGCAGCGTGGCTTTGTGCTCCTCTTTTACAATACTCATTCAGCAGCCTCCTGCTTTTTCTCCCTGGCGGCTTTAGCACTTTGCTTCTCCGCCGATGTTGTAAAATATTTCTTGCGCGCGGTCATGACGCGTTTCAAATCAACGGGCTCATAAGGATTAGTGAATACCCGCTCGTCAAAATCCTGACGCGCGAATAACCACATTTCCTTTTGCCATTTGCTGAGTAATTCATCCGGCTCCTGACCTTCTTCAATTTGACGCACTAACCTCAGGAAGCGATGCTGAGTTTTGTTCCAGAAGTCGATATCCACAAAACTGAAATCACCCCGTGCACCTTTTGGATCGGAGAACCATGCTTCTTTCAATGCACTCCGTAACAGACTTAGAATCCGTGAAGCCGTTTGCGCAGCCAGCCGCAGCTTTGGTATCTGGCCTTCTTTTTTATTGAGCAGTAGCGGGAAATGGTGTTCGTACCAACAGCGCGCTTTCATGTTGTCGAAATCATAGCCAAATCCCCACAGGCCCACTTTTGCCTGTTTCAGACTGCTGGCATTAAAGAGTTTCACCACCAGCGCGGGAAGTTCCGTATTGTTTTCTGACTTACCCGTTTCGATAAGACCTAACCAGTCGCGCCAGATTAAACCGCCCGGTTGTGGCTTGACCGAGTAAAGCTCGCCGCCCTCTTTAAGTGGTACACGGTAGGGCGTTAAGGGATGCTGCCACATGGCATAATTCGCACCGTAATTTTTGGTCGTCATCAGGCTCAGGAGCGCATCGCTCTGCTCACCGCAAATATCGCAGTTGCCGACTGTCGTGGTATTAAAATCAACACGTATGCGCCGAGGCATTCCCCAGTACGCCTGGAGTTTGTTGACCTGATCATCAGTTACCACCGCACCGGCCAGTTCACTGGTACGCGTCGGGCCAAGCCAGGGGAAAACCAGATCGTCAAATTTTTTGGGTAGCGGTAAGTCAGATTCATCCTGCGGCATCACGTTGAGCCACAGTTTGCGCCACAAGGGTGTTTGTTGATTGCCCTGATATTCCTGTAATTCAATCAGCGTCGTCATCGGCCCACCGCCGCGCAAACCGGTGCGATAGCCTTTGCCGCCCGCTGGTGCATTCAACTGTAAAGAGAACAAGGCCAATGCTAAGCAATGGGGGCACAGGTGTTCCGTTACACCACGCTTGATAAAGTGGTCTTTATTAAACTTCGTCGTTTGAGAGCCGGGAATTTCAGGCAGTAATGAAGCTACCGGAACTTTATCTCCCGTAAGCGCCTCGAAATCCTGCATAAATGAAGGGGAATCTGGGCCAAACTGGAAAGCGTGTTCTAAAGACAGCAATGCTTCCCGTAGCTTTTCAACCTCCAGCCCGTCTTCCCAGATATCATCCCAACGACCGTAATTTTTGGGCGCGAAGCTGGTTTGTAGTAGTCCCAGCAAAAACTGCCATGCCGCCCCCTGGAGATCTGCCCGCGGCGCAGCAATATCGACAACATTTTCATCCGCCAGATCGACTGGCGCCAGTTTGCCTGTCGTTCCGTCTTTATAACGAACGGGCAACCACGGGGTTGTCAGAAGTGAAAACGAGTTCATACGCATCCTCTCGTAAAAAAGACCATCCCAGGTCGGTTATCCATCCTTCCATCCTTTTTTGTGTATCAACTATTCAGAGAATCCTGTCGCAGGCATCTCAACCAACCTTGCCAATCAATCCCTCCGTAGCCGAATATCCACAACTTTCGTCATCGTTGACTAAAATCACGTTTGCCATCTCCGGATCTTGCCGCTGTTCAACGCACCACTGCCTGAACGCATCCCCTTCCAGTAAAGAAAACTCATCCCGATGTTTTTTCCACCAGCTTCGGCGCACTCTGACAACGCTCATTTCCCATGCGTGAGCGCCAGTGGCATAAGGCTTCACCACACCGTCAATACAGGTAGCCAACCACAAGGAAACAGACTCCTCAGCCAGACGTGTCGACAGTTTTTCCGGAAGGTAATCGTTGATATTGGCGGCATAGCCGGGCCTGAAGTTCAGCACAAACTTATTAGCCATTGAACGATCGCAGTAGTATTTGCCCACTTGCTCCTGCTCGCTGCGGGCAAACCCTTCCGGCATTACCACGTCCTCACCGTAGACTGATTCAATCAGAAGCCGGGCTGAGTGTGGCATCTGAATCGCGCCTTGTTCACGCAGCACACGCTGCGTCAACCAGATTCGCCCATGATCGGGATAGACAAATGCACTGTTACGCATGGCACTGCCAAACCATTCTTCACCCGGAGAGTCGTTCCAGACGGGGGCCAGAATCAGCAATACAGGAGGGTGACGCTCGTCTTTACCGTCACGCTTTAACTGACCATTAATATCGCGGATATGTCGCTGTAATCGCCCTGCTCGCTGGTTCAGCAAATCAACAGGGGCAAGGTCGGAAATCATTTCGTCCAGGTCGCAGTCAACGCTCTGCTCCAGGACTTGAGTACAAATGAGGACTTTTCCGGCACGCTGTGAACAGTCTTCTTTACCAAAGCGTGCCAGCGTCTCCGTTTCAATTCGCTGGCGATCGCTAAAAGCAAAGCGGCTATGAAAAAGTGAAAGGCTGGAAGCAGGAATGACGCCGCGGGCAAGTAACTGACGATGAACCTGGATGGCGTCATCGACAGAATTCCGAATCCAGGCGATGCATTTCCCCTGGCTTACCGCCGATTCGATACGCGCAATACACTCTTGTTCGCTATGAAGCCAACCCACACTCACGCTGCGCTCAACGTCTTTGCGCGTCGCAACCCGGTGCGAATGCACATCGGATTTCGTGACATGCGTCAGCCAGGGATAATCATCTTTTTCCAGCAACGGAGCTTCTTGCTGGCCCTCTGCACCACGCGCAAAGGCGGCGACGAGTTTGTCACGCTGCTGTTGAGACAACGTAGCAGAAAGCAAAATAACGCTGTTTCCGCCACGCGCCTGCCGCTCGATCAGCCCTTCAAGAATGCACGACATATAAGCGTCACAGGCGTGGATCTCATCGGCTAGCAGGATTTTGTTACTCAGCCCCAGAAGCCGCAGATTATTATGTTTGAACGGCATCACCGCCATCATCGCCTGATCCAGCGTGCCGACGCCAATTTCAGCCAGCAACGCCTTCTTGTTACTGTCAGCAAACCAGGCCGCACATCCCTGACTGAACGCTTGTTCATCCGGTTCTTCTGACCCCACAAAATCACCAGACCACAGCGATGCGTTAAAGCGATCCATTAGCGAACGAGCGCTGTGTGCCAGCACCAGGCTGGGGCGGGATTGTGGCGAATAGAAAGCAAGCCAGGTTTTTACCAGCCTATCGTACATGGCATTGGCCGTTGCCATTGTCGGCAAACCAAAAAACAGCCCCTGAGCGTTACCCGCAGACATCAACCTGTGCGCCAGGATAAGCGCCGCTTCTGTTTTACCTGCGCCAGTCACATCTTCCAGAATAAACAACTGTGGTCCTGGCTGGCTGATATCCAGATCCAGCACCTTTTGCTGTAACGGTGTTGGGTTCTCAATAAAAGGAAACAGCGTGTTAATTCCAGTGAAAGGTGCGGTTTCTGCTTTTGGAGGAAAGACGGTTAATGCGTTTTGAGCCTGAACTAAAGCCTTCTGCCAGTACTCTTTAATATCCATTACATGTGCGACGCGTGGAAAAAACCGCGTTGACGATCCCGTCCAGTCTGCGAGTACGACGGTTGCAGATATATACCAGGAAAGATGTTTTATAAGTTCAACGCCCTCGTCATCATCCCAGAATGTAGGGATCTCGATGAGCGGAAACAGTACCTTGATTTCAAGGAGAAAATCTCGTGCGGCAGCTTTGTCTTCAGGCAGAAAGTTGACCAGTTCATCGATACGGTCAGGAGGCCGACCATGATGCCCGGTCGTCACGGGCATCCACATATCTATTACCCGTTTAAGTTTGCGCAAAGAGAGTGAAGATGAAGGAAGCAACTCTTCACATTCAATTAAATAATGATGCCACAACCAGTAACCCAGCGTTGAATGAGAGATCTTTTCGTAATTCTTTCTTGCGCCTTCCGGAACCTTGAGTTGTGGGTGCAGGTAAAGTTGCTGAAATGAGCGGGCAAATTTTCCAGTATCGTGCCAGCACAACAACCAGGCGAAAAATTGTGCTGCCTGATCCGTGTCAGCGAAACCTAATTGACGAAAATAGTCAACCAGCCCGAAACAGTTGTTTTTGACCATTAAATAGCCTATCGCGGCTACATCCAGCGAATGCCAGCAAAGAAGGTGATAATCGTCGCCACCCTCTTTCTCGCCACGTCGGGTTTTTCCCCAGAAATCAAAGAAAGTCACAATGTTTTTATCCTTCAGTAAAACTTAAAGGATATTTACGCATATATTAAAAATTATCTGTGATATATATCGTTCAATAAAATATTTACATTATGAATAATTCAATGATTTTCATCTGTGATATATATAAATAATAAACACAGGCATAATATTCACAAAAACAATATAAATGAAAAAAAGGGTGCAGGAGACCAAACCATCACAATTCAATACGCGGGGTTTTACCCCCGCGTGGTGGCTACTTCTTCGGTTCGTAAGCGAGAACTGCCTTAAACTCCATACCACGTTCTCTGATACTCAACTCACACAACGAGTCGCCTACCATCAGCGTGAATCCCAGTACTGTACAACACAGTACGATGATTGCCACAAGGGCATATTTTGTCAGCATGTCTTGCCTCCCTGCAAAGAAGAGACTAACATTCGAATTGCTACGTTCGAACGCGAGCCTCAGGTTGATAGAAATATCGCCTGGGGCTTTTGTCCATCTGGAACCTCGCGAATGCTCAACGCCAGACAGCCTCAAGCACCCGACGCCATTCTATAACTGTTGATTTCCCCTGCTATATTCATGTTTAAATGCCGGAATGCGGCTCGCAAAATAAAAACGCCCCCATCATTTCTGACAGAGGCGTTTATTTTATCCGGCAATATTTACCCTTCGTGCAGCCCACATTCCCTTTTTAAGCCAAAGAAACGCGTTTCTTCTTCCGCCATACCAGGTTCCCATTTACGGGTTGTATGGGTATCACCAACCGATAAATATCCTTCGTCCCATAATGGGTGATATTTCAGGCCATGTTTTTGCAGATACTGATAAATAGTTCGGTTATCCCAGTCGATAATCGGCAGCACTTTAAATACGCCACGCTGAATTGCCAACACCGGTAAATTAGCGCGGCTGCCGGATTGTTCACGGCGCAGGCCAGCAAACCACGTTTGTGCGTTCAGTTCTTTCAGCGCCCGGTTCATCGGTTCGACTTTGTTGATATCGTTGTACTTTTCAATGCCTTCAACGCCCTGCTCCCACAGTTTGCCGTAGCGTGCTTCCTGCCAGGCGGCGCTTTCGGTAGCGCGGTACACTTTCAGGTTGAGCTTGAGTTTGTCCGTTAACTCGTCAATAAAGCGGTAGGTTTCCGGAAACAGATAACCGGTATCGGTGAGGATCACCGGAATATCCGGGCGAATCTGATTCACCAGATGCAGGCTAACCGCCGCCTGGATACCGAAGCTGGAAGAAAGCACATATTCACCGGGCAGATTATCCAGCGCCCAGGCAACACGGCCTTCAGCATCCAGTTTTTCAAGCTCGGCGTTAGTTTCCGCCAGCGCCAGAATGCGATCTACCTTCGGCAGTTCGTTCAGGGCATTTAGATCGAGTTTGGACATAGATTCCTCACTGTTTGCCTTGCGGGTTAAGTAGGCTGGATAAGGCATTTACGCCGCATCCGGCAAAAGATGCCACCGTGCCTGATGGCGCTTCGCTTATCAGGCCTACAAAACCGGGCAGGAGCGGTAATTCAAGTTAATCCCACAAATCGCGCGCCGGATCGAGCACCGGGCGAATAATGCCCGCTCGCACCGTAAAGTCACCGAAGCCTTCACCCGCTTCGCGCTCTTTCGCCCAGCGCCCAATCAGTTCATCTATCACCGCAAGAATTTCAGTGTCGGTGATGTTCTCTTTGTACATACGCGGGATACGCGTTCCCATGCGGTTGCCGCCAAGATGCAGGTTGTAGCGCCCAGGCGCTTTACCCACCAGGCCAACTTCCGCCAGCATCGCGCGACCACAACCGTTCGGGCAGCCTGTTACACGCATCACGATGTGCTCATCGCTGACACCATGTTTCGCCATTAAATTATCGATGTTATCGATAAACGACGGCAGGAAACGCTCCGCTTCCGCCATCGCCAACGGGCAAGTCGGGAATGACACGCAGGCCATTGAGTTTTCGCGCTGCGGCGTGACGGCATTCATCAATCCGCTCTCTTTGGCGATCTTCTCAATCTTCGCTTTCTCGCTTTCCGGTACACCAGCGATGATCAGATTCTGGTTCGCCGTAATGCGGAAATCACCTTTGTGGATCTTTGCGATCTCCAGCAGGCCGGTTTTCAGCGGACGTCCCGGATAATCAAGAATTCGACCATTTTCGATAAACAGCGTCAGGTGCCATTTGTCGTCGATTCCTTTTACCCAGCCGATACGATCGCCGCGCCCGGTAAATTCATATGGACGGATCGGCTCAAATTTGATCCCCGCGCGACGTTCCACTTCTGCTTTAAACGTCTCAACCCCCACGCGCTCCAGCGTGTATTTGGTTTTGGCGTTTTTACGGTCAGTACGATTACCCCAGTCACGCTGAGTGGTAACGACCGCTTCCGCCACCGCCAGCGTATGCTCCAGTGGCAGATAGCCAAACTCGCTCGCCGTGCGGGCGTAGGTTTTCTTGTTGCCGTGTTCGATAGAAAGCCCACCGCCCACCAGCAGGTTGAAGCCCACCAGCTTGCCGTTTTCCGCGATCGCCACAAAGTTCATGTCGTTGGCGTGCAGATCGATATCGTTCTGCGGTGGGATCACTACCGTGGTTTTGAATTTACGCGGCAGGTAGGTCTGACCGAGGATCGGTTCTTCATCGGTGGTGGCGACTTTCTCCTGATCGAGCCAGATCTCCGCGTAGGCGCGGGTACGCGGCAGCAGATGTTCAGAGATTTTCTTCGCCCACTCATACGCTTCCGCGTGCAACTGAGATTCAAATGGGTTCGAGGTGCAGAGTACATTACGGTTCATGTCGTTGGCGGTCGCCAGCGCATCAAGACCGACCGAATGCAGCATCTGGTGCACCGGTTTGACGTTCTTTTTCAGAATGCCGTGGAACTGGAACGTCTGGCGGTTGGTCAGGCGAATGCTGCCATAAATGGTGTTTTCACCGGCGAATTTATCAATTGCCTGCCACTGTTTAGTGGTGATCACCCCACCCGGCAGACGGCAGCGCAGCAGCATCGCATGACGCGGTTCCAGCTTCTGTTCAGCACGTTCGGCGCGAATGTCGCGGTCATCCTGCTGATACATACCGTGGAAACGGATCAGCAGGAAGTTGTCGCCCTTAAAGCCGCCGGTCAGACCGTCGTTTAAATCTTCCGCAATGGTCCCGCGCAGGTAGTTGCTCTCAAGCTTCATGCGCTCGGCGTCTGTCAGTTTTCCTTCGACCACTAAAGGCCCTGGATGTTTTTCGTTCATTAGTAGACATCTCGCTGATAACGGCGCTCTACGCGCAGCTCACTTAAAAATTCATCCGCCGCTTCGGTGTCCATGCCACCAAATTCGGCAATCACTTCCAGAAGTGCCTGTTCAACGTCTTTCGCCATGCGATTAGCGTCGCCGCAGACATAAATGTGGGCTCCGTCATTGATCCAGCGCCACAGCTCTGCGCCCTGTTCGCGCAGTTTGTCTTGTACGTAAATTTTTTCTTTTTGATCGCGCGACCAGGCAAGATCGATACGTGTCAGCACGCCCTCTTTGACGTAGCGCTGCCACTCCACCTGATAGAGGAAATCTTCCGTAAAGTGTGGGTTGCCAAAGAACAGCCAGTTTTTACCCGGCGCTTCGTCAGCAGCACGTTGCTGCATAAAGGCGCGGAACGGCGCGATGCCGGTGCCTGGACCAATCATAATCACCGGCGTTTCCGGGTTGGCTGGCAGACGGAAGTTGTCGTTATGTTCGATAAAGACGCGGACTTCGCCCTCTTCTTCCACACGATCCGCGAGGAAACTAGAGGCACCACCGGCACGGGCGCGGCCTTCAATGTCATAACGAACGACACCAACGGTGACGTGTACTTCGTTCTCGACTTCCGCCTGCGAGGAGGCGATGGAATACAGGCGCGGCGTCAGCGGGCGCAGCAAGTTAATGAGGGCTTCAGCGTCAAGCTGTGCCGGAGAGAAACGCACCATATCGACAATCGGCGTCGTCGCGGCGTAATGCTGTAACTTCGCTTTATCGCCCACCAGCGGCAGCAGCGTTTCACTGCGGGTAAGCGTGGCGTAGTTCTCAACGATGTTGGCGGTGTTGACGGTCAGTTCGAAGTGCCACTGTAGGGCCTCGTTCAGAGGTAACGTTTTGCCCTCGACGGTGACAGGTTCATCGCCTTTCAGCCACAGCAGTTCGACAAGTTCTTTCACCAGTGCCGGATCGTTCTGATACCAGACGCCCAGCGCGTCACCCGGCTGGTAACGCAGGCCCGAGTCACCTAAGTCAATTTCGATATGGCGAACGTCTTTTTCAGAGTTACGCCCGGTAATTTTCTGGTTAACAGAGAGGCTCGCCACCAGCGGCGCGTCTTTGCTGTACGGGCTGGTGTGGATTTCATTTACCGCGCCAGTAGCGACGGATTGCGAAGGTGCCGCGACAGGCGTACGGGACTTCAGAACATCAACCACGCGGGCGCGCCACTCGATGGCAGCAGCCTGGTATTCAACATCGGCATCGACACGGTCGAGCAGGCGTTCACCGCCCAGTTCCGCCAGCTTGCTGTCAAAATCTTTCCCGGACTGGCAGAAAAATTCATAAGAGCTATCGCCGAGACTAAACACGGCAAACGCGGTGTTTTCCAGCTTCGGCGCTTTTTTGGAGAACAGGAACTTATGCAGCGCGACGGCCTCCTCCGGCGGTTCCCCTTCACCTTGCGTTGACGTCACCACGATGAGCAGTTTTTCGCTGGCGATTTGTTTGAATTTATAGTCGCCCGCGTTCACCAGCTTAACGTTCAGTTTTGCCGCTAATAAATCATCGCGTAATGCTTCAGCAACCCGGCGCGCATTGCCGGTTTGCGAAGCGGAGATAATAGTTATACCCGGCATTTCTGCGGCGGGGGCGGGCGCTGGCGTCGCTGTAAGCGCAGCAGGCTGTTGGTTGAGCACGCCCCAGAAATAGCCAGAAACCCAGGCAAGCTGGGTGGGAGTTAAATCGGTCGTGGCCGCCTGAAGGCGTGCCAGTTGCTCCGGGTTCAACGGAAGCAACGCGGAAGGTGGGACCTGTGTCGTCATGCGTCGTTATGTTCCAGTAAGCAAAGCTGTTTCTGCGCCCTGTCAGCGCCCATAAAACAGAAGAGAAGGTAAGGTTAACGGGGTGAACGGTGTGGATTAAAGACGGGATAGCGATAACTAATAACCAAATCGACTAACCTGTTTTAGCAATAGTCTTTAACAACAAAATAGATTAATCAACCCAATGAAAAACAAATGAATTTAGCCAATCATTAAGATAAATCAGCGATTTTGCGCAACAAAGTCGTTTTAGATAATGCGAAAAAACAGCCTTTCCGGTACTCTACGGCGGTTTTATCGTCCTGTAGAGAAATTATGATGTCCACCACGTTATTTAAAGATTTCACCTTCGAAGCCGCTCACCGCTTACCACACGTCCCGGAAGGGCATAAATGTGGTCGCCTGCACGGGCATTCCTTTATGGTGCGACTGGAAATTACCGGGGAAGTCGATCCGCATACGGGCTGGATTATCGATTTCGCTGAACTGAAAGCAGCGTTTAAGCCAACTTATGAGCGCCTCGATCACCATTATCTCAATGATATTCCAGGTCTGGAAAACCCAACCAGCGAAGTTTTAGCAAAATGGATTTGGGATCAGGTTAAACCGGTTGTTCCGCTGTTAAGTGCGGTTATGGTGAAAGAAACCTGCACCGCAGGTTGCATCTATCGCGGCGAATGATAAGAGTGTGTCGGCGGTCAATTTCCCTTAAGTAACGCTATGTTAGGGTGTTGCGCTCTGGATATCTGGGGCATGACATGGAAGACGACTGCGACATTATTATTATTGGTGCGGGTATAGCAGGCACCGCTTGTGCTTTACGCTGCGCGCGGGCAGGTTTATCCGTTCTGTTACTGGAACGCGCTGAAATTCCCGGCAGTAAAAACCTTTCCGGCGGGCGTTTATACACCCATGCGCTCGCGGAACTCCTCCCTCAGTTTCACCTGACCGCGCCTCTTGAACGACGCATCACTCACGAAAGTCTTTCTCTGCTAACGCCGGATGGCGCAACGACGTTTTCCAGCTTACAGCCCGGCGGTGAATCCTGGAGCGTATTACGTGCACGGTTCGATCCGTGGCTGGTTGCCGAAGCCGAAAAAGAAGGTGTCGAATGCATCCCTGGTACGACGGTAGATGCGCTGTATGAAGAAAACGGCAGGGTGTGTGGTGTCATTTGTGGTGACGATATTCTCCGCGCCCGTTATGTGGTGCTGGCAGAAGGTGCCAACAGCGTCCTGGCTGAGCGTCACGGGTTAGTGACTCGTCCTGCTGGCGAAGCGATGGCGTTGGGGATCAAAGAAGTGCTGGCGCTGGAAACATCCGCTATTGAAGAACGTTTTCATCTGGAGAATAACGAAGGCGCAGCGTTGCTGTTCAGCGGCGGAATCTGTGATGACTTACCCGGCGGCGCATTTCTTTATACTAATCAACAAACGCTCTCGTTAGGGATTGTTTGCCCGCTCTCTTCACTTACGCAAAGTCGTGTTCCGGCAAGCGAGCTGCTGGCTCGCTTTAAAACGCATCCGGCAGTGCGCCCGCTTATCAAAAACACGGAATCACTGGAGTATGGTGCGCATCTGGTGCCAGAAGGTGGCTTGCACAGTATGCCGGTGCAATACGCCGGTAACGGCTGGCTGCTGGTGGGCGATACGTTGCGCAGTTGCGTCAATACCGGAATTTCCGTGCGCGGTATGGATATGGCGCTGGCTGGCGCACAGGCGGCGGCACAAACGCTGATAAGCGCCTGCCAGCACCGCGAGCCGCAAAATCTGTTTCCGCTTTATCATTACAACGTAGAGCGCAGCCTGCTGTGGGATGTTCTACAGCGCTATCAGCATGTTCCGGCGCTTTTGCAACGCCCGGGCTGGTACCGTAAGTGGCCTGTGTTAATGCAGGATATTTCCCGTGATTTATGGGATCAAGGTGATAAACCTGTTCCGCCGCTGCGCCAGTTGCTCTGGCGTCATTTACGTCGTCATGGCCTGTGGCATCTGGCGGGCGATGTTGTCAGGAGTATTCGATGTCTGTAGCCCGTAATCTCTGGCGCGCTGCTGATGCGCCACATATTGTTCCGGCAGACTCCGTTGAGCGCCAGACGGCAGAACGGTTGATTAACGCTTGTCCGGCTGGTCTTTTTTCGCTCACGCCGGAAGGCGACTTACGCGTTGATTATCGCGGCTGCCTGGAGTGTGGCACCTGCCGTTTACTGTGTGATGAAAAAAACCTACAACAGTGGCGCTATCCGCCTTCCGGATTCGGCATCACCTACCGCTTTGGATAAATAATAAGGATAATTTATGCCCCTCTTACACCTGCTCCGCCAGAATCCGGTGATTGCTGCCGTTAAAGACAATGCCAGCCTGCAGTTGGCAATCGATTCTGAATGCCAGTTTATTTCCGTGTTATACGGCAATATTTGCACCATCAGTCATATCGTCAAAAAGATTAAAAGTGCCGGGAAATATGCCTTTATTCATGTCGATTTGCTGGAAGGCGCATCGAACAAAGAAGTGGTGATTCAGTTTCTAAAACTTGTGACCGAGGCGGACGGCATTATCAGTACCAAAGCGTCAATGCTAAAAGCGGCGAGAGCGGAAGGCTTTTTCTGTATTCATCGCTTGTTTATTGTCGACTCGATTTCTTTTCACAACATTGATAAACAGGTTGCGCAATCGAACCCGGATTGTATTGAAATTCTGCCAGGCTGTATGCCTAAAGTGCTGGGCTGGGTAACGGAGAAAATCCACCAGCCGCTGATTGCTGGCGGGCTGGTGTGCGATGAAGAAGATGCGCGTAATGCGATTAACGCCGGTGTAGTGGCGCTTTCTACCACGAATACCGGGGTCTGGACGTTAGCGAAAAAATTGCTTTGACGGGATACTCGTAACGAGTTGAATTTGTCTGATTTGTAGGCCACATGCCAAATCCGGCATTCAGCGCCTGATACGACGCTTGACGCGTCTTAATCAGGCCTACAGTCCCCAGCCCAGAACCGTAGACAGGATCATCCGGCAGCACGTTATTGGCAATCTGCGTGAATGGTTGTCACCAGTGCCTCCAGCACCGCTTTCCAGTCATCTACCACGCCAACATCTGCCTGTGAAAATACCGCCGCGCTGGCGTCATGATTAATCGCCACCACAAACTTGCTATTGCGGACGCCCGCCATTAACGCTGCTGCGCCGGAAGCGCCAACAACAATACACACCTCAGGTGCCAGCAGATGTCCGGAAATACCAATCACTTTTTCGGCATCAACGCCACCGTTCATTACTCGCGCCCGACTGTAGCCCGCTTCGGCTCCCAGCTTTTCTGCCAGCATAGCGATTTCCTGGTTATCTGCCTCTCCGCCCTGCCCCACCACCAGCACCCGTCTGGCCTCAGCTAATGGGTCGTGGGTAACATTTTTCAGATCCTCTGTGCTAACCAGCCAGTCGGGAAGCGCGCCGGGGACAATGTTCAGTTGCTGCATACCAGAGGGCAACGTGGCATTTTTCACTGCTCCCGCCTGGCGGGCAAGGGAAAGGCATAGCGGGCGTTTTTCTGTTTGCAGCGTCGCCGTTAGCGCATTTCCCCACTGGGATTTGCGTACGCTTCCGGTTGGAATATTTAATGAAGTCACCTGGCATATACTGGCACCATGTAAACGCCAGGACAGGCGGGTAGCCAGTTCATCGCCAAACGTTCCCGGCGGAAAGAGAACAACGTCCGCAGGCGTTCGCTGCCACTGTTCTACCAGCGCATCCAGCACCTGTTCCGCGACCATCGGCTGCGGCTCGATTTGCCAGTGCGTTAATGTGCTGCCGCTGAAATCCTGCTCCGCCAGCCAGCCCGCTATTGCGGCATGTTCCTGATTTATTGTCACAATGGCGATATTCATGGCTGCATCCTTTGGCGTAAATAGTCCTGCCATAGCTTTTGCGCTTTTTCTGCTACCGTTTGCCCATCAAGAAGCGTTGCACCGCGTCGTTGCTCTGGCCTTTCCAGTTGCCGGCACTGCATCGCTGACGATTCAGCAGTAACAGTTTTGCGGATAATTTCAGCTTTCCCCGCAGCCATTCGCTGGCGCATTCCCGGTACTGGCAAGGCCACCTCGCCACACTGGCGCACGGCAATCACCGCAGGCAAGCGAACCCGACAACAGCGTAATCCATGTTCAGTACGCTGTTCGAGCGAGATAAACGGTGCGTCGAGAGTAAAACGCTCCACCTGGGTAAAACAGGGCCAGGTCAGCATTTCCGCCAGCAAAAATGGCGTTTGCCCGTTCTGCCCTTCGCTGCTCTGGCAGCCAGTAATGATCAGATCCAGCGGATTCTGGCGCTGCCATTCGGCAATATGGCGAGCGACAAATTCCGGCGCAAAGCGCAGATCTGCCGCCGTCTCCAGCAATACAGCTTCCTCAAACCCAAGAGCCATGAGATAGCGCAGCCAGTGCAACGCCCGTTCATCCCCCATGCTCAACGCGGTTAAAGACATCGGCGTACCGTTTTTTCTCTGCGCTAACAGAAGCGCGGCTGCGGCCTGTTCATCAGCACCGAGTAAACTTCGCAGCAGCGAAACATCCGGTCCGCAATTACCCTGAGCCGCCGCCTGCCACTCTTTTTCCGCCAGCATTCCGGCATCCGGTTCGGCTTTAAACGCTAACAGAATGTTCATTCGCACCTCCTACATTTCCCGCCGCCACCAGCGGGAGTGCTTTGGTTTCTGGTGCCCATAGCCAGGTCACGACAAAACCAACCAACAACACTGTCGCCAGGAGCAATAAGGTGACTTGCATTCCCCACTGCGCCAGCACCCACGGCAGCAGGCCAGTACTTACCGCCGCGCCCAACCGACTCATGGCGGTGGCAAAACCGACGCCCAGCGAGCGAATGTCAGTAGGAAAACTTTCCGCAGGCAAAATGCCCACCAGATTACTGACTGCCGAAATGGTGGTACTGAAGAGAACAAAAAGCAGCAGCGTTAATGAACAGCCAGAAGGCAAACAGGCCATCACTAGCAGCGTTGCCGCCAGCAACAAAAAACTGCCAAGTAAAAATTTGCGATGTGCCAGCAGGTGCGTCAGAAATAATCCCAGCAGCGCGCCCACAATTAACAACGCATTAAGCATCAGGCTGGCAGTCAGCGCATCTTCCAGTCCAATAGTCTGGGCGATAGTTGGCAGCCAGGTATAAATCACAAACCATGGGATTACGAGGCAGACAAAGAAGACGCTGTTAAACGCCGTGCGCCGCCAGTAGCGCGAAGAGAACAAGGTTTTGATGTGTTTATGGGTCGCCGTTGCCACTTCATCGCCCAGTAAAACATGGGGACCAAAATAGCGATGCACGATAGCGTGAGCTTCTGCAAAACGCCCCTGGCGCAGTAGCCAGCGTGGCGATTCTGGCGTTCCCCAACGTAACAACGTAATCAACAGGGCAGGAAATGCCGCCGATGCAAGTAACCATCGCCAGGCTTCGGGGCTTTCGCTAATAAAGTGATGTCCGGCAAGGCTTGCCAACACATAGCCTACGGTCCACACCACGCTGAAAGCGCCCAGCAAAATACCGCGATGGCGGCGCGGGGAAAATTCAGCCAGCAAGGTGTGACCTACTGAATAGTCGCCTCCCAGACCAATGCCGATCAAAATGCGCAGTCCAATAAGATGCTCTGGCGTGGTGGCAAAAAATTGCAGGAACGAGGCGAGCGTAATCAGCATAAAGCTGAAGGTGAAGATTTTTTGCCGCCCGATATGGTCGGAGATCCACCCCAAAACCAGGCTGCCGATAAACAGGCCAAGTAGCGCCGAGCCGCCAATCATTCCCGCCATAAACGGCGTCAGTTGCATGGCTGGAGTAAGCTGAATTATGGCGTAACCAATGACGCCGAGAACATAACCGTCGGTCAGGTGTGCGCCGAAAGTCAGCGCAGCAATTCGACAGTGAAAACGGTTAAGCGGTAAATCATCCATTCGCACCGGTGAAGTGTTCATCTTTACCCCTTCATTGTCCGGTAATAAGAACGGCTTCCCGGTTGAGAAGCCGAAAAGACAACGCCCCGTCATCGCGAAACGCTGCCTGACACATTATTTTTCAATCGGATAGATAGTACCCGTATTCATAATGCCGTTAGGATCGAACTGCTTTTTCAGCCCTTCCAGCAACGCCCACGCGCTGCCGTGTTCCAGTTTGCTCCAGTGAACACGATGTTTACCGATACCGTGATGGTGTACCATCGAACCGCCGAGGCGAATGGTTTCTTCGCAGATGATTTTGTTGAGCGGATTGTGGTATTTGTCGATTTCCTCTTCCGGCTTACAGTCAACGACGTTGTAGTCGTAGACGAAGTACATGTTGGTGCCGTTCTGATAGCTATGAGAGGAGTGACCGCCCAGCATGGTGATGTCGTCGGCGTGCGCGAACTCGGTACGAATACGGTTAATAACGCTTTCGTAGATTTCGTGTATGCAACTCCAGCAGCCGGACACTTCGGTGGTAAAGCCCATGTTGCCGGTTTTGAGGATCTGCACACGTTCGGCAGCCACTTTATCCGGTCCCCAGTTCAGGTTGTTAAACCAGGTTTCGATCAGCTTGCTGTCCACGCGCTGGCATTGCGGGTAACGTGCCACGATTTCAGCAATCCCTTCGCCCGTCGCCTTCGCAATGCGAGGGTTACCTTCAGCCATAAAAATCAGCACGCATTTTCCGTCGGCAAAATGGGTGAAGTGTTGGGTGCCATCTTCAGCGTCATACAAACGAGCGATCGACGGACGATATCCTTCCACCATGATTTCACGCAGGATGTTGAAGCCGGTTTTCATGTCTTCCAGGATATAGCCATAAAAGAGGTTGTTTTCGGGAGTGAATTTAAAGATTTTCACTGTTATTTCAGTTATATAGCACAATGCGCCTTCGTTGCCGATGATGATGTGACGAATGTCCGGACCCGCCGCGCGTCGTGGCACGTTTTTAATGCGTGTCACGGTGCCATCAGCCAGTACTGCTTCCAGGCCAACGACCATATCCTCGATTGCGCCGTAGAGTGTGGAGAACTGCCCGATACTACGGGTCGCCACTAGTCCACCCATCTGTGCCAACGGTTTTGACTGCGGAGAGTGCCCCGTGGTGTAACCTTTTTCACGCAACGCGTTTTCCAGCACTTCCAGCGGAACGCCACATTGCGCCGTCGCCTGCATATTCTCTATATCAATATTAATGATTTGATTCATTGCAGAGCCATCAAGCACCACCGAGTTTTCCACAACGGTTTCCAGCCCGCCTTCGGTAGCGGAAGCACCGGTACGTGGTACGCCGTTAATTTTGTGTGCATTCATAAAATTCAGCACACGGGACACTTGCTCAGTGGAACCGAGTTTTACGACCGCTGCCGGAATAGGCAAAGTATAAATACCATGAATATCCGGAAATTTACGAAAACGATCAATACTGTTTTTCTTCAATACCGTTTCATCGGTAATTACGCGATCTACACCAACAATTTCCTTTAGCTGGTCGACAATCGCTGCGCGAGATAAAGACATAGTAATTCCTTCCTGATAATAAAAATGGAATAGTCATTAATAAAAGAAATCAGAAACCACCGTTATGGATTAGCGCACTAAATAACCGCCATCAACCACTAATAAATGCCCGTTGACATAATTCGATGCCGGACTTGCGAGAAATATGGCTGCGCCCATTAAATCCTGAGTATCGCCCCAACGGTTTGCTGGAATATGATCAAGAACGCGCTGATTGGTTTCTGGATTACTGCGTGTCGCCAGGGTGATATCTGTTGCATAATAGCCAGGGGCAATACCATTTACCTGAATATTATATTGACCTAGTTCATCACAATAAGCTTTGGTGAATCCGGCAAGAGCATGTTTAGTGGCAGAATATGCAGGTGACCATTGTCCACCTAAGTAAGAGAATAATGAACAGATATTAATGATTTTACCGCTTTTCTGCGGGATCATAATTTTTGCCGCTTCATAGCTTAACTCGAATGCGGCGGTCAGGTTCACGTCAATCATCGGGTCCCAGTCGGCACGACCGAAATCCAGCACCTTATTCAGCTTACATATACCGGCATTGTTAACCAGAATATCGACGGTGCCGAAACGTTCACAACAGGCGGTAATTATCTTCTGCGGCGCGCCTTCTGCGGTGATATCCACCTGCATGAAGTCCACCTCAACACCCTGTTTTTCAATCATTTCCTTTGTTTCGCCATTATCTTTAACGAAACTTGGAATAAAGATATTTGCGCCTGCTTTTGCCAGCGCCATGGCAAATGCCTGGCCTAAACCGCTATTCCCACCAGTAACAATTGCGGTTTTACCTTTCAGGGAGAAAAAATCCATTGAGAACGCATTGAGAGATTCGATTGACATAGTTAGCTCCAATTTCCGTAAGGCAAAAAAAAGAAAGGTAACTTCCCCCGCGAGAGGGAAGTTACCTTTCTCATTATCTCTGGTAACTGGAGATAATTTTTAGCATAAGGGAATAAGTGCTAATGTGATCGTAATCACAGTGTGATATTCGTATTATCAAATAATTTTAAAAAGCAGAAGCGTGACTACTCTCACACAACACCACTGCTTTCCATGTTATTTCTTATTGCAATTACTAGAGACCTGAGAAAAGTAATCCACCTGAAAGGGCGGCTTACTTTTCTCTTTTTTTTGTCTATTACAAATGGGAATACGATATGCAACACAACTTATATCGCCGTTGGATAACCCTCGCGATAATTAGTTTTAGCGGCGGCGTTAGTTTCGACCTGGCTTATTTACGTTATATTTATCAAATTCCCATGGCGAAATTTATGGGATTCAGCAATACCGAGATAGGTTTAATAATGAGTACCTTTGGTATTGCGGCTATTATTCTTTATGCCCCCAGCGGCGTTATTGCCGATAAATTTTCACACCGCAAAATGATTACTTCTGCAATGGTCATTACCGGATTACTGGGTTTGTTAATGGCAACTTATCCACCGCTGTGGGTAATGCTCTGTATTCAGGTCGCCTTTGCGATAACGACGATTTTAATGCTGTGGTCGGTGTCGATTAAAGCCGCATCGTTGCTTGGCGATCATAGCGAGCAAGGGAAAATTATGGGCTGGATGGAAGGGCTGCGCGGCGTCGGTGTAATGTCGCTGGCGGTGTTTACCATGTGGGTCTTTTCTCGCTTTGCACCGGATGACAGCGCCAGCCTGAAAACGGTCATTATCATCTATAGTGTGGTTTACATCTTGTTGGGGATTCTGTGCTGGTTTTTTGTTAGCGATAACAACAACCTGCGCAATGCCAATAACGAAGAAAAACAGTCATTCCAGCTTAGCGACATCCTGGCCGTTTTGCGCATCAGCACCACATGGTACTGCAGCATGGTGATTTTTGGCGTCTTCACCATCTACGCCATTCTGAGTTACTCCACCAACTATCTGACCGAAATGTACGGCATGTCGCTGGTGGCAGCAAGCTACATGGGGATTGTGATCAACAAAATCTTTCGCGCGCTGTGTGGTCCACTTGGCGGCATTATCACCACCTACAGTAAAGTGAAATCTCCTACCCGCGTGATCCAAATCCTTTCCGTACTCGGCCTGCTGGCGTTAACTGCCCTGCTCATCACGAACTCTAACCCGCAATCGGTCGCGATGGGGATTGGTCTGATTTTACTTCTGGGATTCACCTGTTACGCCTCACGCGGGCTGTACTGGGCCTGCCCTGGCGAAGCGAGAACACCGTCTTACATTATGGGCACCACGGTAGGTATTTGTTCGGTGATTGGATTTCTGCCGGATGTCTTCGTTTACCCAATTATCGGCCACTGGCAAGACACCCTGCCCGCAGCAGAAGCCTACCGCAATATGTGGCTGATGGGCATGGCGGCGCTTGCCATGGTGATCGTCTTTACCTTTTTGCTGTTCCAAAAAATTCGTACTGCTGATAGCGCCCCCGCAATGGCTAGCAGCAAGTAAGCCAGGAAAATTACAGGAGAAAAATCATGTCGAAAAAATACATCATAGGGATTGATGGCGGAAGTCAGAGCACAAAAGTGGTGATGTACGATCTGGAAGGTAACGTGGTTTGCGAAGGCAAAGGCTTATTACAACCGATGCACACTCCAGATGCCGATACCGCAGAACATCCTGACGATGATTTATGGGCATCATTATGTTTTGCTGGTCACGATTTGATGAGCCAGTTTGCCGGGAATAAAGAAGATATTGTCGGCATTGGTCTGGGATCTATCCGTTGCTGCCGTGCGTTATTGAAAGCCGATGGCACGCCAGCTGCGCCGTTGATTAGCTGGCAGGATGCACGCGTAACACGTCCCTACGAGCACATCAATCCTGATGTGGCATATGTCACCTCTTTTTCAGGTTATCTGACACACCGTTTAACCGGCGAGTTTAAAGACAATATCGCCAACTATTTTGGTCAGTGGCCGGTGGATTATAAGACCTGGGCATGGAGCGAAGATACCGCGGTAATGGAGAAGTTTAATATTCCCCGACAGATGCTTTTTGATGTGCAAATGCCGGGCACTGTACTTGGGCATATCACACCACAAGCCGCGCTGGCGACACATTTCCCGGTTGGACTGCCCGTTGTTTGTACCACCAGTGATAAACCGGTAGAAGCACTGGGAGCAGGGTTACTGGATGATGAAACGGCGGTAATTTCTCTTGGTACCTACATCGCGTTGATGATGAACGGCAAAGCACTGCCGAAAGATCCGGTTGCGTACTGGCCGATCATGTCTTCTATTCCGGAAACCTTGCTGTATGAAGGTTATGGTATTCGAAAAGGTATGTGGACGGTGAGTTGGCTGCGCGACATGCTAGGCGAATCGTTAATTAAGGATGCCAGGGCGCAGGATCTTTCACCGGAAGATTTGCTCAACAAAAAAGCTTGTTGTGTGCCGCCTGGCTGTAATGGTCTGATGACGGTGCTGGACTGGCTGACCAATCCGTGGGAACCGTACAAACGCGGAATTATGATCGGCTTTGATTCCAGCATGGATTACGCATGGATTTATCGTTCGATACTGGAAAGCGTGGCGCTGACGCTGAAGAACAATTACGACAATATGTGTCATGAAATGAATCACTTTGCGAAACATGTGATCATTACTGGCGGTGGTTCGAACAGCGATCTGTTTATGCAGATTTTTGCCGACGTGTTCAACCTTCCGGCACGCCGTAACGCCATTAACGGTTGCGCAAGTCTGGGGGCCGCGATTAATACAGCGATAGGTCTGGGGCTATACCCGGATTACGCAACGGCTGTCGACAAAATGGTTCGCGTGAAAGATATCTTTATGCCGATTGAGAGCAATGCCAAACGCTACGACGCGATGAATAAAGGCATTTTCAAAGACCTAACCAAACACACTGATGTGATCCTGAAAAAATCGTATGAAGTGATGCATGGTGAGTTGGGGAATGCAGATTCGATCCAGAGCTGGTCGAATGCGTAAGTGAGGAAGGCCGGGCGGGAAACTGCCCGGCCTGAACATACCTGAATGGTTATCCCCGCTGGCGCGGGGAACATAAGTTCGACAACTTAAAAAATGATAACAAGTCCGGTTTATCCCCGCTGATGCAGGGAACATAATAAAAACTTTAACTAGTTCGGTTTATCCCTGTTTTTACAAGGAATATTAACTACACTCGATGTCTTTAGAATAAAAGACAATACGAATCGCACTTTATCAATTTTCACTTAAAGTATGAACTGGATATCTTTATTCATAAGAACTATTCATCAACAGCGTATAGAGGCGGTTATGTAAAACCACTCATTAGCCTCAAAACAAAGACAAACTTCCAGATTTATTACTTAATCAATGAATAACAAGCTTAAAAAATACACTGTTATTCTAAAGAAAAAATTAACAGGCATTAATTAATATTAAAAAAATAATATATTAAAATTTCTTAACGGTTTAAGGATTATACATATAACACTTTGATTAAATTTGATTTTTTGTATCGATAATTGTGAACTTATCTGGCATGGGGAACTATTTTGAACATGAGGTGTTATGTGGATATGTTGCTTATTACAAGTACAGCTAATATAAAAACTTGAGAAAGAGATAACGGGTTATATGGTGGTTTATCCCCGCTGGCGCGGGGAACACATGACGACCCATGACAGATGGCGTTTAACGTACGGTTTATCCCCGCTGGCGCGGGGAACACATCATATTTATGAAATTCGCTATTTGCTGAATCGGTTTATCCCCGCTGGCGCGGGGAACTCCTGTGAGTTATTCAAATGGGCGTCCAGTGATGCGGTTTATCCCCGCTGGCGCGGGGAACTCATAACTAAGAGCACCACAAT
This sequence comes from Escherichia sp. MOD1-EC6021, assembly GCF_002965245.1. NCBI lineage: Bacteria > Pseudomonadati > Pseudomonadota > Gammaproteobacteria > Enterobacterales > Enterobacteriaceae > Escherichia > Escherichia sp. MOD1-EC6021. Next base: position 45,878 of record NZ_PTRU01000015.1, on the reverse strand, counting down.
GATGATAAATTTCGGTTTATCCCCGCTGGCGCGGGGAACTCCGCGTGTTTTGCGATGAAGTTCGGTTAAGTGGCGGTTTATCCCCGCTGGCGCGGGGAACTCGATCGCCGGGCTCGACTACCCGCCGCGAAAATCGGTTTATCCCCGCTGGCGCGGGGAACTCGCTGTTAGACTACATATCCTCGCGCGTGCGCCCGGTTTATCCCCGCTGGCGCGGGGAACTCGTGGTGATAATCCGATTTGAATAGGACTATCCCGGTTTATCCCCGCTGGCGCGGGGAACTCCTGTGCTCCTGTTTTGTGCCGTAGTTACCAATCGGTTTATCCCCGCTGGCGCGGGGAACTCTTTGAGAATTGTCGATGAATGATCCTAAATGGCGGTTTATCCCCGCTGGCGCGGGGAACTCTCTAAACATAACCTATTATTAATTAATGATTTTTTAAGCCAGTCACAATCTACCAACTTTACAGGATCACACAAACAACACATCCATTATGTTAAAGAACACTTAATCCATTGATTAAAAAGGTAAATGTTTAAGATAACTCTATACCCACTAAAATCTACCAAACTTCACTGCAATAATTTTCACTCCAGCGAAAAATTAACGCCAGAGAATTTGTAGAGAATGATAATGATTAGTCCAGGACGGGCAAAATGGAGGTTTTTCAGAGGCGACAAAGAATATAAATGAGCAGAAGTCTTTACAGGTTCCACCCATTTATAACGCTTATAAATGTTTAATCAGGCAATATTTAAATATTTATGTGTTTGCATCGACAAACGCCAGTTGCGCGCAATGCAGGTTTCAATGCACAAACGTGTGGCATCATCCTTTTGGCTAATCGGCTGCAGTGCAATGACTCGTGGTTTATCATCGGTCAGCGTTGCCAGTAGTTCATCCAGTGCTTCAATATCACGTACGCGTCCCACTGGATGCTTGATTTCGTTGGCTCGCTCCAGTGCCTGTGACAACACTTCATAGCCGCCGCGCATGTTCAGCTTTGGCGATACGGTAACCCAGGTATTCGGCGTGCAGCGTACTTCATGAGTACCGCTGGTTTCGATCTGGCAGCTAAAACCGTTCTTTTCGAGCAGGTCAGTCAGTGGCAGCAAATCATGAATGCAAGGCTCACCACCCGTAATCACCACATGCCGCGCGGTGTATCCCTGACGACCAATGACAGCCAGCAAATCTTCACTGCTCGCCGCCCCCCACTTATCACTCTCTTTGGTCTTCGCCAGAATGCTGAAAAGGGAGACTTCCCGATCCTCAAGCTTTTCCCAGGTGTGTTTGGTGTCGCACCAGGCACAGCCGACCGGGCATCCCTGTAAACGAATAAAAATGGCGGGGACGCCGGTAAAGTAACCCTCACCTTGCAGGGTCTGGAACATCTCGTTAATCGGGTACTGCATAGCATTCTCTGTGAAGTGGATAATTGTTAATTATTGCAGATCCTGCCACAACAATCATGCCTTATTAACATTCTGTTACAGGCAGGTTTAAGGCAAAAAGTGGATTAGATCATAAAGAATAAAATGAAGTGGCGTATTATGTTTTAAGGAATTAATTAAAAGGGATTTAACCATGCTCAGAACATTCATCGTAATTATATTTATTTTCAATTTATCAGGCTGTGGATATAACGATATTCAAACCTATGATGAGCAGGTTAACGCTTCCTGGTCTGAGGTATTAAATCAATATCAACGTCGCGCCGATCTTATTCCTAATCTTGTCGCCAGTATTAAAGGTTATTCCAGCCATGAACAAGAGGTACTGGAAGCCGTAACATTGGCACGTAGTCAGGCTAATCGCGCCAGTAGCGCTCTTCAGCAAACTCCGGGAGATGAACAAAAATTACAAACCTGGCAACAAGCTCAGGCGCAGGTGTCTCGCACTCTCGGTCAGTTAACGATAATTAGTGAACGTTACCCTGAGTTAAAGGCCCAGGAACTCTATCAAAATTTGATGGTACAGCTCGAAGGAAGTGAAAATCGAATTGCCGTTGCGCGAGGAAGATATATTAAAGCTATTGAACAATATAATGTCACTATCCGCAAATTCCCCGCAGTGTTAACCGCAAAGGTCATGGATTACACACCAAAGAAAAATTATTTGCCGGATGATGTCGCCGCTGTGAGTAAAGCCCCGACAATAGATTTTAGCCAGAATACTAATGCTCATTAAGCGAGGAAGTCCTGTGCGAAATTTTATCTTCCTTATGGCTTTCTTCTGTTCATCTGTGTTTGCCACACAAATTCCAGTACCTGAATCACCCAGGTATGTGAATGACTTAACCGGCACATTGACGAGCAGCGAAGTAAACACCCTGACCAACCAGATTAAAGCTCTGACGCAAAAAAGCCACGCACAGCTGGTCGTGTTAGTGGTTGAAACAACGGGCGATGAAACCATCGAGCAGTACGCTACGCGGGTATTCGATAGCTGGAAACCGGGTGATAAAGACCGCGATGATGGCGTTCTACTGTTAGTAGCCTGGCAGGATCATACCGTGCGTATTGAAATCGGTTACGGACTGGAAGGCGTTATTACGGATGCGCAGTCCGGGAAAATTATTCGCAACAGTATTATTCCGGCATTTAAAAATGGCGACCTTGCTGGCGGCTTGCAAAAGGGAATAAGCGATATTGATAATCGTCTGACGGGGAATAATTTAGAAGCGATAACACCGACCGATCACCCTTTGCCCTTTAGCGGTTGGTGGGCTTTGTTAGTCTGGGCAATAGTACTGACCTTTATTTCCGCCAGAGGATATGTCAAAACGCTGGGACTAATTTACTTCACAGCTATTGTACTGGCCTTTGTTTTACCTATAGCAGGTTTCAGCGGAAGCTGGGGAGTACTCGCAACATTACTCTGCTTCGCCACACCGTTCCTGGCTGTCGCCATCGCTTTTACCCCCTTCGGCAAAAAGGTTCGGGATTCGATGCGCAGTGCCAACCGACCGTCACATTACGAAAGAAGTAACTCGGCCTCCTGGCGTTCTTCATCATCGTCGTCATCTTCCTCTTCATCCTCTTTTGACAATGATAATTTCAGCGGCGGCGGCGGTTCATCTGGCGGCGGTGGCGCCTCCGGGCGCTGGTAACAAAAGGAATTGAAATGCGTATTTTTCTCTTACTTCTGATGCTATATGGTTTCCAGGCATTCGCTGAACAATTGCCTTCAGTAACTGACTTAACCGGGACATTAACGACAGAAGAACAAACTGCTTTAAATCAACAATTACAGACTCTCGAGCAGCAAAACCACTTCCAGGTGGCCGTGTTGGTTACGCCGACCACAGGGGGCAAAAACATTAAACTTGCAGCCTCGCAGAGCTACGGGTTATATCACTGGAAACCCGTTGGAGAGAAGCGATATGGCGAAGGTATCTTAATTCTCGTAGTATGGCCGGAAGGGCTGGCGTCAATGAAGATTGGACATGGACTGGAAGAGATGTTGCCGCCGGAACAAGCTGCGCAAATTGTTCGTTACCATATGCAGCCAGAATTCGAAAAAAACAATCTCTTTGCTGGATTAACGGGCGGAATTGAAAGCATCGCACAGTTTACCTATATAAAAGCGAATCTTAGCCCTTTGGATGCTTTAGCCAATCATCTGTTTGCTAATCCGCAACGCTCTCTGCCATGTCTTGCCTGGACACTGCTGATGATCGTTGCCATCGTTGTCCTCTGGCGATTTACCACCCATCCAGGGCCTGGCATATGGATGATATCGATGATTACCCCTATGGTCTGGTTTTTCTGCTTTCAGAACGATGTCATCATTCGACGGGTATCGGTCGTTTGTTTTAGTTTATTTTTCGCAGCAATCTGCTGGCAGCGTCTCGCGGTAGTTTTTAATATATGCCGCGCATTTCCTATGATGCTGGCCCCCCAAAATAAAAACGCTAAAGTGAAAAAACAAAAGAAGGCTCCGCAGGTTCGTGAATCAGGACGAAATTCATTGTTTGTCGTGCTGCTGATAATTGTTGTGGGATGGTGCCTGGTATTTGCCAGTAATAAAGATATTGCGTTCATCTCAACAATTATTGGGCTAATTGATCATTTTATCGGCCCAATAACCATTGCAGGCATCGTTCTTCTGATCATTGTGGCCAAATTTACTGGCAATCTTAAACTGGGATCAGGGCATAAAAGCAACAAGAAAACGGGGAATCGTAATGCTCATTCTCGTTCTTCGTCGAAAAACTCTTTCCGCGGTGGCGGCGGTTCTTCTGGCGGTGGCGGTTCATCCGACCGTTGGTGATCGTTATGCGTATAATCCTTTTTCTACTCACTTTATGGTGCCTTCCTGTGCTTGCCCAGCAAATTGCTGTGCCGGAGCTGCGCCAACAGGTGACCGATATTACTGGTACCTTAAGCACGTCTGAACAACAATCACTGACACAACAGCTGCAGGATATTACACAAAAAACACGGGCACAGGTTGCCGTATTAATAGTGCCATCCACCGGAGACGATACCATTGAACAATATGCAACACGCGTTTTTGATAGCTGGAAACTGGGAGATAAGCAGCGAAACGATGGCATTTTACTTCTGGTTGCCTGGGAAGATCATGCTGTTCGTATAGAAGTCGGCTATGGGCTGGAAGGGGTGGTTACCGACCTGCAAGCGGCAAAGATTATCCGTGATATATTAATCCCTGCTTTCAAAAGTGATGACCTGATGGGGGGGTTAACACTGGCAAGCGAAAATATCGGCGCACTTCTGATGAATGGTGAATTACCGGAAGGCAGGGGGAATTATTACAGTATCAATCCCCCTATCCCATTTTCGCTTGCTGTACTTATATTGCTGGCAGCGCTTTCATATTTTATTGTTTTTACCGATCCGTCGAATCTACCCTGGATAACTCTCACTGCCGCAATTTACGGGATGGTATTCCTCTATGTTGCCGAGCCAGGACCATGGACGAATTTAATCGTTGCCTGCGGTATGTTAACGCCTTTTGCGATCGTAGCGCTGCTTATCTTTTGGCTTATCGTTAATAAAAAGCTACGAGCCAAATACAAGACGCTCGGTAAAGAAAGAGCTTCAAGAAAAGGTTCTTCTTCATCCTCTTCCGGTGGCGGCTCAAGTGGCGGCGGATTTAGCGGAGGTGGCGGTTCTTCTGGCGGTGGCGGTGCTTCCGGTCGCTGGTAACTCAACCATAAAAAATGCCAGCCCGAAGGCTGGCATTTTTAAATCAGATAAAGTCAGGCTTATGCCTGGCCTTTGATCTCTTTACGACCGTTGTACGGTGCTTTTTCGCCCAGAGCTTCTTCGATACGAATCAGCTGGTTGTATTTAGCAACACGGTCAGAACGGCTCATAGAACCCGTTTTGATCTGGCCTGCAGCAGTACCAACAGCCAGGTCAGCGATGGTAGCATCTTCAGTTTCACCGGAACGGTGAGAGATTACTGCAGTGTAGCCAGCGTCTTTCGCCATCTTGATTGCAGCCAGAGTTTCGGTCAGAGAACCGATCTGGTTGAATTTGATCAGGATGGAGTTAGCGATACCTTTTTCGATACCTTCTTTCAGGATCTTGGTGTTGGTTACGAACAGGTCGTCACCAACCAGCTGGATTTTGTCGCCCAGAACTTTGGTCTGGTATGCGAAACCGTCCCAGTCAGATTCGTCCAGACCGTCTTCGATGGATACGATCGGATACTGTTTGGTCAGTTCTTCCAGGAAGTGAGTGAATTCTTCAGAGGTGAACGCTTTGTTGCCTTCGCCAGCCAGAACGTATTTACCGTCTTTGTAGAATTCAGAAGCTGCGCAGTCCATCGCCAGAGTGATGTCTTTGCCCAGTTCATAACCAGCAGCTTTAACAGCTTCAGCGATAACAGCCAGAGCTTCAGCGTTGGAACCCAGGTTCGGCGCATAGCCACCTTCGTCACCAACAGCAGTGTTCATGCCTTTCGCTTTCAGAACTTTTGCCAGGTGATGGAAAACTTCAGAACCCATGCGGATGGCTTCTTTCACAGTTTTCGCGCCAACCGGCTGAATCATGAATTCCTGGATATCAACGTTGTTGTCAGCGTGCTCACCACCGTTGATGATGTTCATCATCGGAACCGGCATGGAGTATTTGCCCGGAGTACCGTTCAGTTCAGCGATGTGCTCGTACAGCGGCATGCCTTTAGCGGCAGCAGCAGCTTTGGCGTTAGCCAGAGATACAGCCAGGATTGCGTTCGCGCCGAATTTGGATTTGTTTTCGGTGCCGTCCAGGTCGATCATGATCTTGTCAATGCCAGCCTGATCTTTGGCATCTTTGCCAATCAGCGCCTGAGCGATCGGGCCGTTAACTGCAGCAACAGCTTTAGTTACGCCTTTGCCCAGGAAACGGGATTTGTCGCCATCGCGCAGTTCCAGAGCTTCACGGGAACCAGTAGAAGCACCTGACGGAGCAGCTGCCATACCGACGAAACCACCCTCCAGATGTACTTCGGCTTCAACAGTCGGGTTACCACGGGAGTCGATGATTTCACGACCGATGATTTTTACGATTTTGGACATTAGGTTTTCCTCAAGTCACTAGTTAAACTGAAACTCCAGACAAACAACGCGTACCCTGGGTACGCGTTGCCGTTCTAACTTTTTTACTTACTTCGCCTGACGTTTCTGGAACTCACTGGCGGCTTTCACAAAGCCTGCAAACAGCGGGTGGCCATCACGTGGAGTAGAAGTAAACTCCGGATGGAACTGGCAAGCCACGAACCACGGGTGATTCGGAACTTCGATGATCTCGACCAACTGATCATCCCCGGAACGGCCCGCAACGCGCAGACCTGCATCTTCAATCTGTTTCAACAGCATGTTGTTGACTTCGTAACGGTGACGATGACGCTCAACAATTGTCGGCGCATTGTACAGCTGGCGAACCAGGCTATCGTCAACCAACTGGCACTGCTGTGCGCCGAGACGCATGGTACCGCCGAGATCGCTCTTCTCGCTACGAACTTCAACGTTGCCGTTTTCATCGCGCCACTCGGTAATCAGCGCCACAACCGGGTACTTACAGTCTGGCACAAATTCCGTAGAGTTGGCGTTCTCCATGTTGGCAACATGGCGAGCGTAATCAATTAACGCCACCTGCATACCCAGGCAAATGCCCAGATAAGGAATATTGTTCTCACGCGCAAAACGCGCGGTCGTAATCATGCCTTCTACGCCACGATAGCCGAAACCGCCAGGTACGAGGATTGCGTCCAGACCTTTAAGGATTTCAACGCCGCGCGTTTCAACATCTTGTGAATCGATCAGTTTGATGTTGACGCTGACACGATTCTTCAGCCCACCGTGTTTCAGTGCTTCGATCACGGATTTGTAGGCGTCCGGCAGTTCAATGTACTTGCCGACCATACCAATGGTGACTTCACTTACCGGATTCGCTTCTTCGAAGATAACCTGTTCCCATTCGGACAGATTCGCTTCCGGGCAGTTTAAGCTGAATCGTTTACAAATATAATCGTCCAGCCCCTGCGATTTCAACAGGCCCGGAATTTTATAGATGGAATCGACGTCTTTCAGAGAAATAACCGCTTTTTCCGGAACATTACAGAACAATGCAATCTTCGCACGTTCGTTCGCCGGAACAGCGCGATCTGAACGACAAATCAGAATGTCAGGCTGGATACCGATGGAGAGCAGTTCTTTTACAGAGTGCTGAGTCGGTTTGGTTTTGACTTCACCAGACGCTGCCATGTACGGCACCAGCGTCAGGTGCATAAACAGGGTGTGCTCACGGCCAATTTCAACAGCCATCTGGCGAATCGCTTCAAGGAACGGCAGGGATTCGATATCACCTACAGTACCGCCGATTTCTACCAGTACCACGTCATGACCTTCGCCGCCTTCCAGCACGCGCTCTTTGATAGCGTTAGTGATGTGCGGAATAACCTGTACGGTTGCGCCGAGGTAGTCGCCGCGGCGTTCTTTGCGCAGAACGTCAGAGTAGATACGACCCGTGGTGAAGTTGTTGCGGCGGCTCATTTTGGTACGAATGAAACGCTCGTAGTGCCCCAGGTCCAGGTCGGTTTCAGCGCCGTCTTCAGTAACGAACACTTCCCCGTGTTGGATTGGGCTCATAGTACCTGGATCGACGTTGATGTACGGATCCAGTTTCATGATGGTCACATTGAGGCCACGGGCTTCAAGAATGGCTGCGAGGGAGGCTGCGGCAATGCCTTTACCCAGAGAGGATACGACCCCGCCGGTCACAAAAATATAGTTCGTTGTCATGCTGAACCTGAGAAGTTAGGTTGAAAAGACGATGGAATAACCAGGACGGGAAAGCAGTATACCCGAACATGACCTGTGCCACAAACTTTCATTATCCCTCCTCTTCGCCAGCGCACTATTGAAATCAGGAGTGAGAAAATAGCCCCTTTGGGGTAAATGTTTTTGACGCAAATCAAGCGCTTGTCATTTAAAAAATGACACAAATCGCGCTTGACCGCGTAATTCCCTTAGAGATCAATTTCCTGCCGTTTTACCTGTTGCCAGACTTCTTCCATTGTTTCGAGGTCAACACCTGTCATTTCCAGTCCACGCGCGGCAACAATACGCTCCACTTCGCGAAAACGGCGCTCGAATTTTTCATTGGCTTTTTGCAATGCGATTTCCGCTTTTGTCCCTAAATGACGAGCCAGATTGACCGTGGCAAACAGCAGGTCACCCATTTCCTCCTCCAGTTTAGCCTGGTCGACAACAGCCTGCCGCGCCTCGTACATCACCTCGTCGATCTCTTCGTAGACCTTATCGACTACCGGGCCGAGCGTCGTCCAGTCAAAGCCAACGTTGGCGCAACGTTTCTGGATTTTTTGCGCACGCATTAAAGCCGGCAAACTACGAGGAATATCGTCCAGCGCCGAATGCTGCGCTTTCTGCGCGCGCTCTTCGGTTTTGATTTGCTCCCAACGGGCGAGCACTTCATTACTGTTTTCGGCAGAACTGTCAGCAAAAACATGCGGATGGCGACGCTCTAATTTATCGCTAATCGCAGCGCAAATATCATTAAAGTCAAAGCGCCCTTCTTCCTGAGCCATTTGCGCGTAAAACACCACCTGGAACAACAGATCGCCGAGTTCACCGCGCAGATCGTCAAAGTCTTCGCGGGCGATGGCGTCCAGCACTTCGTAGGTTTCTTCAAGGGTGTAAGGTGCAATGGTGGCAAATGTCTGCTCTTTATCCCACGGGCAGCCGTTTTCCGGGTCGCGAAGACGCTGCATAATAGTGAGCAAACGGTCGATTTGATTCATTAGAATGTCCTGAAAATTGCGGGTCTGTCAGGTGGAAACCTGTGACCAGAATAGAAGTGAGTTAGTAACACCTAGCCAATCAGCACGTTAATTTTGGCTTTAATGAGTTGTAATTCCTCTGGGGCAACCGTTCCTTTCTTCGTTGCTCCTCTTGCCCGCCAGGCGATACTTTTTACCTGATCAGCTAACGCTACACCATCACGTTCCTGACCGGATAAAACAACTTCGAACGGATATCCTTTTGATTGCGTTGTACAAGGAACACACAGACACATACCTGTTTTGTTGTTGTACATGAACGGACTCAGGACAACAGCCGGACGATGTCCGGCTTGCTCGCTACCTTTTGTCGGGTCAAAATCAACCCAAATCAGATCGCCCGTATCGGGTACGTATCGGCTTACCATTACCAGACTTCCTTATCTTTCGGCTCCCCCCAGTCGATATTCTCGTGGAGGTTTTCCGGCGTGATGTCGTTGACCAGTTCAGCAAGCGTAAATACGGGCTCTTTACGCACTGGCTCAATAATTAATTTGCCATCCACCAGGTCAATCTTCACTTCATCATCAATATTCAGATTGAGCGCCTGCATTAACGTAGCCGGGATCCGCACCGCCGGTGAATTTCCCCAACGCTTTACGCTACTGTGGATCATAACCCTTTCCTCAAACCGCTATCATATGTAGATACAGTATATATCAATCTACATTGTAGATACGAGCTAATTTCGGCCTAACTCCCGTGCAACCGACGCGCGTCGATAACATCCGGCACCTGGTTGAGTTTACCCAGCACGCGGCCCAGCACTTGCAGGTTGTAAATCTCAATAGTCATGTCGATGGTTGCCAGTTGCTGTTTGGTGTCGCTACGGCTGGCAACGCCAAGCACGTTCACTTTCTCGTTGGCGAGAATGGTCGTGATATCACGTAACAACCCACTACGATCATTAGCCACCACGCGGACCACCAGCGAATATCCGGCGGAGTAGCTCTCACCCCATACCGCGTCAACAATGCGTTCTGGCGCATGGGAGCGCAGTTCCGCCAGTTGTTCGCAATCGGCGCGGTGTACTGAAATACCGCGCCCCTGGGTAATGAAGCCGACAATCTCATCTCCAGGAATCGGCTGGCAGCAACGCGCGATGTGGTGCATCAGGTTGCCGACACCTTCTACCACCACACGACCGTTATCTTTACTGCGGTTTTGCGGCGTATAGCTTTTTTGCTGAAGTTGCTTCAGCGCGGCGGCATCCTGCTCTTCGGCACTCGGCTTATTAAATTGCGATTGCAGGAAGTTCACCATCTGATTGAGACGGATATCCCCGCCACCAATCGCTGCTAACAACTCGTCGACATCATTGAAGTTGTAACGCGGCAGCAGATGTTTTTCTGCTTCTTTCAGGCTGATCCCCAGATGTTCCAGCTCGTCGTCAAGGATTTGCCGCCCTGCCAGAATATTTTTGTCACGATCCTGTTTACGGAACCAGGCGTGAATTTTCGAACGCCCACGGCTGGTTGTGACGTAACCGAGGTTTGGGTTTAACCAGTCACGGCTGGGGTTCGGCTGTTTCTGGGTGATAATTTCAATCTGGTCGCCCATCTGCAACTGGTAGGTGAACGGCACAATGCGCCCGCCAATTTTTGCCCCGATGCAGCGGTGTCCGACATCACTGTGGATGTGGTAAGCGAAGTCCAGCGGCGTTGATCCCGCAGGCAAATCAACGACATCGCCTTTCGGCGTAAAGACATACACCCGGTCGTCAAAAACCTGGCTGCGTACTTCGTCGAGCATTTCGCCGGAATCAGCCATCTCTTCCTGCCACGCAATCAGTTTACGCAGCCAGGCAATTCGGTCTTCATGTCCCGAACGTGCGCCGCCAGCTGCCGCGCCTTCTTTATATTTCCAGTGCGCAGCAACACCCAACTCTGCATCTTCATGCATCTGTTTGGTGCGGATTTGGATCTCAACGGTTTTGCCACCCGGCCCCAGAACCACGGTATGAATAGACTGATAACCGTTTGGTTTCGGGTTAGCAACGTAATCGTCAAACTCATCCGGCAGGTGGCGATAGTGAGTGTGCACTATCCCCAGTGCGGCATAACAATCCTGTAAACGCTCGGCGACAATACGTACCGCACGCACATCAAACAGCTCATCGAAGGCGAGGTTCTTTTTCTGCATTTTGCGCCAGATACTGTAGATGTGTTTCGGACGACCATACACTTCAGCTTTAACGCCTTCAGCTTTCATCTCAGCGCGCAGATGACCGACAAACTCTTCGATATAGTGTTCGCGGTCGAGACGGCGTTCATGCAGCAGTTTTGCGATGCGTTTGTATTCGGTCGGGTGGAGATAACGGAAGCAGTAATCTTCCAGCTCCCATTTCAGTTGTCCAATCCCAAGACGGTTCGCCAACGGCGCGTAGATATTGGTGCACTCTTTTGCCGCCAGTACGCGCTCATCTTCCGGCGCGTCTTTTACTTCGCGCAGATGAGCAATACGCTCTGCCAGTTTGATGACCACGCAGCGGAAATCATCGACCATCGCCAATAACATCCGGCGAACGTTATCGACCTGTTCGGAGGAAACAGAATCAGTATGCGTCGCTTTCAGCTGGCGGATCGCCGCCATATCACGCACGCCGTGAATAAGGTTAACGACCGACTTACCGACGCTCTCACGCAGCACATCTTCGCTAACTACGTTGGCATCCGCCAGAGGGAACAGCAGCGCCGCCCGCAGCGTGTCAATGTCCATACTTAATGTCGAGAGGATCTCCACCATCTCAACACCACGCCACAATAACAGACTGGCATCCGGATGCCCCTGCGTCTGTTGCAGACAATACGCCCAGGTTTCGGCTAAGCACTCACACGACTTCTGGCTGGTAATACCCAGACTTGCGATCCATTTTTCCGGATCAAATTCACCAGCCTTATTGATATGTGCACTTCTTACCGCAACCATCGTCCTCTCCTTTAGGGACCAGACCTGCCGAAATCGGCAAATCGTAACTATTTAACGCGCGAGAAAAGTACCATCGATTCCAGATGTCCCGTGTGTGGGAACATATCCAGCATCGCCAGTCGCGCAATGGTATATCCTGCTTTTAATAACGCTTCGCTATCCCGAGCCAGCGTTGCAGGATTACAGGATACATAAACTATACGAATAGGTTCCAGTTTTATAATTTGCTGCATAACACCTGCGGCACCTGCTCGCGCCGGGTCCAGCAACACTTTATCGAAGCCGTTTTTCGCCCACGGCTGCTTTGTGACATCTTCTTCAAGATTTTCGTGATAAAACGTCACATTGTGTAAGCCATTAAGACGCGCATTCTGCTGGCCTTTTTCAACCAGCGCCGGAACGCCTTCTACACCCACCACACTGGCAGCTTGTGTCGCCAATGGCAGTGTAAAGTTGCCCATACCGCAGAACAGATCCAGTACGCGATCTTCAGGTTGTACATCCAGCCATTCCAACGCACGCGCTACCATTTTTTGGTTCACACCCGCATTGACCTGAATAAAATCGCGCGGGCTAAAAGTTAAGCGCAACCCGTTTGAGTCATACCAGGGCATCTCACCAGAGACGGTTTCGAGTATCTCACTATCGGGGGCGAGATACAGATCCAGGCCTTCAGAATGCGAAAAGCGTTCCAGTTTTTCGCGATCTGCCGAACTTAGCGGTGCGGTATGGCGCAAAATCATCAGCGTACCGCTGGTTGCTTGTACCAGTTCAACATGACCAAGATGGCGCATAGCTTGTAAGCTGCCAAGGCATGCCCTGACTTTGGGCAGCAATGCTTCAAGTTGGGGCACTAAAATGGGGCATTGTTTAACGTCGACAATGTCACTGGAGCCCGCTTTGCGAAACCCCATCTGAAGTTGCTGTGTTTTCGGTAAGTAGTTCAAACTTAAACGCGCGCGACGGCGATAGCCCCAGGGAACATCGGCGATCACTTCAGAGACTTCGTGTTTCATTAATCGGGCGAGTGCCGCACTTTTGCTTCGCTGCTGTAAATCCTCGCTGGCGTGTTGTTGCTGACAGCCACCGCATACGCCAAAATGAGGGCAGCGTGGCGTTTCGCGTTCCGGGCTATCGCTTAACCGGCGCACGACTTTAGCTCGGGCGTACTGTTTTTTATCTTCAGTAACAGTAACTTCCGCGTTTTCCTGTGGCAATAATCCAGGAATAAATAACGCTTTGCCGTTATGTCGTGCCACGCCCTGACCAAAAGAGTCGAGGTCGTTGACTGAAACAGTTATGATCTGACGCGTCGTCGTGCGTCGTTTTGCAGAGTAGAATTGCGCCATTGGCGAGACTTTCTCAATTTAACAGTGTGACCTTAATTGTCCCATAACGGAACTCCATGACCAACTACAGCCTGCGCGCACGCATGATGATTCTGATCCTGGCACCGACCGTCCTTATTGGTTTATTGCTGAGTATCTTTTTCGTCGTGCATCGCTATAACGACTTGCAGCGTCAACTGGAAGATGCCGGAGCCAGCATTATTGAGCCGCTTGCAGTTTCTACTGAATATGGCATGAGCCTGCAAAATCGCGAATCTATCGGTCAGTTAATAAGCGTACTGCATCGTCGCCATTCCGATATTGTTCGCGCGATTTCGGTTTATGATGAAAATAACCGACTCTTTGTCACCTCCAATTTTCATCTTGATCCCTCATCAATGCAGCTCGGCAGCAACGTGCCGTTTCCTCGCCAGCTCACTGTCACTCGTGACGGCGATATTATGATCCTCCGCACGCCGATTATTTCTGAGAGTTACTCCCCCGACGAATCGCCCAGTAGCGATGCCAAAAATAGTCAAAATATGTTGGGATATATTGCGCTTGAGCTGGATCTTAAATCGGTTCGCTTGCAGCAATATAAAGAGATCTTTATTTCCAGCGTGATGATGCTGTTTTGTATCGGTATTGCGCTTATTTTTGGCTGGCGCTTAATGCGCGATGTAACCGGTCCGATTCGCAACATGGTGAATACCGTCGACCGCATCCGTCGCGGGCAACTCGACAGCCGGGTGGAAGGATTTATGCTCGGCGAGCTGGATATGCTGAAAAACGGTATCAACTCGATGGCAATGTCGCTGGCAGCTTATCACGAAGAGATGCAGCACAATATCGACCAGGCGACGTCCGATCTACGTGAAACGCTGGAGCAGATGGAAATTCAGAACGTTGAGTTGGATCTGGCGAAAAAACGTGCCCAGGAAGCGGCGCGGATTAAGTCTGAGTTTCTGGCAAATATGTCCCACGAGCTGCGAACTCCGCTCAATGGCGTTATTGGCTTTACCCGCCTGACGCTGAAAACAGAATTAACGCCAACGCAGCGCGACCACCTGAATACGATTGAACGTTCGGCAAATAATTTGCTGGCAATTATTAATGATGTTCTCGACTTTTCGAAACTGGAAGCAGGTAAGCTGATTCTGGAAAGTATTCCATTCCCACTACGCAGCACGCTGGATGAAGTCGTTACCCTGCTGGCACATTCTTCTCACGATAAAGGGCTGGAACTGACGCTCAATATTAAGAGCGACGTGCCCGATAACGTAATTGGCGACCCACTGCGATTACAGCAAATCATCACTAACCTGGTGGGGAATGCAATTAAATTCACCGAGAATGGCAACATTGATATTCTGGTAGAAAAACGTGCGCTGAGTAATACCAAAGTGCAGATTGAAGTACAGATTCGGGATACCGGCATTGGTATTCCGGAACGCGATCAATCGCGCTTATTCCAGGCCTTCCGACAGGCTGATGCCAGTATTTCCCGCCGTCATGGTGGCACCGGGCTGGGGCTGGTGATTACACAAAAACTGGTTAATGAAATGGGCGGCGATATTTCGTTCCATAGCCAGCCGAATCGCGGTTCAACTTTCTGGTTCCACATTAATCTCGATCTGAATCCGAACATTATTATCGAAGGGCCATCCACCCAGTGCCTCGCCGGCAAGCGCCTGGCCTATGTCGAACCAAACTCCGCAGCAGCGCAATGCACGCTGGATATTTTAAGTGAAACGCCGCTGGAAGTGGTTTATAGCCCAACGTTCTCCGCGCTGCCTCCCGCGCATTACGACATGATGTTATTAGGCATTGCGGTGACCTTCCGCGAGCCGCTAACAATGCAACATGAGCGATTAGCGAAAGCGGTATCGATGACCGATTTTCTGATGCTGGCACTTCCTTGCCATGCACAAGTCAATGCTGAAAAACTTAAGCAAGATGGTATCGGCGCGTGTCTGCTGAAACCATTAACACCTACGCGCCTGTTCCCTGCCCTGACGGAATTTTGTCATCACAAACAAAACACGCTTTTGCCTGTTACCGATGAAAGTAAGCTGGCAATGACTGTCATGGCGGTTGATGACAACCCCGCTAACCTGAAACTTATCGGCGCGTTACTGGAAGATATGGTGCAACATGTAGAGCTTTGCGATAGCGGGCATCAGGCCGTTGAACGGGCGAAACAGATGCCGTTCGATCTGATCTTAATGGATATTCAAATGCCGGACATGGACGGAATTCGGGCCTGCGAACTCATCCACCAGCTCCCACATCAGCAACAAACGCCGGTTATCGCGGTAACGGCGCATGCAATGGCCGGGCAAAAAGAGAAGCTGCTTGGCGCAGGGATGAGCGATTATCTGGCGAAACCGATTGAAGAAGAACGATTGCATAATTTGCTGTTGCGCTACAAGCCTGGCAGCGGTATTTCCTCTCGCGTCGTGACCCCCGAAGTCAATGAAATTGTGGTGAACCCGAATGCGACCCTCGACTGGCAACTGGCACTACGCCAGGCAGCAGGAAAAACCGATTTAGCGCGCGATATGCTGCAAATGTTACTCGATTTCCTGCCTGAAGTTCGCAACAAAGTTGAGGAACAGCTGGTTGGAGAAAACCCGGAAGGCTTGGTTGATTTGATTCATAAACTGCATGGCAGTTGCGGCTATAGCGGTGTGCCGCGTATGAAGAATCTCTGCCAACTGATCGAACAACAGCTACGTAGCGGTACTAAAGAAGAAGATTTGGAGCCGGAGCTGCTGGAACTGTTGGACGAGATGGATAATGTGGCGCGCGAAGCCAGCAAAATTCTTGGGTAATGGACGTCTTGTCGAGTAGCAATCGGCTTTTTATAACGCTGGTTTCAGACTGGTGACAAGGTGCCTGTGTTTATGCCGGATGCGGCGTTAACGCCTTATCCGGCATAAACACCAATTAAATTCAATGAATTAAAAAAATAATGTAGGCCTGATACGTAGCGCAACAGGCAATTTTGCGTTTGGCATCAGACTCAACCCGGCTCCTGACAGAGCCGGTTTTGGTTTTCTGTCTTAACGCACCATGCACGGACGCTTGTTATCGAACGTCCAGCCAGGAATCAGGTACTGCATCCCCATGGCATCGTCACGCGCGCCAAGCCCGTGTTTCTGATACAGCTCGTGGGCTTTCATCACCTGATCCATATCGATTTCTATGCCTAATCCTGGTTTTTGCGGCACCTGTACCAGCCCGCCTTTGATCTCAAACGGTTCTTTGGTCAGACGCTGATTGCCTTCCTGCCAGATCCAGTGCGTATCAATAGCAGTAATTTTACCCGGTGCAGCAGCGGCTACATGGGTAAACATCGCCAGGGAAATATCGAAGTGGTTGTTAGAGTGTGACCCCCAGGTCAGGCCAAATTCATGGCACATTTGCGCCACACGTACCGAACCTTGCATCGTCCAGAAATGCGGATCCGCCAGCGGGATATCAACGGATTGTAACGAGAGCGTATGGCCCATCTGCCGCCAGTCGGTGGCGATCATATTGGTTGCGGTCGGCAGGCCAGTCGCGCGACGGAACTCTGCCATCACTTCACGCCCGGAGAAACCTTGCTCCGCACCACACGGATCTTCTGCATAAGCCAGCGAACCTTTCAGGTATTTACCGATTTTAATCGCTTCGTTCAGCGACCAGGCACCGTTAGGATCGAGGGTAATACGCGCCTGCGGGAAGCGTTGCGCCAGTGCCACAATAGATTCGGCTTCTTCTTCTCCGGCCAGTACACCGCCCTTCAGTTTGAAATCGTTGAAGCCATATTTTTCATATGCCGCTTCCGCCAGGCGCACCACCGCATCCGGCGTCATCGCTTCTTCATGACGCAGGCGATACCAGTCGCATGAGTCATCCGGCTGGCTTTGATACGGCAGCGGTGTGGCTTTGCGATTACCGACGAAGAACAGATAACCGAGCATTTCGACTTCGCTACGCTGTTGACCATCGCCCAGCAGCGATGCCACGTTTACCCCCAGATGCTGCCCCAACAGATCCAGCATTGCCGCTTCTATCCCGGTAACTACATGAATAGTGGTACGCAAATCAAATGTCTGCAAACCGCGCCCGCCGGCATCACGATCGGCAAATGTATTACGCACCAGCGTCAGAACGTTTTTGTATTCACCCAGCGTTTTACCCACCACCAGCGGAATTGCATCTTCCAGCGTTTTACGGATTTTCTCGCCGCCGGGAATTTCCCCTACGCCAGTGTGACCAGAATTATCTTTGATAATCAAAATATTACGCGTGAAGAACGGTGCGTGTGCACCACTCAGATTCATCAGCATACTGTCATGGCCCGCCACCGGGATGACCTGCATTTCAGTAACAACAGGCGTCGTAAATTGAAAACTCATATCTATGTCCTTTTTCAAAATCAATGACGGCCGAAAACGGGACGTTTACGGTCAAAGGTCCAGCCGGGGATCAGGTACTGCATCGGGCCCGCGTCGTTACGCGCACCGCCAGGCAGACGTTTATAGGCCTCATGCGCCTTTTGTACCTGCTCCCAGTCCAGTTCCACGCCCAGACCGGGCGCATCAGGAACGGCAATTTTTCCGTTTTTAATCTCCAGCGGATTTTTGGTCAGGCGACAATCTCCCTCCTGCCAAATCCAGTGGGTATCGATAGCGGTAGGATTACCCGGTGCCGCCGCGCCCACATGGGTAAACATCGCCAGAGAGATATCAAAGTGGTTATTAGAATGGCAGCCCCAGGTCAGCCCCCAGTCGTCGCAAAGTTGCGCCACGCGGACTGCACCGGAAAGCGTCCAGAAATGCGGATCGGCAAGTGGAATATCTACCGCATTGAGCATCACCGCATGGCCCATTTCGCGCCAGTTGGTGGCGATCATGTTAGTCGCGACGGGCAAGCCGGTCGCCCGTCGAAACTCCGCCATCACTTCACGTCCGGAGAAACCCTGCTCAGCGCCGCACGGGTCTTCCGCATAGGTGAGAACATCATTCAGCCCTTTGCACAGAGAAATGGCTTCATCAAGCAGCCATGCACCGTTGGGATCAACGGTAATTCGCGCATCCGGGAAGCGTTTCTTCAATGCACGAACAGTGTCGATTTCTTGCTCGCCAGGTAACACTCCGCCCTTAAGTTTGAAATCTTTAAAGCCATAGCGTTCCTGTGAAGCTTCCGCCAGACGCACAACGGCTTCGCTGTTCATCGCTTTCTGATGCCGCAATTGATACCACTCATGGTTGCCCGGCGTATTTTCCAGATAAGGAAGATCGGTTTTGGTCCGATCACCGATATAAAACAGATAACCGAGGACGGTAATAGCATCGCGTTGCTTGCCTGGCCCTAACAGTTCGCAGACCGGAACATTCAGCGCCTTACCTAGCAGGTCAAGCAAGGCGGCTTCCAGCGCCGCCACGGCATTAACGCGCAATTCAAAAGTCCAGGCACCTTTGCCGAAGGTATCAAAATCGGCTGCCTGATTACCTTTATGCACCTGCTGAACCACTTTATTCAGTCGTGCGATCTCCTGGCCCAGCACCATCGGAATAGCATCGACCAGTGTCTGATAAATCACCTCTCCGCCGGGCGCTTCACCAATACCGGTATGCCCGGCGTTATCGGTGAGTACCACAATATTGCGGGTGAAATATGCGTTATGTGCACCACCAATATTAAGCAACATGCTGTCATGCCCGGCCACCGGAATGACTTTCATATCAGTAATAACAGGACTGGATTGTGTCGCCATCTTATTGCCCCGCAACAGGTTTCAACTCGATACGCTTGATATCGCCCACCAGCACCAGGTAGCTCAGTACCGCGATTAGGGCATGAACACCAACATAAATCAGCGCCCCATTAAAGGAGCCAGTCGTGCCAACGATATAACCAATTGCGATTGGCGTGACGATACCGGAAATGTTACCAAACATATTGAACAGGCCACCGGAAAGACCGCTGATCTCTTTTGGCGCGGTATCTGCCATTACAGCCCAACCCAGCGCCCCAATGCCCTTACCGAAGAAGGCCAGCGCCATAAAGCCGATGATCATCCACTCAACGTTGACGTAGTTACAGAACACCATCACCATTGATAGCAACATGCCCATCACGATCGGTGTTTTACGCGCAATGTTCAGCGAACCTGTGCGGCGCATCAGCCAGTCTGAAATAATCCCCCCCAACACGCCGCCGATAAAACCGCAAACCGCCGGTACGGAAGCCACAAAGCCCGCTTTCAGAATCGACATCCCGCGTGCCTGCACCAGATAAACCGGAAACCAGGTAATGAAGAAGTAAGTCAGGGCGTTGATACAGTACTGACCGATATAAACGCCGATCATCATCCGTGACCCGAGCAGCTGTTTGATCTGCCCCCACTTCACGCTGAACGACACTTTAACTTTGGTATTTTGCTGATCCATATTGATCAGCGCACCACCCGCGGCGATGTACTCCAGCTCTTTCTGATTTACGCCCGGATGTTGATTTGGCTCATGGATGACTTTCAACCAGATAAAGCTGATGACAATGCCCAGACCGCCCATGAAGAAGAAGACATGTGACCAACCCACTTCATGAGTCAGCCAGCCCATAATCGGCGCGAAGATCACCGTTGCGAAGTATTGGGCGGAGTTAAAAATAGACACTGCAGTTCCCCTTTCCTGCGCCGGAAACCAGGCCGCTACAATGCGACTGTTACCGGGGAAAGATGGCGCTTCAGCAAGCCCGACCAGGAAGCGCAGCGTAAACAGGGCAACGATAATGCCGAATCCACTAAAGATATCGACGAAGCCTTGCAGCAAGGTAAACATCGACCAGATAAAGATCGACCAGAAGTAGACGCGTTTTGAACCAAAACGGTCCAGCAACCAGCCACCAGGGATCTGCCCGATAACATAAGCCCATGAGAAAGCAGAGAACACATAGCCCATTCCCACAGGATCAAGGCCGATATCTTTGGCCATTTCCGAACCGGCGATAGAGAGCGTAGCGCGGTCGCCGTAGTTGAAGGATGTGACGATAAACAACATCACCACTATCCAGTAACGAGCATTCGTGCGTTTTTCCACACTGCTCGCAGCCTGACTTAAAGAACTCATTGTTGCACTCCTGAAAATTCGCGTTAGCCACGCTCACTCTGGACTGCGACATCGCCAGGAAATCAGAGGTGACGTAGGGTATTTTTTGCCGTTTTTATAGGTCGTTCGCCGAATACGGCGCGTGTTTATATCTGGCAATAACAGTATAAAAAGCGCGCCATAGCGGCTCACCGTGCAACAACACAACATTAATGCGTTCAATGAGGCCCGATTTTGGCATTAGCCCTGGACGGTGGAATCCACTTCACGGAAATGAAAACAAGAACAAGAAAGGAAGGGTTAAAACGAAGAAATAAAGAAGAGTATGAAATGGATCGCTTGACTCCAGGCAAACGCCAGTAAAAATCCGCGCTATGAAGCAGTTTTTACTGGCATTTGCCTGAAAAGATTCGATTCAGTTTGCTTAAAACGGCAATTTTTCAGGACAACAGCGTGCCCCACTGTTCGACCCACGGATTTGATTCCGTTTCCGGTTCCGGGTTATCACTGGCGTCAATCAGCAGCATTTCCCCTATCCGCTGCGCACTCTGTTCCTGCAACAAGGCATCGAACTGTTTGCCGCCATTGCAGAAATTCACATAACTACTGTCGCCGAGCGCAATCACGCCATAACGCAGATTCGGCTGGAAGCCCAGGGTATCTTTAATTCCCTGAAAGAGCGGCACAATGCTATCAGGAAGGTCGCCCTGCCCGGTCGTGGACGTAACCACCAGAACATACTTATCCTGATAGGGCAGCCAGTCGCTTAATTCAGGATCTTCAAATACCGTTGCTTTGTGGCCCTGCGCGGTCAGAATTGCTTCCGCTTCTTCCGCCACTAACAGCGAATTTCCGTACATTGTGCCCACAAAAATACCAATTTCCGCCATACCGTTTTCTCCCTGGATTAGGAACTTATCTCTCCATCCTGACCCGATGGCGCACTGAACTCAACCCTTTCATTTTCAGGAAGCAGACCCCGCCAGCCAAATTGTGATAACGCCTGCATCCAGGTGCCGTCCAGGCCCGCGTGAATAGTCAACGGCTCGCCAGTAAAAGGATGTGTCAATGACAACTGACTGGCATGCAGCATTAACCGCTGAAGGCCAAAATGTTCAGCACCGCTACGATTTTGACGTAAATCACCATGTTTGCTGTCGCCAATAATCGGATGGCGCAAGTGGGCAAGATGGCGACGGAGCTGATGCTTGCGTCCTGTTTTCGGCTCCAGTTCCACCAGACCGTAGCGCGTAGTCGGGTAACGTCCGGTCGCTACAGGCATTTCTACGGTCGCCAGACCGCGATAATGTGTCACCGCTGGCTGTGGACCTTTATCTTCGCGGACGAATTTATCAGCGATTTTGTCCAGTTCTTCCACCAGCGGATAATCCAGCACAGCCTCTTCCATCAGCCAGCCGCGCACAATCGCATGGTAACGTTTCTGGATTTGGTGCTGTTCAAACTGTTGTGCCAGCAGCCGTCCGGCCTCGCTGGATAGTCCCATCAGCAATACGCCGGACGTCGGTCGATCCAGCCGATGCGCGGTAAATACATGCTGACCAATCTGGTCACGCACGGTTTGCATGACCACTACTTTCTCGTCGCGATCCAGCCAGCTGCGGTGAACCAGCCAGCCGGAGGGTTTATTTACCGCAACCAGCCATTCATCCTGGTAGATTATTTCCAGCATCAGCTCGCATCATCCGCAAAAAGAGCATCCAGTTTTTCCAGCTCAGCCAGAATAAGCGCGCGTTGCGGATGGTCCGTCGCCAGCGCCATTTCATAATAGGGTGCAACAGCAAAAGCGCCCGGTAATGGCTGGTTATTATCTAACAAATCGTGCATTCGCGGGATCAGCACCCATTGCAACCACTCCAGTGGTTCCATGGTGTCCATAAAGAACGGTTGGGTACTGTTAAATTGATGCGGCTGGGGTTCATCGTTTCGCCAGTGCTGATGTTCACGCAGTAACGCTTCAAGCGCCTGCAACTGGAGACGAACGCGGTCATGAGTGGTCATAAAGCAACCTCAATAAGAAAAACTGCCGCGAAGGATAGCAGGAATAAAAAAAGGGAGCACTGTATTCACAGTGCTCCCGGTTCGTTTCGCAGCATTCCAGCTACTTTTGTTGCTCCCTGCTCATCCTTGACAACTTTTCCTCTGGCCTTGCGGCCAATCGTTCATCCTGAACTATTGCTTCCTGCTCACACCACCCCGATGTGATACTTCATCCTGAAGTGTCCCTGGCCTTCCTGACCCACCGAATCATCCTGACCGGTTCTCATTCTCCATCCTGGAGGTGTCCTTTAACGCGTCCTGCGTCATCCTCTTCGCTTCATCCAGAAGCCTTTCCCTGAAACACCCTCCTGGTGTGTCCTTCAGAAGTGTCATCATCCTGATGTTCACTTCGTTGTCTGACTCCCTGTCGACGAAGATAGAATCGTCTTTTTCGCGAAGTCTTACAAGGCGCTTACAGACAATGCCTTAAGGAAAATTTCATATGAAAGTTAAGAATTAACAAGCAATATATTGATTTTAAATGAAAATAACGATTCTTATCTTTTTAAGTATTCGCTTATTTCCTGGCGATCTCCTACAGAGTCTGTAAGAGATCTCTCACAACAAGATGGGGTATTTGGATTACAGAAGAGGCTTAAGTTGATTAAGGAATTCCGCAAGATTTGAGGCTAAATGCGTCCGTTTGCGTGTTCCCAGCGTCTCTTTGCACACTTCACCGGAGAGATTACACACCGAGATGACCTCTAACTCTTCTTCCAGCGTCGCGATAAATAGCGTGGGCGGCAGTTTTAGCCTTTTCTGAGTCACCAGATGACCAATCAGATTTTCCTGCACCCGACGGAAGTCGTCTTCACTCCAGGTTTGCAGCAATGTCAGTTTGATATCGCCAAACTGCGCGTGCATATCCCCGGCAAACTGGGTCGTGTAAAAAGTATGAACCGTGGGTTGTATCACAATATCAAAAGCACGTTCAACCGCGTTTACATTTTGTTCACCGGTAAACGGCTGGGGTTGCCAGTATACAGCGTCTTCGGTGGTTGAAATAATGCACGGTGAAGGAACGCCGTACAGTTCCTCACTTAACGGCCAGCTTTTATGCTCTTCATGCCACGCATCGCAGTAGCGTGCAGTAAAATCTTTCAGGGCTTGTGCGGTCAAATCGTCCACTAATTTCTCTCTTCACTTAAACCAGATACACTTGTCGTTTAGTTTATCTGGTTTATGACGGTGAAACATGTCTTCTTATGCAAACCATCAGGCACTTGCGGGCCTGACTCTTGGAAAATCAACCGATTACCGGGATACCTATGACGCCAGCCTGCTACAAGGCGTTCCGCGTAGTCTGAATCGCGATCCGCTGGGTCTGAAAGCGGATAACCTGCCTTTTCATGGTACGGATATCTGGACGCTATATGAACTTTCCTGGCTGAATGCGAAAGGTTTGCCGCAGGTCGCCGTCGGTCATGTTGAACTTGATTACACCAGCGCAAATCTGATTGAGTCGAAGAGTTTTAAGCTCTATCTCAACAGTTTTAACCAGACGCGTTTTAATAACTGGGATGAGGTGCGCCAGACGCTGGAGCGCGACTTAAGCACCTGCGCCCAGGGTAAGGTTAGCGTGGCGTTATATCGTCTTGATGAACTGGAAGGCCAACCGATAGGTCATTTCAATGGCACTTGCATTGATGACCAGGATATCACTATCGATAACTATGAATTCACTACTGACTATCTGGAGAATGCCACCAGTGGCGAAAAAGTAGTAGAAGAGACGCTCGTCAGCCATCTGCTGAAATCAAATTGCCTGATCACCCATCAACCAGATTGGGGAGCGATCCAAATTCAGTATCGTGGACGCCAAATTGACAGAGAAAAACTGCTGCGTTACCTGGTTTCTTTCCGTCATCACAACGAGTTCCACGAACAGTGCGTGGAACGCATCTTTAATGACCTGTTACGCTTCTGCCAGCCAGAGAAATTGAGCGTTTACGCACGTTATACCCGTCGTGGCGGTCTGGACATTAACCCGTGGCGCAGTAATAGCGATTTTGTCCCATCGACCACAAGACTGGTTCGGCAATAAATTTTTTCTCAATTTTGCGTGCTGGATTCACGCAGAAGGTTGTGAAAGGTCATCAGGCAGGGCTATTGTAATCAAAGGGAATGACGATATTCGTCCCATAAGGAGTTTTTCTTGATTACACATATTAGCCCGCTTGGCTCCATGGATATGTTGTCGCAGCTGGAAGTGGATATGCTTAAACGCACCGCCAGCAGCGACCTCTATCAACTGTTTCGCAACTGTTCACTTGCCGTACTGAACTCCGGTAGTTTGACCGATAACAGCAAAGAATTGCTGTCTCGTTTTGAAAATTTCGATATTAACGTCCTGCGCCGTGAACGCGGCGTAAAGCTGGAACTGATTAATCCCCCGGAAGAGGCTTTTGTCGATGGGCGAATTATTCGCGCTTTGCAGGCCAACTTGTTCGCGGTTCTGCGTGACATTCTCTTCGTTTACGGGCAAATCCATAACACCGTTCGTTTTCCCAACCTGAATCTCGACAACTCCGTCCACATCACTAACCTGGTCTTTTCCATCTTGCGTAACGCTCGCGCACTGCATGTCGGTGAAGCGCCAAATATGGTGGTCTGCTGGGGCGGGCACTCAATTAACGAAAACGAGTATTTGTATGCCCGTCGCGTCGGGAATCAGCTGGGCCTGCGTGAGCTGAATATCTGCACCGGCTGTGGTCCGGGAGCGATGGAAGCGCCAATGAAAGGTGCTGCGGTCGGACACGCACAGCAGCGTTACAAAGACAGTCGTTTTATTGGTATGACAGAGCCGTCGATTATCGCCGCTGAACCGCCTAACCCGCTGGTCAACGAATTGATCATCATGCCGGATATCGAAAAACGTCTGGAAGCTTTTGTTCGTATCGCTCACGGCATCATTATCTTCCCTGGCGGTGTGGGTACGGCAGAAGAGTTGCTGTATTTGCTGGGAATTTTAATGAACCCGGCCAACAAAGATCAGGTTTTACCATTGATCCTCACCGGCCCGAAAGAGAGCGCCGACTATTTCCGCGTACTGGACGAGTTTGTCGTGCATACGTTGGGTGAAAACGCGCGCCGCTATTACCGCATCATCATTGATGACGCCGCTGAAGTCGCTCGTCAGATGAAAAAATCGATGCCGCTGGTGAAAGAAAATCGCCGCGACACAGGCGATGCCTACAGCTTTAACTGGTCAATGCGCATTGCGCCAGATTTGCAAATGCCGTTTGAGCCGTCTCACGAGAATATGGCTAATCTGAAGCTTTACCCGGATCAACCCGTTGAAGTGCTGGCTGCTGACCTGCGCCGTGCGTTTTCCGGTATTGTGGCGGGTAACGTAAAAGAAGTCGGTATTCGCGCTATTGAAGAGTTTGGTCCTTATAAAATCAACGGCGATAAAGAGATTATGCGTCGTATGGATGACCTGCTACAGGGTTTTGTTGCCCAGCATCGTATGAAGTTGCCAGGCTCAGCCTACATCCCTTGCTACGAAATCTGCACGTAATCTCCCCTTCCCCGGTGACATTTGTTGCCGGGTTTTCTCGTTTTTGGTTACTTACTCATCAATTCATTTCATTTGTTATATAAATGTTTCTTACCGTCCTCACGCGATAAATATCATCACAGTTAATATGTCATACAATTTATATTGCAACGCAAACGTTTCCCTGTTTTCACAAACCACATTTTATCGCTATGAAAAATAAATTATCCCCATTATTCACTAAAAGTATTGATTTTTTCAGCTCAACCTACATATATTGCGCGACCCGGAAGAGGTCAGATGTCGTTTAATGGGCAAATATTGCCCTTAAATTCTCTTTTACTTTTGATTTACAGAGTAAAGCGTTGAGATTATCTATCTTCCAAGTAGATTATTGTATTTGAGATCAAGATCACTGATAGATACATAACTTGTGTGTATCTTTCCGCCCTCAAATTATTACGGCGGAAAATGATTAAGCCATCGCCGATAGACAGATTTCATTTTTACGGTCAGGCACCTTCCCGGGCTGAACTGGCTAAAAGCTGAATTATTTGCATTCCTCCAGGAGAAATTGATGGAAACGACTCAAACCAGCACGATTGTGTCGAAAGACTCACGTAGTGCATGGCGCAAGACAGACACCATGTGGATGCTGGGCCTTTACGGCACGGCAATCGGCGCGGGCGTGCTGTTCCTGCCAATCAACGCCGGTGTTGGCGGTATGATCCCGCTGATCATCATGGCTATCCTTGCGTTCCCGATGACGTTTTTTGCTCACCGCGGCCTGACTCGCTTCGTACTGTCTGGTAAAAACCCAGGCGAAGACATCACCGAGGTTGTAGAAGAACACTTTGGTATTGGTGCAGGTAAACTGATTACCCTGCTCTACTTCTTTGCTATCTACCCGATCCTGCTGGTTTACAGTGTGGCAATCACCAACACGGTTGAAAGCTTCATGTCTCACCAGCTGGGTATGACGCCGCCGCCGCGTGCGATTCTGTCTCTGATCCTGATCGTGGGTATGATGACCATTGTTCGCTTCGGTGAGCAGATGATCGTGAAGGCGATGAGTATTCTGGTATTCCCGTTTGTTGGTGTACTGATGCTGCTGGCTCTGTACCTGATCCCTCAGTGGAACGGCGCAGCACTGGAAACGCTGTCTCTGGACACTGCATCTGCAACCGGCAACGGTCTGTGGATGACCCTGTGGCTGGCGATTCCGGTCATGGTGTTCTCGTTCAACCACTCTCCGATCATCTCTTCTTTCGCCGTTGCGAAGCGTGAAGAGTACGGCGATATGGCAGAACAGAAATGCTCGAAGATCCTGGCATTCGCACACATCATGATGGTGCTGACCGTAATGTTCTTCGTCTTCAGCTGCGTACTGAGCCTGACTCCGGCAGACCTGGCTGCGGCTAAAGAGCAGAACATCTCGATTCTGTCTTACCTGGCTAACCACTTTAACGCGCCGATCATCGCGTGGATGGCTCCGATTATCGCGATTATCGCTATCACCAAATCCTTCCTCGGCCACTACCTGGGTGCACGTGAAGGCTTCAACGGTATGGTGATTAAATCTCTGCGTGGTAAAGGTAAGTCTATCGAAATCAACAAGCTGAACCGTATCACTGCGCTGTTCATGCTGGTAACGACCTGGATTGTTGCCACCCTGAACCCGAGCATCCTGGGTATGATTGAAACCCTGGGCGGCCCAATCATCGCGATGATCCTGTTCCTGATGCCGATGTACGCAATCCAGAAAGTACCGGCAATGCGTAAGTACAGCGGTCACATCAGCAACGTATTCGTTGTCGTGATGGGTCTGATTGCAATCTCCGCAATCTTCTACTCCCTGTTCAGCTAAGTTCTTTCGCGCCGCTTTCGGGCGGCGCTTCCTTCGTTTTAACGCGATGTATTTCCTATGATTAGCGTATTCGATATTTTCAAAATCGGCATTGGCCCTTCCAGTTCCCATACCGTTGGACCAATGAAAGCGGGTAAGCAATTTACCGACGATCTGATTGCCCGTAACCTGCTTAAAGACGTGACCCGCGTGGTGGTTGACGTGTACGGCTCGCTCTCTCTGACCGGTAAAGGCCACCACACAGATATCGCCATAATTATGGGTCTGGCGGGTAACCTGCCGGATACCGTGGATATCGATTCCATCCCTGGTTTTATTCAGGATGTGAATACTCATGGTCGCCTGATGTTGGCAAACGGTCAGCACGAAGTGGAGTTCCCGGTTGATCAGTGCATGAACTTCCATGCCGATAACCTTTCTCTACATGAAAACGGCATGCGCATTACCGCGCTGGCGGGCGATAAAGTCGTTTACAGTCAGACTTACTACTCTATCGGCGGTGGCTTTATCGTTGATGAAGAACATTTTGGTCAGCAGGATAGCGCACCGGTTGAAGTTCCTTATCCGTACAGTTCCGCTGCCGATCTTCAAAAACATTGTCAGGAGACCGGGCTGTCACTCTCTGGTCTGATGATGAAAAACGAGCTGGCGCTGCACAGCAAAGAAGAACTGGAAC
The DNA here is from genome assembly GCF_002965245.1 of Escherichia sp. MOD1-EC6021. Taxonomy (NCBI): domain Bacteria; kingdom Pseudomonadati; phylum Pseudomonadota; class Gammaproteobacteria; order Enterobacterales; family Enterobacteriaceae; genus Escherichia; species Escherichia sp. MOD1-EC6021. The sequence goes on along the minus strand of NZ_PTRU01000015.1, from coordinate 17,105 downwards.
AGCACCTGGCGAACGTCTGGGAAGTAATGCGTGGCGGTATTGAGCGCGGTATTGCCACCGAAGGCGTGTTGCCAGGCAAACTGCGCGTTCCACGCCGCGCTGCGGCACTGCGCCGGATGCTGGTTAGCCAGGATAAAACCACCACTGATCCGATGGCAGTTGTTGACTGGATCAACATGTTTGCGCTGGCAGTGAACGAAGAGAACGCTGCGGGCGGTCGCGTGGTGACTGCGCCGACTAACGGTGCGTGCGGGATTATCCCGGCAGTGCTGGCGTACTACGACAAGTTTATCCGCGAAGTGAACGCTAACTCACTGGCTCGTTACCTGCTGGTAGCAAGCGCGATTGGTTCTCTTTATAAGATGAACGCCTCGATTTCTGGTGCCGAAGTGGGTTGCCAGGGTGAAGTTGGCGTGGCGTGCTCTATGGCGGCAGCTGGTCTGGCAGAACTGTTAGGCGCAAGCCCGGCGCAGGTGTGCATCGCGGCGGAAATCGCCATGGAACACAACCTCGGTCTGACTTGTGACCCGGTTGCTGGACAAGTTCAGGTACCGTGCATTGAGCGTAACGCCATTGCGGCAGTAAAAGCGGTGAACGCTGCACGTATGGCGCTACGCCGTACCAGCGAACCACGCGTCTGCCTCGATAAAGTTATCGAGACCATGTACGAAACAGGTAAAGATATGAACGCCAAGTACCGCGAAACCTCTCGCGGCGGCCTGGCAATGAAGATCGTTGCCTGCGATTAATCGCTCTCCAGAGGCCTCGATTTGCGAGGCCTCTTCCCGTTTTCTCATCCAGCCGTAGCCTCTTCCAGTAGTGAATGTTACCCTTATCACCTGATCTTTAAGGGGGTTATCGTGGCTGTTCATTTGCTTATTGTCGATGCACTGAATCTTATCCGTCGCATTCATGCCGTTCAGGGTTCGCCCTGTGTCGAAACCTGCCAGCACGCGCTCGATCAGCTCATTATGCACAGCCAGCCAACCCACGCGGTCGCCGTTTTTGATGATGAAAACCGCAGTAGCGGCTGGCGTCATCAGCGTTTACCAGATTACAAAGCGGGTCGACCGCCAATGCCGGAAGAGTTGCACAACGAAATGCCTGCATTACGCGCCGCCTTTGAGCAACGAGGCGTCCCGTGCTGGTCAGCCAGCGGCAACGAAGCCGATGACTTAGCCGCCACGCTGGCGGTCAAAGTAACTCAGGCCGGGCATCAGGCAACGATTGTTTCGACAGATAAAGGCTACTGCCAGTTACTTTCACCGACATTACGTATTCGTGATTACTTCCAGAAACGTTGGCTGGATGCACCATTTATTGATAAAGAATTTGGCGTTCAACCGCAGCAGTTACCCGATTACTGGGGGCTGGCGGGGATCAGCAGTTCAAAGGTGCCAGGCGTTGCGGGGATTGGCCCCAAAAGCGCCACGCAGTTGCTGGTCGAGTTTCAGAGTCTGGAAGGGATCTATGAGAATCTGGATGCGGTTGCCGAAAAGTGGCGCAAGAAATTAGAAATGCATAAAGAGATGGCATTTCTGTGCCGCGATATTGCCCGCTTACAGACTGATTTGCATATCGACGGCAATTTACAGCAATTGCGGTTGGTACGGTAACGGCGTGCCGGATACGGTGCAAACGTCGCATCCGGCATCGTCACATCAGCGCAATTACCAGGCGGTATGGTAAAGCTCTACAATATCCTCAAGCGTTGCTTCACGCGGGTTGCCACCGGTACAAACATCATCCAGTGCCGCCTGCGCCAGTGCCGGAATGTCTTCCTTGCGTACACCAACATCACGTAAATGTGGCGGAATACCGACATCACGGTTGAGAGCAAACACCGCTTCAACAGCGGCATTACGCGCCTCTTCCAGGCTCATACCTTCCACTTTCACGCCCATAACGCGCGCGATATCGCGGTACTTCTCACCGGTAAAGTCAGCGTTATAGCGCATGACATGCGGTAACAGGATGGCGTTCGCAACACCGTGTGGCGTGTTGTAAAACGCGCCCAGTGGATGCGCCATACCATGCACCAACCCTAACCCAACATTCGAGAATCCCATACCCGCAACATACTGCCCGAGCGCCATTTCTTCTCCGGCATCCTTATCACCAGCAACCGATCCTCGCAGCGCCCCAGCAATGATTTCAATCGCTTTAATGTGCAGCGCATCGGTTAGCGCCCACGCACCACGAGTAATATACCCCTCAATAGCATGAGTGAGCGCATCGACACCCGTCGCGGCTTTCAGCGCAGGCGGCATACCATCCATCATGTCAGCGTCAATAAATGCCACCTGCGGGATATCATGCGGATCAACACAAACGAACTTGCGTCGTTTTTCTTCGTCAGTAATCACATAGTTAATGGTCACTTCTGCCGCAGTGCCTGCTGTGGTGGGGATTGCCAGAATCGGTACACTGGGTTTATTGGTCGGGGAAAGCCCTTCCAGACTGCGCACATCGGCGAATTCCGGGTTGTTGCTGATGATGCCAATCGCTTTACACGTGTCCTGTGGAGAACCACCACCAATAGCGATCAGGTAATCCGCACCGCTACTCTGGAATACACCAAGCCCTTCTTTGACGACAGTAATTGTCGGGTTGGGCACTACACCATCGTAAATCGCCCATGCCAGCCCTGCAGCATCCATCTTATCGGTCACTTTCGCCACCACGCCGCATTGCACCAGCGTTTTATCGGTGACGATCAGTGCCTTCTGATAACCACGGCGTTTCACCTCCTCAGTTAAGGCCCCAACAGCTCCCCGACCAAACCATGCCGTTTCGTTCAGAATCATTCTGTTAGCCATCATCCTTCTCCTTGTTGCTTTACGAAATTACTCTTCAATCCGTAACCCATAGGTTTTGAATTTCTCCAGCACTACGGCAATCTCTTCATCGCTCAGCACTGGCACCGGGTCCGTAATCGCCAGGGTCGTCAGGTAAAGTTGCGCCAGCACTTCAACTTCATGCGCCAGCCATAACGCTTTTTCCAGATTCACCTCACAAGCGATAAGCCCATGATGTTGTAACAAAGTTGCCTTACGATTTTTGAGAGCCAGTGCAACATGTTCAGAAAGTTCCCGAGTTCCAAAGGTCGCATAAGGCGCGCAAGGAATAGAATTACCACCAGCCGCCGCAATCATGTAGTGAATAGCGGGGATAGGTCGGTTAAGAATGGAAACTGCCGTGCAATGAACGGCATGATTGTGAACAACCGCGTTGGCATCCGGTCTGCTTTGATAGGCCGCCATATGGAAACGCCATTCGCTTGAGGGAAGCTTTCCTTCCTCATGTTTACCGTTGCCATCAATAAAGACAATATGCGACTCCGTCAGTTTTTCATACGGAATGCCTGTAGGCGTAATCAGCATCCCATCCTGATAACGTACACTGACGTTACCCGCTGTTCCCTGATTCAGTCCCAGGCGGGTCATTTCCAGGCAAGTGTCAATAATCTGACGAGCAAGTTTATTTCGTTCCATTAGCTACCTCTCTCTGATTCAAAACAGGGCAATAATGTTGTTCCTTTCACACTATTGAATTAGCCGTTTAATTACCCACCATCTTCTTCCTGATTAACCGGAAAGAAATTCACAAGCTTATATTTTGTGACCTGGCTCAACTAATCACAGTAAATAACTGCAAGTTCTCTTTTTATAACCCCGTTAAAAATGACCGCTCTTAAAAATATTTATCAAAACGGTCATTTTTCCATTTCCCCTCGCCAGAAATGCCCGTTTTCGGCACAAACAATTAATACGGTCATCGGGTTTGTGTTTTTTATGATTTATTTTCTGAAACGGGCATGAAATTTCGATTATTAAAGTGATGGTAGTCACATAAAGTCACCTTCCAGCTAATAAGTGTGACCGCCGTCATATTACAGAGCGTTTTTTATTTGAAAATGAATCCATGAGTTCATTTCAGACAGGCAAATATTCACTGATATGAAGCCCGAACTCGCTGGTTTTGCACTTTTGAAAACATAACCGATTACGTGCTTAAGCTTCTGAACCTAAGAGGATGCTATGGGAAACACATCAATACAAACGCAGAGTTACCGTGCGGTAGATAAAGATGCAGGGCAAAGCAGAAGTTACATTATTCCATTCGCGCTGCTGTGCTCACTGTTTTTTCTTTGGGCGGTAGCCAATAACCTTAACGACATTTTATTGCCTCAATTTCAGCAGGCTTTTACGCTGACAAACTTTCAGGCAGGTCTGATCCAATCGGCCTTTTACTTTGGTTATTTCATTATCCCAATCCCTGCCGGGATATTGATGAAAAAACTCAGTTATAAAGCAGGGATTATTACCGGATTGTTTTTATATGCCTTCGGCGCTGCATTATTCTGGCCCGCCGCAGAAATAATGAACTACACCTTATTTTTAATTGGCCTATTTATTATTGCAGCCGGATTAGGTTGTCTGGAAACTGCCGCAAACCCTTTCGTTACGGTATTAGGACCAGAAAGCAGCGGTCACTTTCGCTTAAATCTTGCGCAAACATTTAACTCATTTGGCGCAATTATTGCGGTTGTCTTTGGGCAAAGTCTTATTTTGTCTAACGTGCCACATCAATCGCAAGATGTTCTCGATAAAATGTCACCAGAGCAATTGAGTGCGTATAAACACAGCCTGGTATTATCGGTACAGACACCTTATATGATCATCGTGGCTATCGTGTTACTGGTCGCCCTGCTGATCATGCTGACGAAATTCCCGGCATTGCAGAGTGATAATCACAGTGACGCCAAACAAGGATCGTTCTCCGCATCGCTTTCTCGCCTGGCGCGTATTCGCCACTGGCGCTGGGCAGTATTAGCGCAATTCTGCTACGTCGGCGCGCAAACGGCCTGCTGGAGCTATTTGATTCGCTACGCTGTAGAAGAAATTCCAGGTATGACCGCAGGCTTTGCCGCTAACTATTTAACCGGAACCATGGTGTGCTTCTTTATTGGTCGTTTCACCGGCACCTGGCTCATCAGTCGCTTCACACCACACAAAGTCCTGGCAGCCTACGCATTAATCGCTATGGCACTGTGCCTGATCTCAGCCTTCGCTGGCGGTCATGTGGGTTTAATAGCCCTGACTTTATGCAGCGCCTTTATGTCGATTCAGTACCCAACAATCTTCTCGCTGGGCATAAAGAATCTCGGCCAGGACACCAAATACGGCTCGTCCTTCATCGTTATGACCATTATTGGCGGCGGTATTGTCACTCCGGTCATGGGGTTTGTCAGTGACGCGGCGGGCAACATCCCCACAGCCGAACTGATCCCCGCACTCTGCTTCGCGGTCATCTTTATCTTTGCCCGTTTCCGTTCTCAAACGGCAACTAACTGAACATATTTTCCGAATAAAGTGAGGAATCTGTAATGAAAAAAATCAGCTTACCGAAAATTGGTATCCGCCCGGTTATTGACGGTCGTCGCATGGGTGTTCGTGAGTCGCTTGAAGAACAAACAATGAATATGGCGAAAGCTACGGCCGCACTGCTGACCGAGAAACTGCGCCATGCCTGCGGAGCTGCCGTCGAGTGTGTCATTTCCGATACCTGTATCGCGGGTATGGCTGAAGCTGCTGCTTGCGAAGAAAAATTCAGCAGCCAGAATGTAGGCCTCACCATTACGGTAACGCCTTGCTGGTGCTATGGCAGTGAAACCATTGACATGGACCCTACCCGCCCGAAAGCCATTTGGGGCTTTAACGGCACTGAACGTCCCGGCGCTGTTTACCTGGCAGCGGCTCTGGCAGCTCACAGCCAGAAAGGCATCCCGGCGTTCTCCATTTACGGTCATGACGTTCAGGATGCCGATGACACATCGATTCCTGCCGACGTTGAAGAAAAACTGCTGCGCTTTGCCCGCGCCGGTTTGGCAGTCGCCAGTATGAAAGGTAAAAGCTATCTGTCGCTGGGCGGCGTTTCGATGGGGATCGCCGGTTCCATCGTTGACCACAACTTCTTTGAATCCTGGCTGGGAATGAAAGTCCAGGCGGTGGATATGACCGAACTGCGTCGCCGTATTGATCAGAAGATTTACGACGAAGCAGAACTGGAAATGGCGCTGGCCTGGGCTGATAAAAACTTCCGCTATGGCGAAGATGAAAATAACAAACAGTATCAACGCAATGCCGAGCAAAGCCGCGCAGTTCTACGCGAAAGTTTACTGATGGCGATGTGTATCCGCGACATGATGCAAGGCAACAGCAAACTGGCCGATATTGGTCGCGTGGAAGAATCACTTGGCTACAACGCCATCGCTGCGGGCTTCCAGGGGCAACGTCACTGGACCGATCAATATCCAAATGGCGACACCGCCGAAGCGATCCTCAACAGTTCATTTGACTGGAATGGCGTGCGTGAACCCTTTGTCGTGGCGACCGAAAACGACAGTCTTAACGGCGTGGCAATGCTAATGGGCCACCAGCTCACCGGTACCGCTCAGGTATTTGCCGATGTCCGTACCTACTGGTCACCAGAGGCAATTGAGCGTGTAACGGGGCATAAACTGGACGGACTGGCAGAACACGGCATTATCCACTTGATCAACTCCGGTTCTGCTGCGCTGGACGGATCCTGTAAACAACGCGACAGCGAAGGTAAACCGACGATGAAGCCGCACTGGGAAATCTCTCAGCAAGAGGCTGACGCTTGCCTCGCCGCTACCGAATGGTGCCCGGCGATCCACGAATACTTCCGTGGCGGCGGTTACTCTTCTCGCTTCCTTACCGAAGGCGGCGTCCCGTTCACTATGACTCGAGTCAACATCATCAAAGGCCTGGGACCGGTACTGCAAATCGCGGAAGGCTGGAGCGTTGAGTTACCGAAGGATGTGCATGACATCCTCAACAAACGCACCAACTCAACCTGGCCAACCACCTGGTTTGCACCACGCCTCACCGGTAAAGGGCCGTTTACGGATGTGTACTCGGTAATGGCGAACTGGGGCGCTAACCACGGGGTTCTGACCATCGGCCACGTTGGCGCTGACTTTATCACTCTCGCCTCCATGCTGCGTATCCCGGTATGTATGCATAACGTTGAAGAGACCAAAGTGTATCGTCCTTCTGCCTGGGCCGCGCACGGCATGGATATTGAAGGCCAGGATTATCGCGCTTGCCAGAACTACGGCCCGTTGTACAAGCGTTAATACATTACTCCCTGATGTGATGCCCGGTCGCTCCGGCTATCGGGCCTGAACAAGCAAGAGTGGTTAGCCGGATAAGCAATGTTATCCGGCTATATTGCAGGAGCGATTATGAAACAAGAAGTTATCCTGGTACTCGACTGTGGCGCAACCAATGTCAGGGCCATCGCGGTTAATCGGCAGGGAAAAATTGTTGCCCGCGCCTCAACGCCTAATGCCAGCGATATCGCGATGGAAAACAACACCTGGCACCAGTGGTCTTTAGACGCCATTTTGCAACGCTTTGCTGATTGCTGTCGGCAAATCAATAGTGAACTGACTGAATGCCACATCCGCGGTATCGCCGTCACCACCTTTGGTGTGGATGGCGCTCTGGTAGATAAGCAAGGCAATCTGCTCTATCCGATCATTAGCTGGAAATGTCCGCGAACAGCAGCGGTAATGGACAATATTGAACGGTTGATCTCCGCACAGCAGTTGCAGGCTATTTCTGGCGTCGGAGCCTTTAGTTTCAATACGTTATATAAATTGGTGTGGTTGAAAGAAAATCATCCACAACTGCTGGAACGCGCGCACGCCTGGCTCTTTATTTCGTCGCTGATTAACCACCGTTTAACCGGCGAATTCACTACTGATATCACGATGGCCGGAACCAGCCAGATGCTGGATATCCAGCAACGCGATTTCAGTCCGCAAATTTTACAAGCCACCGGTATTCCACGCCGACTCTTCCCTCGTCTGGTGGAAGCGGGTGAACAGATTGGTACGCTACAGAACAGCGCCGCAGCAATGCTCGGCTTACCCGTTGGCATACCGGTGATTTCTGCAGGTCATGATACCCAGTTCGCCCTTTTTGGTGCTGGTGCCGAACAAAATGAACCCGTGCTCTCTTCCGGCACCTGGGAAATTTTAATGGTCCGCAGTACGCAGGTTGATACTTCACTGCTAAGTCAGTACGCCGGTTCCACCTGCGAACTGGATAGCCAGGCAGGATTGTATAACCCCGGTATGCAATGGCTGGCATCCGGCGTGCTGGAATGGGTGAGAAAACTGTTCTGGACTACTGAAACGCCCTGGCAAATGTTGATTGATGAAGCTCGTCTGATCCCCCCGGGTACGGATGGTGTGAAAATGCAGTGTGATTTATTGTCGTGTCAGAACGCTGGCTGGCAAGGAGTGACGCTCAATACCACGCGCGGACATTTCTATCGCGCGGCGCTGGAAGGGTTAACCGCGCAATTACAGCGCAATCTACAGATGCTGGAAAAAATCGGGCACTTTAAAGCCTCTGAATTATTGTTAGTCGGTGGAGGAAGTCGCAACACATTGTGGAATCAGATTAAAGCCAATATGCTTGATATTCCGGTAAAAGTTCTCGACGACGCCGAAACGACCGTCGCAGGAGCTGCGCTGTTCGGTTGGTATGGCGTAGGGGAATTTAACAGCCCGGAAGAAGCTCGCGCGCAGATTCATTATCAGTACCGTTATTTCTACCCACAAACTGAACCTGAATTTATAGAGGAAGTGTGAAATGCTGAAAACAATTTCGCCGTTAATTTCTCCCGAACTATTGAAAGTGCTGGCAGAGATGGGACATGGAGATGAAATTATTTTTTCCGATGCTCACTTTCCCGCCCATTCGATGGGACCGCAGGTGATCCGCGCTGATGGCCTGTTGGTGAGCGACTTGCTCCAGGCGATAATCCCGTTATTTGAACTGGACAGTTATGCACCGCCGCTGGTGATGATGGCGGCGGTAGAAGGTGACACTCTCGATCCTGAAGTAGAACGACGTTATCGTAATGCGCTTTCACTACAAGCCCCTTGTCCTGACATCATCCGCATCAATCGTTTTGCGTTTTATGAGCGGGCGCAAAAAGCCTTTGCGATCGTTATCACAGGCGAACGAGCAAAGTACGGGAATATTCTTTTAAAAAAAGGGGTAACCCCGTAATCTCATACCGGTACGCCCGCATGACGCGGGCGGTTATCGAATGATGGGGTGAAAAATATGAAAGCGGCACGCCAGCAAGCGATAGTCGACCTGCTGCTGAACCATACCAGCCTGACCACGGAAGCTCTCTCTGAACAGCTAAAGGTCAGTAAAGAAACCATTCGTCGCGATCTCAATGAATTACAGACGCAGGGTAAAATTCTGCGCAATCATGGGCGCGCTAAATATATCCACCGTCAAAATCAAGACAGTGGCGATCCCTTTCACATCCGGCTGAAAAGCCATTATGCGCATAAAGCAGATATCGCGCGCGAGGCGCTCGCGTGGATTGAAGAAGGGATGGTGATAGCCTTAGACGCCAGTTCAACCTGCTGGTATCTGGCACGCCAGTTGCCTGACATCAACATCCAGGTCTTCACCAATAGCCATCCGATTTGCCATGAACTCGGTAAACGTGAACGCATTCAACTGATCAGTTCCGGCGGCACACTTGAGCGCAAATATGGCTGTTACGTCAATCCCTCGCTGATTTCCCAACTTAAATCGCTGGAAATCGATCTGTTTATTTTTTCTTGTGAAGGGATCGATAGCAGCGGTGCACTGTGGGACTCCAATGCCATCAACGCTGATTACAAATCGATGCTATTAAAACGTGCCGCGCAATCGTTGTTATTGATTGATAAAAGTAAATTTAATCGTTCAGGGGAAGCCCGCATCGGGCATCTGGATGAGGTCACGCACATTATTTCTGATGAGCGCCAGGTTGCGGCTTCTTTGGTAACAGCCTGACAGAAATGGGAGCAGGCCGGAGACGACGCCCCGGCCTTGTTAGTTATCGCTCGTCGCGACGGCCTCCCACCGCAGCCCAGATGCGGCGGACATGCACCGTCACTTCTTCACGATCGTGATACAACTGTCGCGCCTGAATCTGAGCATTTATGCCATGTTCATCAAGCTGTGCCTGAATATACGCCAGATTATGTGACACTTCTTCGTAGCGTTTTTTCATCGGCAATTTGAGGTTGAAAATGGTTTCACGGCACCAGCCATTAACCAGCCACTGCGCCATCAATGCCGCAACTTTCGCCGGTTTTTCAACCATATCGCATACCATCCAGGAGATATTGCTGCGTGTCGGACGGAATTTGAAACCGTCTTCCCGCAGCCACGTCACCTGTCCGGTATCCATCAGACTTTGCGCCATCGGGCCGTTGTCGACGGAATAAACCCACATGTTGCGCTTCACCAGTTGGTAGGTCCAGCCGCCTGGGCAAGCGCCTAAATCCACCGCCCACATCCCGTTCGCCAGACGTTCATCCCACTCATCCGCCGGAATAAACACATGAAATGCCTCTTCCAGTTTGAGCGTGGAACGACTCGGCGCATCTGCCGGAAATTTCAGGCGCGGAATGCCCATATAGAACGGCGAATTATTGTTGCTGTATGAGTAACCGGTATAGCAGCAACCTGGTGCAATAAAGAATACATGCACAACCGGACGCTTCGGCGTTTCATAGTTCGCCAGCACCCCGGCATCGCGCAAGGCAGCGCGTAGCGGCACGGTGAATTTACGGCAGAATTTCAGCAACTCTTTGCTTTCGTTGGTATCGGCAACTTCAACACGCAGTTCACCGCCCTTCTCTACTACGCCCTGTAACATGCCGACAATGGGGGTAATACGATCTTCTGGCGGCAAATGCTGCAGGAGTTCCCCGACCACAAACCACTGGCGGGCAAAAATTAATGAACTGAACGGCAGCTCACGGATTAACTTATCGCCATCATCAGGTTGATAACATTCATAAATGACATAACCCGCATTCTCTTTCACGCGGGCAAAACCGAAAATTTCCCGCTGGCCGGCTTTATCGGTAATTTCTGCGGCGCACTCTTTTTCAAAGCCCGGACGGCACAGCAATACAACCTTATTCATGACTTACGCCCTTGCGCTTTAAACGGATAGCACCAACTAACATTAACGCCCAGCCCGCGAGGAAGCTCACGCCGCCAACCGGTGTGACAAATGCCCACAAACGCAGATGGGACAGCGCCAGGCAATAAAGGCTGCCGCTGAACAGCACCGTGCCTAACGCAAGGAAAACGCTACTCCAGTAAAACCAGATACTGATGCGACGCTGCATTGCCACCGCCAGACCTAAGATCGCCAGCGTATGGAACGCCTGGTATTCGAGGCCGGTCTGGATCCAGCCCATCTCAACGGCCCCCATGGTTTTACTTAACACATGCGCGCCAAAAGCGCCCAGAGCCACAAAAATGAAGCCGCTAATGGCGGCAAAAATCAGCATAAAACGGCTGGTCATGGTCGTACCCTACGTAAATTATTGTTCATAACGAAAGCGGAATTTTTCTTGTTCAGCAGCGGCTTTCGCCAGGATCCATTGACGAAAGGCGGCTATTTTACCCAGTTCTGCCTGACTGTCATGACAAACCAGATAAAAAGCATTTTTACTGACCAGAACATCATTAAACGGGCAAACAAGACGTCCGGCCTCGATTTCAGATTGCGCCATCACGTTATTTGCCAGCGCCACTCCCTGCCCGTGGATAGCCGCTTGCAGCACCATGGCGCTATGACTAAATATTGGTCCTTGCTGAACGTTGATATGATTTAACCCCAATTGGCGAGTATATGTCTGCCAGTCACGGCGAGACGCATCATGTAATAACGTATGTTTAGCCAAGTCTTCAGGGGTCTTCAAGGGTTTATCGCCTGTCAGCAGTAGCGGCGAACACACCGGCAATAAATATTCGGCGTAAAGTTTTTCCACCCGTAGCCCCGGCCAGTTGCCCCGACCATAGAATATCGCCACGTCAACATCATCCGCCAACTTATCTTCCTGACGATCAACCGCCTGGATGCGAACGTCAATTCCCGGATAAGCTGAATTAAAGCTGGAAAGTCGTGGAACCAACCAATGAATGGCGAAACTGGGGAGTAAACTGACCGTCAACGCCCCCTTGGCGCTACGGGCCTGGAGTTTACGTGTCGCTTCGGTTAATTGCGAAAATATCTCTTTGATATCGAGGAAATAGCTTTGCCCTTCCTCGGTCAGCAGGAGTGAACGATTACGGCGGCGGAACAGTTTTAGCCCCAGAAAATCCTCAAGAGACTTGATTTGATGACTTACTGCGGCCTGGGTCACAAAAAGCTCTTCTGCTGCGCGAGTGAAACTTAAATGGCGTGCTGCGGCATCAAAAACTCGTAAGGCATTTAGCGGTGGTAATCGTTTAGACATGGCTTTTAAACTTTGATGTTAAATGAATTTAACAATTAGATCACACTGTGTAACCTATTAGTTTTTTTAATCTGAGCCATTATAAATTGTCCGTTGAGCTTCTACCAGCAAATACCTATAGTGGCGGCACTTCCTGAGCCGGAACGAAAAGTTTTATCGGAATGCGTGTTCTGGTGAACTTTTGGCTTACGGTTGTGATGTTGTGTTGTTGTGTTTGCAATTGGTCTGCGATTCAGACCATGGTAGCAAAGCTACCTTTTTTCACTTCCTGTACATTTACCCTGTCTGTCCATAGTGATTAATGTAGCACCGCCTAATTGCGGTGCTTTTTTTTACCTTGCGATCGCGAATTACTGATCCAGTTCGACCATCTCTTTCACGTCGGTACGGTTGATCTGCTGTTTGTTGCCATTAGCGTCTTTATACGAAATCATACCGGTATCGTTATCAGTCTGTGGTTTGCCGTCAGAGACGATGGTACGTCCGTCATTGGTGTGCATCACATAGTTCGAACCGGAACAGGCGCTCAGGGCAAAAGTCAGCATACAGGCAGAAATAATTGCGGCAGTCTTTTTCATCATCTTCTCCTTAAAGCGATTAATAAATCTTAATAGTATTGATTAACAGGCTAAAATTAACGCCTAACACTATTTAGCATATGTTACTTACGCGGCTTCGCCAGGATATCCAGATAATTCTGATGGTTAGCACTCTCCTTGTATCAAAGTGAATTTTGCGTCACGATCGGTGCATCAAGCCGAGGAGTACCATGAACGTTTTTAATCCCGCGCAATTTCGCGCCCAGTTTCCCGCGCTACAGGATGCGGGCGTCTATCTCGACAGTGCCGCGACCGCGCTTAAACCTGAAGCCGTGGTTGAAGCAACCCGACAGTTTTACAGCCTGAGCGCCGGAAACGTCCATCGTAGCCAGTTTGCCGAGGCCCAACGCCTGACCGCGCGTTACGAAGCTGCACGGGAAATAGTGGCGCAATTACTGAATGCATCAGATGACAAAACTATCGTCTGGACGCGTGGCACCACTGAATCCATCAACATGGTGGCGCAATGCTATGCCCGTCCGCGTCTGCAACCGGGCGATGAAATTATTGTCAGTGTGGCAGAGCATCACGCCAACCTCGTCCCCTGGCTGATGGTCGCCCAACAAACCGGAGCCAAAGTGGTGAAATTGCCGCTTAATGCGCAGCGGTTGCCAGATATCGATTTGTTGCCTGAACTGATTACTCCCCATAGTCGGATTCTGGCGTTGGGCCAGATGTCTAACGTCACTGGCGGTTGCCCGGATCTGGCACGAGCGATTACCTTTGCTCATTCAGCCGGGATGGTGGTGATGGTTGATGGTGCTCAGGGGGCGGTGCATTTCCCCGCGGATGTTCAGCAACTGGATATTGATTTCTATGCTTTTTCAGGTCACAAACTGTATGGCCCGACAGGTATCGGCGTGCTGTATGGCAAACCAGAACTGCTGGAAGCGATGTCGCCCTGGCTGGGTGGCGGTAAAATGATTCACGAAGTGAGTTTTGACAGCTTCACCCCTCAATCCGCGCCGTGGAAACTGGAAGCCGGAACGCCAAATGTGGCTGGCGTAATTGGGTTAAGCGCGGCGCTGGAATGGCTGGCAGATTACGATATCAACCAGGCAGAAAGCTGGAGTCGCAGCCTGGCGACGATTGCAGAAGAGGCGCTGGCAAAACGTCCAGGCTTTCGTTCATTCCGCAGCCAGGATTCCAGCCTGCTAGCCTTTGATTTTGCTGGCGTTCATCACAGCGATATGGTGACGCTGCTGGCGGAGTACGGCATTGCCCTGCGGGCTGGGCAGCATTGCGCTCAGCCGCTACTGGCAGAATTAGGCGTAACCGGCACACTGCGCGCCTCGTTTGCGCCATATAATACAAAGAGTGATGTAGATGCGCTGGTGAATGCCGTTGACCGTGCGTTGGAATTATTGGTGGATTAATGACGAACCCGCAATACGCCGGACATCCGTTCGGCACAACCGTTACCGTAAAGACGTTACACGAAACTTTCGCGCCGTTGACTCAATGGGAAGACAAATATCGTCAGCTAATTATGTTGGGGAAACAGCTTCCAGCTTTGCCAGACGAGTTAAAAGCGCAGGCTAAAGAGATCGCCGGATGCGAAAACCGCGTCTGGCTGGGATATACCGTGGCTGAAAACGGCACGATGCATTTCTTTGGCGACAGCGAAGGACGCATTGTGCGCGGCCTGCTGGCCGTGCTGCTGACCGCCGTTGAGGGCAAAACCGCCGCCGAATTGCAAGCACAGTCGCCGCTGGCATTGTTTGATGAGCTGGGATTGCGTGCGCAACTTAGCGCCTCTCGCAGTCAGGGGTTGAATGCGTTAAGCGAGGCGATTATCGCGGCGGCGAAGCAGGGTTAAGCGCAAAACCAGGTCGGATAAGACGTTCACGTCGCATCCGACCTGATTGTTTACCCCTGACGCGCCGCTTTCACCATCATCTTCTTCAGCGCATGAGAAACCGCAACAAAACCAAAGGTGGCGGTCACCATCGTCGCCGCACCAAATCCAGATGCACAATCCATCCGCTTCGGCCCTTCTGCCGTGGCTTTCATGGCACACACCGTACCGTCTGACTGCGGGTACACCAGCGCTTCGGTAGAGAACACGCAATCCACGCCGAGCTTACCTTTGCTGTTTTTCACTACACCAAAATCGCTTTTCAGGCGCTCGCGCAACTTCGCCGCCAAAGGGTCCTGAATTGTTTTCGCCAGATCGGTAACCTGAATCTGCGTCGGATCAATCTGCCCACCAGCACCACCAGTCGTGACCAGAGGGATTTTATTGCGCCGACAATAAGCGATCAGCGCCGCTTTGGGTCGCACACTATCAATGGCATCAATCACGTACGAATAACCGGCACTCATATATTGTGCTACGTTATCCGGTGTCACGAAATCATCCACTATCGTCACCCGGCACTCTGGGTTAATCTGGCGAATACGTTCGGCCATGACTTCCGCTTTAGCCAGCCCGACGTTATCGCGCAGCGCGTGAATTTGCCGATTGGTATTAGTGACGCACACATCATCCATATCGATAAGTGTGATTGCGCCAATACCCGTGCGCGCCAACGCTTCCGCCGCCCAGGAACCAACGCCACCGATACCGACCACACAAATATGCGCATCAGCAAACAGTTGCAACGCTTTTTCACCATACAGACGCGCAGTGCCACCAAAACGCTGACGCCATGCATCACTAATTACCACAGACATAGCACCTCAGAATTAAAAAGGGCGAGGTTATCCCTCACCCTGTCGTATCCGTCAAAACGGTATACAGAATAACACATCAGCCGCTAAAGACGTTACCTGCGCCCGGGGCGGTTTTCAGCACCCAAACACGTCCATAGTGGTTGTACCAACCTGCGCGGTGTCCGGCTTCCGGCCCGATACCTTGATAAATATCGAAGTGTTGGCCTTTGATTGCACCACCGACATCCAGCGCCACCATCAGCCGCAGTTCGTACTGACCGTTAAATTTGCCGTTATTATCCAGCAGCGGCACTTCTGCCAGTAAGGTTGTACCAGGTGGGATAATGGAACGATCGGACGCAACTGAAGCGCGACCAACCAGCGGCACCGCACTTGCCCCTTTCACCGGAGCAAAAGATTGCGGTTTAAAGAAGACGAAAGACGGGTTCTGTTCCAGCAGCTCGCGAACCTCGGCTTCACTGTGTGTTTCACCCCAGTGACGAATCGCCTGCATCGACATATCTTCTTTTTTCACTTCGCCACGGTCAATCAGCACCTTACCAATACTGCGATAGGCATGACCATTCTTTCCGGCATAGCTGAAGAAGTTAAGCGGACTGCCATCACCAAAATCGATATACCCGCTACCCTGCACATCCATAATGAAGTTATCCATCAGAGAGTTGCTGTAAGCGAGGATGTATTTATCGCTCAATGCTCCCGCGTAGATCTCCGCACGAGACGGCAGACGACCACGTTTTGGCGGCATACGGTAAATAGGATACTGGAACTCGCCCTGGCGGGTATGGCGCGCCTGAATGACAGGCGTGTAATAGCCCGTAAACTGCACGTTGCCATAGTTGTCGGCACCTTCCATCTGCCAGGCGTCAATGCCGAACTGACGCATATTGCGGGTATCACCGCCTGCGCGTAGCCACTCCTGCACCGCATTATAAACATTACTCTGGTTGCCATACAGACGCGGTGACGAAGTACGGATATGGTTAATTTGCTCGGCAAAATCACCGGCGTTAATTGGCGCGCCAACGGCATCTGGCTGGTTTACCAGAGAGAAAGGCTGGGTAAATTTCCCGTCTTTATATTGCTGTCCGCGATCGGTTGGTTTGGAAGAGCAGGCGGCAAGCATTGCCACAACCGTGCCCATAAGAAGGTACTTTACCCAACGTCCTTTCATTGTTCTCTTCTTCAGTTTAAAAAATAAGGCGCAATGAAGATAACAAACCGCCGCGTTTAATGAAATGAGCAGCCTCTCCCTGACGCAAATTTTGCACAAAAAACAGGCTTTAGTGATTTGTTTTTGCTCAAAATCATACCAAATCCGTGATCTGGGTAAAAAAAAGGTTGCATGAAAACGCGAGCGGAGTATAGTGCGCATCCACGGACGCGGGGTGGAGCAGCCTGGTAGCTCGTCGGGCTCATAACCCGAAGGTCGTCGGTTCAAATCCGGCCCCCGCAAC
>NZ_PTRU01000150.1:0-265 GCF_002965245.1 Escherichia sp. MOD1-EC6021 | reverse complement strand
ACACGTTACTTCCGCTTGTTCAGCCAGTTCACGATCAGACTGGCAAGAATGCCAGCAATGACCGGAGCCGCTAAATCGTGCCAGAAGGCCATGCCCAGCTCTGCGAGCGTCATATAGCCGCCAGTGTTGTAATGACAACGTTTCGCGGCTACTCTTGAGTTGTGTAGGTTCAAGAATGGCCCCCGTGGTGTTGTCAGGTGCATACCTGCAACGTGCGGGGGTTTTCTCTCTCCAGCAACCAATGCCACCAGGGATTAAGCCCCCG
>NZ_PTRU01000149.1:0-275 GCF_002965245.1 Escherichia sp. MOD1-EC6021 | reverse complement strand
GTGATTAGCTCAGCTGGGAGAGCACCTCCCTTACAAGGAGGGGGTCGGCGGTTCGATCCCGTCATCACCCACCACTTCGGGTCGTTAGCTCAGTTGGTAGAGCAGTTGACTTTTAATCAATTGGTCGCAGGTTCGAATCCTGCACGACCCACCACTAATGCGGTGGGTTCGGTGGAAGTAGTTTGTAGTATCCAGGGCAGTATCGGGTGATTAGCTCAGCTGGGAGAGCACCTCCCTTACAAGGAGGGGGTCGGCGGTTCGATCCCGTCATCACC
>NZ_PTRU01000148.1:0-276 GCF_002965245.1 Escherichia sp. MOD1-EC6021 | reverse complement strand
TGCACCAGGCTGTTGTTCAGTATGCAGAGCGGGCCGCAGAGAAACTACGTGGGGAGCGTCAGTATTGCCGGCAGGTGGCGACATTTATACGAACGTCACCCTTTGCAGTGAAAGCCCCTGTTACAGCAATTCCGCTGTGGAAAAGCTTCCATTGCCTACACAGGACAGCCGGGACATTATTGCCGCAGCATGCAGAGCGTTAAACCATGTCTGGCGTGAAGGGTACCGCTATATGAAGGCAGGAGTCATGCTGGCTGATTTCACACCATCGGGTAT
>NZ_PTRU01000014.1:0-147837 GCF_002965245.1 Escherichia sp. MOD1-EC6021 | reverse complement strand
CCACGGGAATATCTACGGCAGCAAGCCAGTAATGGGTTAAGTGATAACAGGTGTCTGGAAATATAGGGGCAAATCCACAGACTTTTTCAGGTGTAAATTTTCTCGCTGACACTTTTTGACATGAATTTACACTGGCATCACACAGGCCAGAATACGGGGAGAACATGCAGCGCCGGCAGAACAACATTCTGACGAAAACGTCCCTTTTATCCCGTGCGTTGTCTGTCCCCTGTTGTGATATGTTCCGGCGTGGCTCTCCGTGGATATGCTATCTCTCCCTCTCCGTTTTTTCTGGTTTTTTTATCCCCGCATTTTCGTCTCCGGCAGCCATGCTGTCTCCGGGTGACCGCAGTGCAATTCAGCAGCAACAGCAGCAGTTGCTGGATGAAAACCAGCATCAGCGTGATGCGCTGGAGCGCAGTGCGCCGCTGACTATCACGCCGTCTCCGGAAACGTCTGCCGGTACTGAAGGCCCCTGCTTTACGGTGTCACGCATTGTTGTCAGTGGGGCCACCCGACTGACGTCTGCAGAAACCGACAGACTGGTGGCACCGTGGGTGAATCAGTGTCTGAATATCACCGGCCTGACTGCGGTCACGGATGCCGTGACGGACGGCTATATACGCCGGGGATATATCACCAGCCGGGCCTTTCTGACGGAGCAGGACCTTTCAGGGGGCGTACTGCACATAACGGTCATGGAAGGCAGGCTGCAGCAAATCCGGGCGGAAGGCGCTGACCTTCCTGCCCGCACCCTGAAGATGGTTTTCCCGGGAATGGAGGGGAAGGTTCTGAACCTGCGGGATATTGAGCAGGGGATGGAGCAGATTAATCGTCTGCGTACGGAACCGGTACAGATTGAAATATCGCCCGGTGACCGTGAGGGATGGTCGGTGGTGACACTGACGGCATTGCCGGAATGGCCAGTCACAGGGAGCGTGGGCATCGACAACAGCGGGCAGAAGAATACCGGTACGGGGCAGTTAAATGGTGTCCTTTCCTTTAATAATCCTCTGGGGCTGGCTGACAACTGGTTTGTCAGCGGGGGACGGAGCAGTGACTTTTCGGTGTCACATGATGCGAGGAATTTTGCCGCCGGTGTCAGTCTGCCGTATGGCTATACCCTGGTGGATTACACGTATTCATGGAGTGACTACCTCAGCACCATTGATAACCGGGGCTGGCGGTGGCGTGGGTGTCAGTATCGGTGCCGGTGGTAACGGTGCCGGTATCAGCGTCTTTGCCAGCGTTAATGCGGCAAAAGGCAGCGAGAAAGGTAACGGTACTGAGTGGACTGAAACCACAACAGACAGCGGTAAAACCGTCACCATCAACAGTGGTCGGGATACGGTACTGAACGGTGCTCAGGTCAACGGCAACAGGATTATCGCCGATGTGGGCCACGACCTGCTGATAAGCAGCCAGCAGGACACCAGTAAGTACGACAGTAAACAGACCAGCGTGGCTGCCGGTGATTAAGAAAGCTGCACCTACCTAAGTAGTAGCAAACGCACACTTTTTAGAAAAATCGATGGTCAGAAACTGGATTAGCAATTCCGTTCCAGGGTTGCTTTTGATTTACGTTGGCGTCTGATCATTGATTTATCCTCAAAAGCCCAACCTCATTGGTAATGAACCAGCTCCATGAATGTCCGCTCTGGCACAGAGCGAAATTTTTTGATCTCCCCCCTGAAATCTAAACTTAGTCATGTCACGTTTTTGGGTTTCTAAAATTTTAACTTCGCGTTTTTCGTTGCCGTAAGGGTTATACAGAAATGTCCGTTAAGCAGAGTTCAAAATTGATTGCCGTTCACGACTGGTTTGAAAGCCGCGCCCAAGCCTGTACAGCTCTGGTTTGCGTTGATTATGAACCTGTCAGCCTAAAGCAAGCGGATGGACGATGAGTATTGGTAATCTTTCAGAGTCCGGAAAAGTTCAGCCCCAGTCTGAACTGGCTTGCTGGCGCCAGTCCAGTTTCATTCAGTCGTGGTTTGGTTCTTACGGCCTGTGCAATCTACCTCATTAGGCACATCGGCCTGCCAGATACCGGCTCGGGGTGTATTTCCGCTTCCACGCTGAATACTGTTCTCAGCAATCCTGGGGTCATCACCTCTTCTGGTGTGCCTTGCGCCATAACATGCCCGTTTGCCATTACCACCAGTTGATCGCAGTACCGGCTAGCCTGATTAAGGTCGTGCAGCACAGCGACCACCGTTTTCCCCTGAGTCCGGAGTTCGCCCATCAACCGCATCAGGTCCACCTGGTGATTGATATCAAGATAGGTGGTTGGTTCATCAAGTAATACAACGGGCGTATTCTGGGCCAGGACCATCGCCAGAAATGCGCGCTGGCGCTGACCGCCGGAAAGCTCGGTTAACCGACGAACGGCAAGATGATTAATCCGGGTCTGGTTCATGGCGACATTAACTCGTGCATTGTCTTCAGCGGAGAGATGCCCCCAGAGTGACAGCCAGGGATTACGACCATACGAAACCAGCTCCTGGACTGTGATCCCCTCTGGCGTTAAATGGTGCTGAGGCAGCAGCGAAAGCCTGCGGGCCAACTGGCGCGATGAGAGCATATTTATGGGATTATCGCCGAGAAATACGGTGCCAGACTGCGGCATTAAAAGCCGCGAAAAACAGTTTAACAGCGTCGATTTCCCGCAACCGTTAGGACCGATCAGGGCGGTGATCTTCCCCGTTGGCAGTGAGAGTGAAACGTCGTTAAGTACCTTGTCTGTCCCGTAACTGACCGTCAGATTTTCAGTTCGTAAAGTCATTTATCGCATTCTCACAAGCAACCAGACAAACCACGGCGCACCGATAATGGCGGTCAGCACGCCAACCGGGAGCTCCAGTGGGGGATAAATAATTCTCGCCAGCAGATCGGCAACCACCAACAGCAACGCACCTGTCAGGGCCGAAACAGGCAGCAGTCTGCGGTGACGTCCACCGGTGATGCTACGCATCATATGCGGCACCACGAGACCAATAAAGCTAATCGGGCCGCAGGCGGCCACGCCGGTAGATGTCATGGCGACAGCTAGTAACAAAGCCCAGAATCGGGTATGGGGCACCGACACACCGAGCGTGGTGGCGCGCGCATCGCCGAGTGCAAGGAGGTCGAGATCGCGGCAAAAACTCAGGCTCAGCGGCAGAAATAAAATCATCAGCGGGATGGCAATCTTCACAAAGCTCCAGTCACGGCCCCATAAGCTGCCGGTCAGCCACAGCAGGGCGTTGTTCACATCCTGCGGGCGCGAGAGCATCAGATAATCCGTCAGGCTGGCCCAGCATGCAGAAAGCGCCACGCCGGTGAGCGCCAGCTTCATCGGCTGGTGGGTCTTTGCCAGCATCTTCAGCAATATCAACCCCGCCATGCCGCCCGCAAAGGCCAGCAGCGGCAGCACCATCACGGGCAGTGACGGCATAAGAAGTAGAGCCCCCACAGAGGCCAGGCTGGCGGCATGGTTAACGCCGAGAATATCCGGTGATGCCAGAGGGTTGCGCACAATCCCCTGTATCAGCACACCCGCCACGGCGAGGGCTGCACCGACAAACAGTGCCAACAGCAAGCGCGGCAGTCGGTACTCCATCAATACATAATAATGCTCGCGTCCGGCCTGCCAGTCGGTCAGCAGCGCGCGCCACGGCACGGGGATCACTCCCATATGGAGTGATAACAGCGCACAGCCCGCCAGGGCAAGGGTGATGAAAATAACCAGCGCAATTTTCATCCTCGCCTCCTCACAAGCCAGACAAAGCAAGGGCTGCCAATCAGCGCCAGCACTGCGCCTGCGGGCAGATCTCCGGGGAAGGCCAGCGCGCGTGCGAGTACATCTGCCAGCAGCATCAGCGTGGCCCCCAGCAGCATGCTCACTGGCAGTACGTTGCGCTGATCGAAGCCTGCCCAGAAGCGCGCCAGATGTGGCACCAGCAGACCGATAAACGCCACCGGACCTGCCACGCTGACGCACGCACCAACCAGAAGCAGCACTAACATATTGATGACCAAACGTAGCCTCGTCAGGTTCACTCCCAGCGTATGGGCGGTGCTGTCGCTGAGGTTGAGCAGGTTCAGTTGATTCGCCAGCAGCAACACGACAGGGACTGCAGTGACCACCACCGGCAAGAGCTGCCAGACATCCTGCCAGCGGGCGTGGGACACTCCGCCTGCCAGCCAGTAAAAGATGCCGTAAGCATGATCTTCGGCCAGCAGCAGGGTGATGCGGGTAAGGCCCATACAAAAGGCCGACAGCGCGATACCCGCGAGGATCAGTTTGTTTCTGTCATGGGTATGACGAAATCCGCCTCCTGCGGTCATGACCAGCAGCCAGCTCACGCCGCCCCCGCATGCCGCGATGAACGACAGAGAATAGCCTGCAATCGGCGTCGGACTCAGCGCGCTGGTAAGCGCCATAGCCAGCGCCGCGCCGCTGTTAATGCCGAGCAGTGAAGGAGAGGCCATTGGGTTGTGGGTCAGGGTTTGCAGCAGCGTGCCCGCGAGCGCCAGGCTTGCGCCGATCAGAACGGCGACGAGGCTTCGTGGCAAACGAAGGTTTTGCACCAGCGCTTCTGGTAGCGTTGGCGTGTGTCCAGGCAGCAGGGCGCGGGTTGCATCTGCTCCGGAAACAGGAATGGCCGAGTAGCAAAACAGACTCAGCCAGAAAATAATAATAAGTGCTGCAACGGGAAGCCCCCACAGCAGCACCGGGTGTTTTATCGCGGTCATTTCACAACGGTAAGCGGCTGATGGTGGAAGATTTTTACCGTGTCAGCGGCAATACGCTCTGCAGCAAAAATACCGCGCATCCGCGCCCAGGTGTTACTGTCGACCGAAGCAACCTGCTGCTTCTGCGCGGCGGTTAACATCTGCCAGAGCGGATCTTGTTGCCAGCGTTTAACAATGCTCTCTTCGCGATAGTGGGCAACCAGCAGCCAGGCAGGATTGACCGCCAGCAGTTGCTCCAGGCCGATGGACGGCATGGACGCACCCGCCATCGCAGCGGGAACGTTCAGCCCCAGAGAGGCCAGCACGCTGCCGGTCCAGGTCTCCTGAGTATGCAGGTTGAATTGCTGTTCGCGTGATGTGCCAAAGGCCACGCGTGTCCCTTTGGGAAGCTGGCTGGCCCACTGCGCCATCCTCTCTTTATGTTGTTCCAGACGTGCCTGCATCTCTCGCTTTTTACCCACCATTTCGCCGATGATAGCCGCAGATTGCAAATTTTCAGCGTAGGTTTCGTTGCGGGACTTAAGCAGCAGTACCGGCGCGATTTGCTGCAAGGCGATGTAAACCCCCGCATGGCGACTGCTGTCGGCAATGATCAGGTCTGGTTTCAGAGCGGCAATGGCTTCCAGGCTCGGCTGCGCGCGCGTTCCGACGGACTGCCACGGTTTCAGGTGCGCACGCACTTCGGGCAGGATGCGTTTTGCATCGTTATCGTCGGCAATACCGATCGGGCTGACGTCCACGGCGGCCAGCGCATCGGCGAACGAGAGTTCCAGCACCACAATCCGTTGTGGCGTTTTTTCGAGTGTAAACGTGCCGTGTTCGTCCTGAACCGTGGCGGCAAAGGCGTGGCTGATCACCAGCAGCAGGCCTGCAAAAAGAAAACGGATAAATGCCAACATAATCACATTCCAGCTAAAAGCCCGGCAAGCCGGGCGTTAACACATCAGAACTTCAACGACCCCTGCATATACAGCGTGCGCGGCTGGCCTGCATAGATGCCTTTGTTGTTGTCGTCATAAGAGCGGATGAAGTAGTCCTGGTCGAAGATGTTTTTCACACCGAATGCCAGGTTCAGATCTGCCATCTGCGGGCCAAAGTCATACGCCACGCGTGCGCCCCAGAGCATGAAGCCGGGAATGCGGCCGGTACTGCCGTCGGCGCTCTCTTTCACCGTATTGGCGTTATCCGCAAACTGGCTGGACTGGAAATCGCTGTTCAGATTGAACGTCCAGTTTCCTGGCTTGTAGTCCACGCCCAGCGTGCCTTTATGTTTCGGGGAGAATGGTACCAGATTGCCGTAGGTGTCGCCTTTCTCGCGGATTTCCGCGTTCACATACGCATAGCTGGCGTAGATGGAAACGTTATCAAGCGTTGGCGTTAGCGTACCCAGATCGTAACGTGCCTGCGTTTCCAGCCCGGTATGGCGCGTTTTGCCACGTGCAGTGACGGTGTCGTTGGTCTGGTTGGAGCCGTACTGATTGTTAAAGTTAATCAGGAACAGCCCCATTTCCGCCGTCAGCGCGCCGTCGTCGTAGCGGGTACCGAGTTCCCAGGTTCGCGCTTTTTCCGGTTCCACATTGCCGCTTTGCACAGCCTTGCCAATCTGGCTGTACTGTACGGTGCCGAACGAGCCTTCAGTGTTTGCATAAAGATTCCAGCTGTCAGTCAGGTGATAGAGCACGTTCAACGCCGGAAGCGGTGCGTTATAGCTCACTTCTTCGTGCGTGCCTGTGATGGCGTTGTTCTGGTATGACTCGATATGTTCGAAACGCATACCCGGCGTGATGGTCCAGTTGCCGATGTCGATTTTGTCATCCAGATACCAGGCGTGCGCCTCGGTGCCGGAACGCGTATCGCGGTCGTAAGGGCTTGAGCCGGACGGCAACTGCCCGCTGCTGGTGGCGGTGTAGTAACGCATTTCATGCGTTGATTCATTCACATAGCGATAGCCCACGCCCACTTCGTGCGCGGAAGGGCCGATCATAAAGATCTGGCTGTAGCGTGGCTCAATACCGCGCACCCAGTAGTTACGCGGCGAGAGGGTGATGCGTTTGCCTTGCTCCAGGTAGCCGCTGCGCAGGGTTTGGGTGTAGAACCCCTGAATGTTGAATTTATGCTGGCTGTCTGGCTGGAACTGGTAGCCCAGGCTCGCCAGCTTGCGACGACCCCAGAAGCGGTCATACGAGCGGGTGGATTGCCAGCGATCGGCGTCGTAATCCGCGCGAGACAGGCCACCGGGCATGTCGGCTTCACCGTCGTAATATTGCAGCAGGCTGTTGAAGGTGTGCACCTCATCCGGCGCATATTTGCTTTTCAGCATCAGGTCGTCGATGCGGGTGGCGCTGTGCTCGCGCCAGTCACTGCCGCGCGTGCCGGAGTAGAGCAGCGCGGTGCCAAAACCGTTGTCCGCTGTGCCGCCCACCATCAGGTTGTGCGTCTCTTTCGGGTTGTTTTGTGAAGAGGTTGGGCTGAGCTGACCTTCCACGCCCGCCTCGATACCAAAGTCCTGCGGAATGGCACGGGTAACAAAGTTCACCACGCCGCCCACGCTCTGCGGTCCGTAACGCACCGCACCACCACCGCGTACCACGTCAATGGCATCCATGTTGCCGAGCGAAACGGGAGCCAGTGAAAGCTGCGGCTGACCGTAAGGGGCGAAGGGGACGGGGATGCCGTCCATCAGGACGGTCGAGCGGCTGGCGAGGCGCGGGTTCAGGCCCCGGATGCCAAAGTTCATCGCCAGGTCGTGGCTGCCGGTGCCGTTGTTTTCCGGCGCGCTGACGCCAGGGATGCGGTTAAGTACCTCACGCATGGTGGTTGCGCCGGTTTTGGCGAAATCCTCACGGCGGATCACGTCACGCGCGCCAGCATGTTCAAATACGTCGTTTTCACGCGCATCACCCAGCCAGTCGCCGACCACGGTCAGGGCATCTTCTTTTGGTGCGAGCGCGGGCTCCAGCGTCCAGCTGTTATTTCCCAGCGGTTTTACCTGCAGTCCGCTGCCGTCCAGCAGTTGTTGCAGGCCGCTCTCGACGTCGTAATCGCCGTGCAGGCCGTTGCTCTGCTTGCCGCGCGTCAGGCTGGCGTCAACCGAGAGGGTAATTCCGCTGTGTGCGGCATACTGATTGAGCGCTTTATCGAGCGATCCCGGTGCGATATTAACCTGTGCAGCAAAAGCGGAAAACGAGAGACCGGCCAGCGGCAGCAGGCTCAGGCGAATGGCGTTAACCAAAGGTGTTGTTTTACGAAAAACGCGTAACGGCGTCATACCTTCCCCATCATCATTTTTGTTGTGTTCAGCTATGAGTCGAACGAGAAGGGTAAAAAGGACAATCGAAATAAGAATTATTTTCCTTACAGTGGTGAAATGTTTATCCAGTACCGCGTAATAGACTGAATTTTAACGGGAAGCGTTTGCGCGATAACGTTCAGGATCGCATCGGTATTTTTCAGCGGGAACGTCCCGCTCAGGCGCAGCCCGGCAACGGCGGGATCGCAGCGCAGCACGCCGTTGCGGTAACGGGTTAGCGTGGCTATCACCTCACCCAGCGGTTTATCGCTGAAGCTCAGGATGTCCTTCGTCCAGCTTGTACTCTCGTCATCCAGCGGTTTCACTGCGCCAAACTCAGAGGCGCTGAACTGCAGGCTTTCACCAGCGTTCACGATGCGTTTTTGCGCGGGGGCACTGGCGAGAAGCACTTCCACGGCGTGCTGCTGCACGTCAAGCTGCGTGAAATTATCCTGCTGGCGGACGGTAAATTCTGTCCCTAAAGCAGTGAGCTGGCCCTGACGGGTCAGGACACGGAAGGGGCGTTGCAGGGCATCTTTCGCGGTAGTAATGGCGATTTCACCGTACCAGAGCCGGACGGTGCGCTGATGCGCATCAAAACGCACATCCGCCGCGCTTTGGGTATTCAGCGTGAGCAGGGAGCCATCTTCCAGTTGCTGACGGCTGACTGTGCCTTTGGCGGTGCGGTAATCTGCCCGCAGACCTTCGCCGGTTTCCGACTGCCAGAGCTGCCAGCCTCCGCTAGCGCCGAGCAACAGCAGTAATCCTTTCATCACGTGACGGCGGGTGAGGCGGGTATCGTGCAACGCCCGGCTGGCAACGTCGCCAGGCACACCGCCAAGCTGGTTGCGCAGGTTTTCAACCTGCTGCCAGGCCCACTGGTTATCCTGATCCTGTTCATACCACTGTTGCCAGCGCGCTTCCTGTTGTGGGCTGACGCGCTCGCCGCTTAGCACGGCATACCAGTGGGAAGCTGAACGCAGCGCCTGACGGCGGGAATCGGTTAACAAAGGATTCATAACCCATACTCCAGACGGAACAGCAGGCAGTGCTCGACGGCTTTCGCCACGTATTTTTTCACGGAGCTGATGGAAACACCGAGTTTGTGCGCAATCTCGCTGTATGTCAGACCATCCAGTTGCGAAAGCAGAAACGCTTCACGTGTTTTGCCGTTTAGCCCGTCCAGCATGCTGTCGAGGAGTTGTAGGGTCTCGAGTTGGCTTTCGCGTTCCTCAGGTGAAGGCGCTCCCCCCTCCGGCATAAGCGCCAGAATCTCCAGATACGCTTTTTCCAGCGCGTTTCGGCGAAACAGGTCCACCATCACGCGTTTGGCGATAGTGCACAGGAAGGAGCGAGGATCGCGGATCGTCGAGAGCGTTTCGCTGACCATTACCCGCAAAAAAGTGTCCTGGGCAATGTCATCTGCATCAAAAGCAGACTGGAGTTTGCGCGTCAGCCAGCTTTTCAACCAGCCGTGATGTGTGCCATAAAGCGACTCGAACGTTAAGGAAGCTGTGGTAGTGGCGCGGTCAGACATGCGGAGTGCATCAAAAGTTAATTATCACGTAGCCATATTAATATGAGAATAGTTATCATTACAATTGGAAATAAAATTGTTTCCAATAGACATTTTTAACATGTTGTTTTTCTAAGTGTTATAGGGTAGGTATAAAATGGGATGGAGCCTCTGCTTCTGGCATGTGTCGGTCAAAATGACTCATGATGTGGTCTGCTATTATTGACATTCTCACTGCCCTAAAGGATGGGGATTTCGGTAATGCTGCCAACTTACTGATTTAGTGTATGATGGTGATTTTAAGGTGCTTGCGTGGCTTCCATTTCCATCAGATGTCCTTCCTGCTCCGCTACTGAAGGCGTGGTGCGTAACGGCAAAAGCACTGCCGGACATCAGCGCTATCTCTGCTCTCATTGCCGTAAAACATGGCAACTACAGTTCACTTACACCGCCTCTCAGCCCGGTAAGCACCAGAAAATCATTGATATGGCCATGAATGGCGTCGGATGTCGCGCCAGTGCACGCATTATGGGCGTTGGCCTCAACACGGTTTTACGTCACTTAAAAAACTCAGGCCGCAGTCGGTAACCTCGCGCATACAACCGGGCAGTGATGTGATTGTCTGCGCTGAAATGGACGAACAGTGGGGCTACGTCGGTGCTAAATCACGTCAGCGCTGGCTGTTTTACGCGTATGACAGGATACGGAGGACGGTTGTGGCGCACGTCTTCGGTGAACGCACTCTGGCCACACTGGAGCGTATTCTGAGCCTGCTGTCGGCCTTTGAGGTCGTGGTATAGATGACGGATGGCTGGCCGCTGTATGAATCACGCCTGAAGGGAAAGCTGCACGTTATCAGCAAGCGTTACACTCAGCGCATTGAGCGACATAATCTGAGACAACATCTGGCAAGGCTGGGACGGAAGTCACTGTCGTTCTCAAAATCGGTGGAGCTGCATGACAAGGTCATCGGGCATTATCTGAACATAAAACACTATCAATAAGTTGGAGTCATTACCTGGTTTTTGATGCCAGCCATAACGTGTTTGACTACAAAGTATTACGAAAGAACTTTAATGAGCCCCTGGAATAATTCATTAAAGTAATTTACTTCGCTATCCTTTTTCCAGTTACTCACAAAGAAAAATATTCAGAAAATAATTCCCGGGCTAGCTGCCCGGGATGATTACTATTTTAATGGATTGTTAATCTTTGCATATT
Organism: Escherichia sp. MOD1-EC6021; assembly: GCF_002965245.1. Lineage (NCBI taxonomy): Bacteria > Pseudomonadati > Pseudomonadota > Gammaproteobacteria > Enterobacterales > Enterobacteriaceae > Escherichia > Escherichia sp. MOD1-EC6021. Next base: position 137,077 of record NZ_PTRU01000014.1, on the reverse strand, counting down.
CAAACGGGCTGATACATTGTTCTCTGTTCGCATCCAGAAAATCTGCCCACCACTGTAGCATAAGTCGACGTTCTTCCAGATGTTCGGCTTTATGGATATACGCAGCACGTACACCATTACGCTCCTGATGGCTCATCTGGCGTTCCACAGCATCGCGGGACCACAAACCTGATTCTATTAATGCACTACATGCCATCGCCCGGAATCCATGACCACAGACATCCTGGGTTGTGTCATACCCCATAACCCTCAGGGCTTTATTTACGGTGTTTTCACTGATTGGTTTACGTGGGTCATGTGCTCCCGTAAAGATCAGACCATTTTCACCTGCCCATGTCTGAAGTTCTGCCAGTATGGCTACAGCCTGTTGGCTGAGTGGCACAAGATGTGGTGTTCGCATCTTGGAGCCCCGGTATGAAAATTTTACGCCTGGCAGAGGTTCGCGTTCGGCTGGAATAGTCCACATGGCATTGTCAATATCAATTTCAGACCAGCGGGCATATCTGAGTTCACTGGAACGAATAAAAACCAGTAAATTCAGCATAACTGCCAGTCGGGTGACAGGCTGGCCTTTATAACCGTCAATACGCGACAGAAGTTCAGGCAGGCGTGAAAGATCCAGAGCAGGGCGATGCTGGCGTTTTACCGTGGTCAATGCACCAGCCATATCCAGAGCCGGGTTATATCTGATGATGCCAGACTGTACGGCATAACGCATTACAGCAGATATTCTTTGCTGCAGACGACTGGCGATTTCATAAATTTGTTTAGCTTCTGCAGCACGAACAGGGATAAGCAGGTCCGGGGTACTGAGTGTTGTGATATCCCGGTTGCCGATAAAGGGGAAAACGTGTGTCTCGAGGCTTTTGAGTACTTTATCGCTGTGTGATTGTGCCCATTGTTTATTACTGGCATGCCAGCGTCGTGCAATATGTTCAAAAGAGAGTTGTAAATCAGGGACTACTTTTTTAGCTCTTTTCTGTTCGCAAGGGTCAACCCCCTCCGAAATCAGTTTTCGGGCCTCATCCCGTTTTGTACGAGCTTCGGAGAGAGAAACTACCGGATACACACCAAGTGCCAGGGTTTTCTCCTTACCCAGAATACGATAACGGAGACGCCAGTAACGGGAACCATTAGGATGAACCAGCAGGAACATGCCGGCCCCGTCAGTGAGTTTATAAGCCTTGTCAGTGGGCTTTGCAGCCCGGATTTTTGCGTCAGTCAGTGCCATAGTTCAGCCTTCTGAATGCGTTAAAGAGGGTACAAATTCTGTCGAACTGGGGTATACCCGCAATTATACCCACACAATGGGGTTGATGTGGGGGGAATCTGGTTGAGTTCGGTAGAATTGATTTGGAGGCAGAACGCTTAAATTGTGGCGTTCTGAAACGAAAAACGGACCTCCGTGGAGGTCCGTTGATATGAATTTGGTGCCCGGACTCGGAATCGAACCAAGGACACGGGGATTTTCAATCCCCTGCTCTACCGACTGAGCTATCCGGGCAACGGGGCGCATTAAACCTGATTCGCCTCGTCTCGTCAATCAAATTTCTTCAATTTAGTGCAGACTGCACAATCTATCATCACTTTGCCACTATTGCACGCATTGTCAGGCAAACCAGGCGGTCCAGGCGGCGGAAAGCGGCATTGCCAGAAGGAGTGCTGGAAGCATGTTGACCACCGGGAACATTTTAATGCCACAGATGCGTAAGCCGGTTGCCAGCAGCAATAAACCGCCTACAGCGCTGAAGTCTGCCATCATCGACGGTGTGGTCAGCGGTAATATCAGCGCGGCAGCCCACGCCAGCGTTAACTGGATGATCAGTAATGGGATACTAATTACCGACACCGCAATACCCAACGAGCAGGCGAAGATCATCGCCGTAAAGAAATCGAGAAATGACTTGGCGATTAAAATACTCGGATCGCCGGTCATCCCTTCGTTCATCGCCCCGAAGATCCCGGTGCCGCTGGCGCAAAACAGGACAATAATCGCGACATAATTCTGAATAAAAGATTCATGCGCTGGCTTCTTACGTGAGTGGCGAAACAGATTTTGCGCTTTGGCGACCACTGTATTGACGCCTTTTTCCAGCAGACAAATTTCGCCAATTAGAGCGCCAAGTAGCGTAGCTAAAACCATCGCTGGAAGGTTGGCGCATTTCACCACCAGTAAAATACCAATCCCCAGCGATGCCAGACCAAAAATAGATGTCATGGAAACGCGGATACGTTCCGGTAAACGTTGGCTGAGCAGAGCGCCGATAACGCCACCCAGTAAGACTGCACTCGCGTTGATAAAAGGGCCGATGACCACAAGAGTTCCTGTTAGCTGCATTGTCTGATTTTCTTATTATGAACGTTTGGCTCCTTCGATGGCTTGTTTGTTCGCAAAGTCCTGGCTTGCGCGCTTTAGCGAAAGGTGCCATGATTGCGCGAATTTTCTCCTCTCTGTACGGAGTTTGCCCGATGCACGCCACCTCCTTACATTCTCTCGCTTATCGCCGTTTCGCGCGAAACTCCTCCCTTTTTCTGCTCATGCGGTGAAGTTAACGCACGCTCACTGCAGGACAACAGTAAAATCAGAGCGTTTCTGCTTTTACTGATGTCTGGCGGTCGGAGCTGGTGACCAGTTTGACCCATATCTCGTGGGGCAGGGTTTTTCACCTTGTCCGGTATTCTTACTTCCCCGAAACGGGTTTTGCGCTTATGAAATCAATGAATATTGCCGCCAGTAGTGAACTGGTATCCCGACTTTCTACTCATCGCCGCGTGGTGGCGTTGGGAGATACTGATTTTACGGACGTCGCGGCAGTCGTCATTACCGCTGCGGATAGCCGCAGTGGCATTCTTGCGTTGCTTAAGCGCACCGGTTTTCATCTACCGGTGTTTTTGTATTCCGAACATGTTGTTGAATTACCCGCGGGCGTTACGGCGGTAATCAACGGCAACGAGCAGCAGTGGCTGGAGCTGGAATCCGCAGCCTGTCAGTATGAAGAGAATTTGCTGCCACCGTTTTATGACACGCTGACGCAGTACGTTGAGATGGGCAACAGCACCTTTGCTTGCCCTGGGCATCAACATGGTGCGTTCTTTAAAAAGCATCCTGCCGGACGCCATTTTTACGATTTCTTTGGCGAGAACGTCTTTCGCGCCGATATGTGTAATGCTGACGTAAAATTGGGCGATCTGCTTATTCATGAAGGTTCGGCGAAGGATGCACAGAAATTCGCAGCCAAAGTCTTTCATGCCGATAAAACCTATTTTGTGCTTAACGGCACATCGGCAGCAAATAAGGTTGTGACGAATGCGCTGTTAACGCGTGGTGATCTGGTGCTCTTCGACCGTAACAACCATAAGTCGAATCATCACGGCGCGCTGATTCAGGCGGGGGCGACGCCGGTCTATCTGGAAGCTTCACGTAACCCGTTTGGTTTCATTGGCGGTATTGATGCGCACTGTTTTAATGAAGAGTATCTGCGCCAGCAAATTCGCGACGTTGCGCCAGAAAAAGCAGACCTGCCGCGTCCGTTTCGCCTGGCGATTATTCAGCTGGGAACCTATGACGGCACTGTCTATAACGCCCGTCAGGTGATCGATACCGTTGGGCATCTGTGTGATTACATTCTGTTTGATTCCGCGTGGGTCGGTTACGAACAGTTTATCCCGATGATGGCGGATAGCTCGCCGCTGCTGTTAGAACTTAACGAAAACGATCCGGGGATCTTTGTGACGCAGTCGGTGCACAAACAGCAGGCGGGATTCTCACAGACGTCGCAGATCCATAAAAAAGATAATCATATTCGCGGGCAGGCGCGTTTTTGCCCACATAAGCGGTTGAATAATGCCTTTATGCTCCATGCTTCTACCAGCCCGTTCTACCCGCTGTTTGCCGCGCTGGACGTTAACGCCAAAATTCATGAAGGGGAGAGTGGGCGTCGGCTGTGGGCTGAGTGCGTTGAGATAGGGATTGAAGCGCGCAAGGCGATTCTTGCGCACTGTAAGCTGTTCCGCCCGTTTATCCCGCCCGTTGTTGATGGCAAATTGTGGCAGGATTATCCGACATCAGTGTTAGCCAGCGACCGTCGTTTTTTCAGTTTTGAGCCGGGGGCGAAGTGGCACGGCTTTGAAGGATATGCCGCGGAGCAGTATTTTGTCGATCCGTGTAAGCTGTTACTGACCACACCAGGTATTGATGCTGAAACCGGTGAATATAGCGACTTTGGCGTTCCGGCGACGATTCTGGCGCATTATCTGCGTGAGAACGGTATTGTGCCGGAGAAGTGCGATCTCAACTCCATTCTGTTCTTATTAACGCCGGCGGAAAGCCACGAGAAGCTGGCACAACTGGTGGCGATGCTGGCGCAGTTTGAACAGCATATTGAGGATGACTCACCGCTGGCTGAGGTGTTGCCGAGCGTTTATAACAAATATCCGGTGCGCTATCGCGACTACACCCTGCGCCAGTTGTGTCAGGAGATGCACGATCTGTATGTCAGTTTCGACGTCAAAGACCTACAAAAAGCGATGTTCCGCCAGCAGAGTTTCCCGTCAGTGGTGATGAATCCCCAGGATGCGCATAGCGCTTATATTCGCGGTGAAGTGGAGTTGGTGCGGATTCGTGATGCCGAAGGGCGAATTGCGGCAGAAGGGGCTTTGCCTTATCCGCCTGGCGTGCTTTGCGTGGTGCCCGGGGAAGTCTGGGGCGGGGCTGTCCAGCGTTATTTCCTTGCGCTGGAAGAAGGGGTGAATTTGCTGCCAGGTTTTTCACCGGAGCTGCAAGGTGTCTATAGCGAAACCGATGCGGATGGCATGAAACGGTTGTACGGGTATGTGTTGAAGTAAGAATAAAAAAACGGGTCACCTTCTGGTGACCCGTTTTTCTTTGCGTAATTAGTGGCTAACCGTCTGTGTACCTGTCGGGACACGAACGTGTTTATATTTGAACATCGCCATAAACGCGAAGGCCAGAACCACGGAGTAACCTGCGAAAATCAGCCATACGGTTTGCCAGTCGGTAATGCCGTTTTGGGTATACATCTCAACCACTTTACCGCTCACGATGCCGCCGAGGATACAGCCGAAGCCGTTGGTCATCATCAGGAACATCCCTTGCGCACTGGCGCGAATTGCCGGGCTAACTTCTTTTTCGACAAACACCGAACCAGAGATGTTGAAGAAGTCGAATGCGCAACCGTAAACGATCATCGACAGTACCAGCAGCACGGTACCGAACGGAGTCGGGTCGCCGTAAGCAAACAGCGCAAAACGCAGGATCCATGCCACAATACTGATCATCATTACGTTCTTAATACCGTAGCGGCTTAAGAAGAATGGGATGGTCAGAATGAACAGGGTTTCAGAGATCTGCGAAATCGACATGATGATTGACGCATGCTGCACAATAAAGCTGCTGGCAAACATTGGGTCTTTGTCGAAGCTGTGCAGGAAGGTATTACCAAACATGTTGGTAATCTGCAGTTCCGCGCCCAGCAGCATTGAGAAGATGAAGAAGATTGCCATACGCTTGTTTTTAAACAGCGCGAATGCATCGAGGCCCAGCAGGGTTGTCCAGCTCTGATTCGCTTGCTGTTTAGCAACCGGAATATGCGGCAGAGTCAGGGTAAACAGAACCAGAATGGCGGAAAGTGCTGCACCAATATACAGCTGCATGTGGCTTAATTCGAAGCCAGACAGGCTCACCACCCACATTGCCATGATAAAGCCGATGGTGCCCCAGATACGGATTGGCGGGAAGTCAGTAACGATATCCATCCCGGCATTTTGCAGGCGATAGTATGAGATGGTGTTGATTAACCCAAGCGTTGGCATATAAGCAAACGAGTTAATCAATATCACAAGGAACATCGCCTCCGGCGTCGTAACCTGTGCCGCCATGAACAGCGTGATAGCGCCAATGGTGTGGCAAATGGCATAGACCCATTTCGCACTTAACCATTTGTCGGCCACAATCCCCAGCAGCGCAGGCATAAAGACCGCGGCGATACCCAGTGAGCTATAAACTGCGCCAATAGAAGCACCGTCAAACTTCAGGGTAACAAACATATAGGAACCGAGGGTCGTCAGCCAACTTCCCCACAGACAGAACTGCAGAAAAGAGAGGATTTTCAGCTGCAGCTTAAGATTCATGTTAATTTCCTCACATCGTGATGCGGATGAGTGTTTGAAAAAGCACATTTGACCGTGCGAGATGATGCGATTCTATCAACTTCGCAGACTGGTTTTTTGTTACCTGTGGCAAATAATTGCAAACATTCCCAATTTGCAAAACGAAATTGTGATGTGGATAACATTTTTGCCCCTGAGCATCGTCAGGGGCGGTAAGTGGAATTATCGGCGGCGGTAGGATTTTTGCGCGGTGTTCACTTTATAAAGATAACGGCGAGATTCCGCAGAGGGATGGCGGGTCGTCAGAGTCTGATAAACATCGCCCGGTGTCATGGTGTTAATAATATTGGCAGCCTGAATCTTGTCATTCGAAAAGACTCGCAGCACGCTGCCTGCGCCGCCGTTATAGGCGGTGATGACGGCGTAACGCCGCGATGTCGGGTTATCAATTCCGCCAAGATAAACATTATTCAGCATCGCCAGATACGCGGTGCCGGTATCAATATTGCTGGCAGGATCAAACAAGAAACTGCGGCTCGGCGTGCCGGATTTCCCCTGCGAGCGGAACACATCTTTCCCGGCAGTATGTTGTACCACCTGCATTAATCCCAGCGCGTCGGAACGGCTAACCGCATACGGGTTAAAGGAAGATTCGGTCTGCATAATTGCGAGAATCAGCGACTCATCAACGCCATATTTCCGTGATGCCTGGCGGACCATACCGAGATATTTGTGCGCACGTTTATCAAGGTGGTTCGGCACCATGTTAATGGTGACGCTGTAGATGATACGCAGCCCGTTGCTGCGGCTCTTCAGACGGTTTTTCAGCAGATAATCCGCGAAGTTGCTCGCGCGACCTTCCCAGCGAATCGGCTGCCCGGTGTTGTCCACCACCTGACCGTAAAGGAAAGGTTCTTTCGAAATCGTAATATCATCAACGTCGGAATAGAGATCGACCGAACTCGGATCGTCACCCATCAGCAACGTTTTGATTATTGCCCGGCGCAAATGCGCGGCAGGTTCTGTCCCGGCGATGGTTTCGATAGTGATCGTACCGTCATCGAAGTTGATGTGGCTGCGGGTCTGATATTGATCGGTGTATTTCACGTAGTCCTTAGGACCGGCGATCACTACCTCTTTGAATCCCCAGATGTTCTCAATGTTGTGGGCAAATTGCCCCATCAGAATATCAAAACCGTTGGTATCTTTGACCCAGGCTTCGTTATAGGTATCGCCTTTTTTGGTCGTCGAACAGGAGATGAGCAACGGCGCAATCAAAGCCAGCGCGAGATATTTTTTCATCATTCCGGGTGCGTGTTGTGTTTGTTTTTATGCAAGTTGCCGGAGGCGTGCTCCGGCACTGTTTTTATTTTTTATCTTCCGGCGTATAGCCCTCGATATGCACCTCTTTACCCTCGAACAGGAAGTTGACCATCTCCTGCTCCAGCAGCTTGCGGTGCTCGGCATTCATCATGTTGAGTTTCTTTTCATTAATCAGCATGGTTTGTTTGTGCTGCCACTGCGCCCAGGCTTCTTTGGAGATCTCGTTATAGATGCGTTTTCCCAGCTCGCCGGGGTACAGCTGAAAATCCTGACCTTCTGCTTCACGTTGCAGGAAAGTACAAAAAATCGTTCTGCTCATAAATCATCCTCTTTATCGACTCACGCGCTAAACCGGCGCGCCAGTGCGTAACTGCTGTAACAAACGCTCCACGGGAGCCGCCAGGCCAACTGACGGCGGTTGCGCTAAGTTATACCAGAGCGCATTGCCTTCATCCATGCAGCCGGTGAATGACGACACGGGAAGCCACATAGGCACAATATCTAAGTGGAAATGGCTGAAGGTATGGCGAAACGCGGTCAGCTGCGTCAGGTTATCGGCAGCAATCTGCCGTTGCGCCAGCCATTGCCGCAAACTTTCTTCATCGGCAAACTGCGGGAAACAGTATAAACCGCCCCACAATCCGCTCGGCGGACGCTGCGCCAGAAATACTTCATCTTTGTGCTGTAACAGCAGAAAGTAGCCGGTGCGCTCCGGTAGCGTCTGTTTCGGTTTTTTGCCCGGATAAAGCGACCAGCTATTGTTGGCGGCGGCAATACATCCGTTTTGTAGCGGACAGAGCGAACATTTCGGCTTCGAGCGCGTACAAATCATCGCGCCCAAATCCATCATCGCCTGGTTAAACCGTTCCACGCCAACCGCGGGCGTCACCTGCTCGCTTAAACTCCATAGTTTGTTCTCGACCTCTTTTTTCCCAGGCCAGCCGCTTACAGCATAGCAGCGCGCCAGCACCCGTTTGACGTTACCGTCGAGAATCGGAAAGTGCTTACCCAGAGAAAGCGAGAGAATCGCGCCTGCGGTGGAACGCCCGACGCCCGGTAACGCGGCAACCTCATCAAAGGTTTCCGGGAATTTACCGCCGTGTAAGGTGGCAACTTGCTGTGCCGCTTTATGTAGATTGCGCGCGCGGGCGTAATAGCCCAGTCCGGTCCACAAGTGGAGAACTTCGTCCAGCGGCGCATTGGCGAGATCGGTCACCGTCGGGAAGCGCGCCATAAAGCGTTCAAAATAGGGGATAACGGTCGCAACCTGAGTTTGTTGCAACATCACTTCTGAGAGCCATACTTTGTAGGGCGTCTTGTCAATTTGCCAGGGCAGCGTTTTCCGCCCGTATTTATCGTACCAGTCCAGAACCTGGGCTGAAAATTGCGACGCTTGCATGGTCACCGAATTCACTGTTGTTGGGGGCAAGATTGCAGCACAGCGACGGCAGGGTGTAAACCGGAACTTTCCGCAGCCACGGCCTTATCATGCTTGCATCCGGCAACTAACTTTGGATAATGCCCGTTTTCAGAACACTTTCACAAGCGACTAAATCTTTATGAAAAACGACGTCATCTCACCGGAATTTGATGAAAACGGCCGCCCGCTGCGCCGTATCCGTAGTTTTGTGCGCCGCCAGGGGCGACTGACCAAAGGCCAGGAACATGCGCTGGAAAACTACTGGCCGGTGATGGGCGTTGAGTTCAGCGAAGATATGCTGGATTTCCCTGCGCTTTTTGGCCGTGAAGCGCCAGTGACGCTTGAGATTGGTTTTGGCATGGGCGCGTCGTTGGTGGCAATGGCTAAAGATCGCCCTGAGCAGGACTTCCTCGGCATTGAAGTGCATTCACCAGGCGTTGGTGCGTGCCTGGCTTCTGCGCATGAAGAGGGCTTAAGCAACCTGCGCGTGATGTGTCACGATGCGGTTGAAGTGCTACACAAAATGATTCCTGACAATTCATTGCGCATGGTACAGCTCTTTTTCCCTGACCCGTGGCACAAAGCGCGCCATAATAAACGCCGTATCGTTCAGGTGCCGTTTGCCGAACTGGTAAAAAGCAAACTGCAGCTGGGGGGCGTATTCCATATGGCGACCGACTGGGAACCTTATGCGGAACATATGCTTGAAGTGATGTCTTCGATTGACGGTTATAAAAACCTGTCAGAGAGCAACGATTTCGTACCGCGCCCGGCATCACGTCCGGTGACGAAATTTGAACAACGTGGTCATCGTCTTGGTCACGGAGTATGGGACTTAATGTTCGAGAGGGTGAAATAATGGCAAAGAACCGTAGCCGTCGTCTGCGTAAAAAAATGCACATCGACGAATTCCAGGAATTAGGATTTTCGGTGGCATGGCGATTCCCGGAAGGTACATCGGAAGAACAGATTGATAAAACCGTTGATGACTTTATTAACGAGGTTATCGAACCGAACAAACTGGCCTTTGACGGCAGCGGTTATCTGGCCTGGGAAGGTCTGATCTGCATGCAGGAAATCGGCAAATGCACCGAAGAACATCAGGCGGTTGTGCGTAAGTGGCTGGAAGAGCGCAAACTGGATGAGGTACGCACCAGCGAACTTTTCGACGTTTGGTGGGACTAAGAAAGCATACGGGCGATGACAAATGCAAAACTGTCTGATGCGCTACGCTTATCAGGCCTGGAAAGATGCACAATCGAGTAGGCCGGATAAGGCGTTTACGCCGCATCCGGCATGGATAACGTGTACTTTGTTATCAATCTGGGGCCAGCAAATGCTGGCCTGATTTGTTCTTGAGGGAAGACTATGATGCGCAAAATGCTGCTGGCGGCAGCACTTTCAGTGACGGCAATGACCGCTCACGCCGACTACCAGTGCAGCGTCACGCCGCGTGACGATGTGATTGTCAGCCCGCAAACCGTGCAGGTGAAGGGCGAAAACGGCAATCTGGTGATCACGCCAGACGGCAACGTGATGTATAACGGTAAGCAATATTCCCTGAACGCCGCCCAGCGCGAGCAGGCGAAGGATTATCAGGCTGAACTGCGTAGCACGCTGCCGTGGATTGATGAAGGCGCGAAAAGCCGCGTCGAGAAAGCCCGTATCGCGCTGGATAAAATCATCGTTCAGGAGATGGGCGAAAACAGCAAAATGCGCAGCCGTCTGACCAAACTTGATGCGCAACTGAAAGAGCAGATGAACCGCATTATCGAAACGCGCAGCGACGGCCTGACGTTTCACTATAAAGCCATTGATCAGGTTCGCACCGAAGGTCAACAATTAGTGAATCAGGCAATGGGCGGAATTTTACAGGACAGCATTAATGAAATGGGCGCGAAAGCGGTGCTGAAAAGCGGCGGTAACCCATTACAGAACGTGCTGGGAAGCCTGGGCGGTCTGCAATCCTCAATCCAGACCGAGTGGAAAAAGCAGGAAAAAGACTTCCAGCAGTTTGGCAAAGATGTCTGTAGCCGCGTTGTGACTCTGGAAGATAGCCGCAAAGCCCTGGTCGGGAATTTAAAATAATCCTCTATTTTAAGACGGCATAATACTTTTTTATGCCGTTTAATTCTTCGTTTTGTTACCTGCCTCTAACTTTGTAGATCTCCAAAATATATTCACGTTGTAAATTGTTTAACGTCAAATTTCCCATATAAAGCTAAGGGATAATGCGTAGCGTTCACGTAACTGGAGGAATGAAATGGAGTTTTTCAAAAAGACGGCACTTGCCGCACTGGTTATGGGTTTTAGTGGTGCAGCATTGGCATTACCCAATATCACCATTTTAGCAACCGGCGGGACCATTGCCGGTGGTGGTGACTCCGCAACCAAATCTAACTACACAGCGGGTAAAGTTGGCGTAGAAAATCTGGTTAATGCGGTGCCGCAACTGAAGGACATTGCGAACGTTAAAGGCGAGCAGGTAGTGAATATCGGCTCCCAGGACATGAACGATAATGTCTGGCTGACACTGGCGAAAAAAATTAACACCGACTGCGATAAAACCGACGGCTTCGTCATTACTCACGGTACCGACACGATGGAAGAAACCGCTTACTTCCTCGACCTGACGGTGAAATGCGACAAACCGGTGGTGATGGTCGGCGCAATGCGCCCGTCCACGTCCATGAGCGCAGACGGTCCATTCAACCTGTATAACGCGGTAGTGACCGCAGCTGATAAAGCCTCCGCTAATCGTGGCGTGCTGGTGGTGATGAACGATACCGTACTGGACGGTCGCGATGTCACCAAAACCAACACCACCGACGTAGCGACCTTTAAGTCTGTTAACTACGGTCCGCTGGGTTACATTCACAACGGTAAGATTGACTACCAACGTACCCCGGCACGTAAGCATACCAGCGACACGCCGTTCGATGTCTCTAAGCTGAATGAACTGCCGAAAGTCGGCATCGTTTATAACTACGCTAACGCATCCGATCTTCCGGCTAAAGCACTGGTAGATGCGGGCTATGATGGCATCGTCAGCGCTGGTGTGGGTAACGGTAACCTGTATAAATCCGTGTTCGACACTCTGGCGACCGCCGCGAAAAACGGCACTGCAGTAGTGCGTTCTTCCCGCGTACCGACGGGCGCTACCACTCAGGATGCCGAAGTGGATGATGCGAAATATGGCTTCGTGGCCTCTGGCACGCTGAACCCGCAAAAAGCGCGCGTTCTGCTGCAACTGGCTCTGACGCAAACCAAAGATCCGCAGCAGATCCAGCAGCTCTTCAATCAGTACTAATCACCTCGCCCCGGTATCGTGCCGGGGCTTTTCACTTCAGACTCACGTCCATTGCCAATTTTCATCACCCTAATGATAATCACCGGAATAAATTATTCCGCGCGAGGGTTTTCGGGTGAAAAAGCAATGGATTGTTGGCACGGCGCTGCTTATGTTGATGACTGGTAATGCCTGGGCAGATGGCGAACCGCCAACTGAAAATATCTTAAAAGATCAATTCAAAAAGCAGTATCACGGCATTCTCAAGCTTGATGCCATCAGCTTAAAAAATCTTGATGCTAAGGGTAATCAGGCCACCTGGTCAGCGGAAGGCGATGTCTCTTCCAGTGACGATCTCTATACCTGGGTCGGTCAGTTGGCAGATTACGAACTGCTCGAACAGACCTGGACGAAAGATAAACCGGTAAAATTCTCGGCGATGTTAACCAGTAAAGGAACGCCCGCGTCTGGCTGGTCGGTGAACTTTTACTCTTTTCAGGCGGCAGCCAGCGATCGTGGGCGGGTGGTCGACGATATCAAAACGAATAATAAATATCTGATCGTGAATAGCGAAGATTTCAATTATCCCTTTAGTCAGCTTGAATCAGCGTTGAATACCCAGAAGAACTCGATTCCTGCGCTGGAAAAGGAAGTGAAAGCGCTTGATAAGCAAATGGTGGCGGCGCAGAAAGCAGCGGATGCATATTGGGGAAAAGATGCAGACGGTAAGCAAATGACCCGCGAAGACGCATTTAAAAAAATTCACCAACAGCGTGATGAGTTTAATAAACAGAACGATAGCGAGGCGTTCGCGGTTAAATATGACAAAGAGGTTTATCAACCGGCGATTGCGGCATGTCATAAACAGAGTGCAGAGTGTTATGAAGTGCCGATTCAGCAGAAGCGAGATTTCGATATCAACGAACAACGGCGACAGACTTTTCTGCAATCACAAAAACTTAGCCGTAAATTGCAGGATGACTGGATAACGCTCGAAAAAGGGCAATATCCGTTAACGATGAAAGTTTCAGAAATAAACAGTAAAAAAGTCGCGATTTTGATGAAAATTGATGATATCAACCAGGCTAATGAACGCTGGAAAAAAGATACCGAACAATTGCGGCGCAATGGGGTGATTAAGTAATTTTTGCGATGACGCAAGAGTTGTAGCCGGATGTTGCGTACACGCCGCATCCGGCAATACAAATTTACTCAGCCAGAAAAAGCTCCAGCAGCGAATTTAAAAACAACTTCCCATGTTCCGTTATCTGCCAGTAATCCGCACATTCTGTGAGATAACCCTGAGCAATAGCCTCGTCTAACTGAGGGCGAATAACCTCTTCTGAAAGGCCAGTATACTGGCTAAACTCCACGCGCGGCGCGGCTTCCAGCAGACGGAAGCGATTCATAAAGAACTCAAACGGCTTATCTGCGGCTTCGACATCACGCTGGCTTTCCAGATACCGCCCCTGCATAAAACCACGCGGATGACGCGTTTTGGTGGTACGCAGAATGCGCCCATCCGGGAAGGTGACTTTGCCGTGCGCGCCGCAGCCAATACCGATGTAGTCACCAAATCGCCAGTAGTTGAGATTGTGCTGGCACTGATAACCTGGTTTGGCGTAAGCGGATGTTTCATATTGCTGATAACCCGCAGCCGTTAATAACTGATGCCCTTGCTCGAAGATATCCCACAATGCATCGTCGTCCGGCAGTACAGGAGGGCGTGAGCCAAACAGCGTATTAGGTTCGATGGTCAGTTGATACCAGGAAAGGTGCGGCGGATTCAGTTCAATGGCCTGGCGTAGATCGCCAAGCGCCTCTTCCAGTGATTGATCCGGTAGCCCATGCATCAAATCGAGGTTAAAGCTACGTAACCCTAAACCGCTCGCCAGCTTCGCAGCTCGTTTCGCTTCTTGCGGGCCATGAATGCGCCCAAGTCGTTTCAGCTTTTCTTCGCTAAAACTCTGCACACCAATAGAGATGCGATTCACGCCAGCACGCTGATAATCAACAAAGCGATCGGCTTCTACCGTGCCTGGGTTCGCTTCCATGGTGATTTCTGCATCCGCTGCCAGCGGCAAACGCGCACGCACGCCGTCCAGTAGCGTTTGCATCGCCGGGCCAGAAAGCAGGCTCGGCGTACCGCCGCCAATAAAGATTGTCTGCACTTCACGGCCCTGAGCGTAAGCCACATCGTTGTCCAGATCGTTAAGCAGATGCTGAACATAATCGTCGTGCGGCACTTCTCCTTTCAACGCGTGAGAGTTGAAATCGCAGTACGGGCATTTCTGCACGCACCACGGGATGTGAATGTAGAGACTCAGCGGCGGTAATTTAACCATTTCGTAAAGCGTCCAACAGCAGTTTCAATGCCTGACCACGGTGGGAAATGGCGCTCTTTTCTTCGCGGGTCAGTTCGGCTGCGGTTTTACCTTCGGAAGGCACGAAGAAGATTGGATCATAACCAAAGCCGCCACTACCCGCCGGTTCACGAGTAATCACGCCCGGCCAGCTACCGTGGCACACCAGCGGAGTGGGATCTTCCGCGTGACGCAGATATACCAGCACGCAGTGGAAACGCGCCTGACGTTGGTCGTCCGGTACGTCTTTCAGAGTTTCCAGCAGTTTTTGCAGATTCTTTTGATCGGTCGCGTCTTCACCGGAATAACGTGCGGAGTAAATCCCAGGCGCGCCGCCAAGCACATCTACCGCCAGACCAGAGTCGTCGGCAATTGCTGGTAAACCGGTCACTTTTGCCGCGTGTCGTGCTTTCAGAATCGCGTTTTCGATAAAGGTCAGGCCGGTTTCTTCGGCAGAATCTACGCCGAGGTCTGTTTGGGCCACGATATCAAGACCGAAGTCGCTAAGCAGCGACGCCAGCTCACGCACTTTACCGGCATTGCCGGTTGCGAGGACAACTTTTTGCATAGGATACCTAATTAATTAACGCCGCGATTTCTGGCGGGATTTGTTGCGGATTAATGATTTTAATTTGTTTGTGGCGGCCAAGTTCGCCTTTTTCAATCACCACCTGGCTTTTGGCTACCCGGAATTGCTTGCCGAGAAACTTCACCAGATGGCTGTTGGCCTGGCCGTCAACTGGCGGCGCGGTAATGGCGACTTTTACTTCGTCGCCATGTAAACCGACAATAGAATCACGGCTGGCTTTCGGCTGAATATAAAGCCGTAAAACCAGACCGTCATCGTTAACTGTTACGGCACTCATAACGCCATCCACAGCCCCGGTAGTAGCATATTTCCGGTCGCCTGCAGTACTTCTGCGACACCCATATTAATGACATACAGCAGCAGAACGAGGATCATCGGCGAGAAATCAATCCCACCCATTGCTGGCAGCAGGCGGCGAATCGGGCGCAGCAGTGGATCGGCAAGCTGAATCAGGACGTATTCAATCGGGCTACGACCCTGGCTTACCCAGCTCATAATCGCCATCACCAGCAGGACCCAGAAAATCAACAGGCCGATGGTTTTCAGCAAAATCAGTAAACCAGCAATCCAGATGATCGGCAGGAAAGTCACGACTTTAAACAGCACGATGGCTTTGATAAAACTGAGAATATAGGCAACCAGCAGCGAGGCGCTGTCAATCGGTCCCATTGCCGGAATAACGCGGCGCAGTGGTCCGATAATCGGCTGCGTCACCTTCACCACAAACTGTGAGAAGGGGTTGTAAAAATCACAATGAGCCCACTGCATCCAGATGCGTAATAACAGCACCATGGTATACAGCTCAATGACCGTTGAAAGCAGGAAAGTCAACGTATTCATGGCGTTCCTTTAATTCCTTATTTTTTAGAGTAATCACGCGCACCAAAAATTGCAGTGCCGATACGAACCATCGTGCTACCTGCCGCAATGGCGGCTTCCATATCGTCCGACATTCCCAGAGAGAGCGTGTCGATATGCGGGTAGCGCGTTTTCAGTCCGGCAAATGCTACAGCCATTTGGCGTGCAACTTCAAACTGCCTTACATATTCTGACTCAGGCGCAGGGATCGCCATCAGCCCGCGTAGACGTAAACGCGGTAGTTCAGAGACCGCTGCTGCCAGCTCGTCCAGTTCAGCCAGTTGAATCCCGGACTTACTGTTTTCATCACTAATATTAATTTGAATCAGTACGTTAAGAGGGGGAAGTTCTGCCGGGCGCTGGTCGTTCAGACGGGTAGCGATGCGCAAACGGTCGATGGTATGACACCAGTCGAAATGCTCTGCCACCAGGCGGCTTTTATTAGACTGCAACGGGCCAATAAAATGCCATTCTAATCCTGTTACGCCCAGTTCCTGAAAGTGGCGAATTTTATCTACCCCTTCCTGAACATAGTTTTCACCAAATTGACGCTGCCCGGCATCAATGGCTTCTGCGATGGCGCTCGCAGGTTTTGTTTTACTGACTGCAAGCAGCGTAATTTCTTCTGGAGAACGGCCGCAACGCGTTGCAGCCGCTGAGATTTTGTCCCGGACCTGTGCCAGGTTATGCGCAATATCGTTCATTTTCCGAGGATCTTAGTATGAATATGGAAGAAATTGTGGCCCTTAGTGTAAAGCATAACGTCTCGGATCTACACCTGTGCAGCGCCTGGCCCGCACGATGGCGTATTCGCGGGAGAATGGAAGCTGTGCCGTTTGATGCGCCGGACGTGGAAGAGCTATTGCGGGAGTGGCTGGATGACGATCAGCGGGCAATATTGCTGGAGAATGGTCAGTTAGATTTTGCTGTGTCGCTGGCGGAAAACCAGCGATTGCGCGGCAGTGCGTTCGCGCAACGGCAAGGTATTTCTCTGGCATTACGGTTGTTACCTTCGCACTGCCCGCAGCTCGAACAGCTTGGCGCACCACCGGTATTGCCGGAATTACTCAAGAGCGAGAATGGCCTGATTCTGGTGACGGGGGCGACGGGGAGTGGCAAATCTACCACGCTGGCGGCGATGGTTGGCTATCTCAATCAACATGCCGATGCGCATATTCTGACGCTGGAAGATCCTGTGGAATATCTCTATACCAGTCAGCGATGTTTGATCCAGCAGCGGGAGATTGGTTTGCACTGTATGACGTTCGCATCGGGATTGCGTGCCGCATTGCGGGAAGATCCCGATGTGATATTGCTCGGAGAGCTGCGTGACAGCGAGACAATCCGTCTGGCGCTGACGGCGGCAGAAACCGGGCATCTGGTGCTGGCAACATTACATACGCGTGGTGCGGCGCAGGCAGTTGAGCGACTGGTGGATTCATTTCCTGCGCAGGAAAAAGATCCCGTGCGTAATCAACTGGCCGGGAGCTTGCGGGCAGTGTTGTCACAAAAGCTGGAAGTGGATAAACAGGAAGGAAGAGTAGCGCTGTTTGAATTGCTGATTAACACACCCGCGGTGGGGAATTTGATTCGCGAAGGGAAAACCCACCAGTTACCGCATGTTATTCAAACTGGGCAACAAGTGGGGATGTTAACGTTTCAGCAGAGTTATCAGCAGCGGGTGAAAGAAGGGCGCTTGTGACGTTGCTATGTCTGATACGAATTGTAAACATGCCCGATGCGCAAGCTTATCGGGCCTACAAGGGAAGCGTAACTTTGAATTCGCACTCACCGTAGGTTGGATAAGGCGTTTACGCCGCATCCAACATGAAACAACGAGCACATTGTCAGAAATCTGTGCGCTAGTAAATCGCCTTAATATCCCTGCTCGAAATAACTTTCGAGAATAATAACCGCAGAGGCAGAGTCGACTTTACCTTTGTTGAGCGCCCGATAGCCGCCCTGTTCGAACAGACCGGAGCGCGCTTCCACGGTGCTAAGCCGTTCATCATGGAGCTTAACTTCAACACCAAAACGGCCATGAATACGATTGGCGAATTTACGCGCCCGGGCAGTCAACGGTTGCTCGGTACCGTCCATATTCAGCGGCAAACCGACGATAATTTCGTCAGGTTGCCACTCTTTCAGTAAACGTTCGATAAGGTTCCAGTCCGGCGTACCGTCCTGCGCTTTAATTGCGGGCAGTGGGCGAGCGGTGCCGGTAATGCGTTGGCCGACCGCTACGCCAATGCTTTTGGTGCCGAAGTCGAAGGCGAGTAAGGTTCCACTCATCAGGCGTGCCCCGCAACGCCAGGCATGGTGAGAATATCCACACCAATCAGTTTTGCCGCCTCGCGCCAGCGGTCGGCAATCGGCGTTTTGAACAGAATATTCAGATCTGCCGGGGCCGTTAGCCACGCGTTATCGAGAATTTCTTGTTCCAGTTGACCTTTCTCCCAAGAGGCATAGCCCAGAGCCACCAATATGTCAGACGGTTGTTTATCGGTGCCGAGCGTTTCCAGCACATCGCGGGAAGTGGTCATCACCGTGTTGTCTGAAATGCGAATGCTGGAAGCAAAATTGGAGGGTGGAGTATGCAAAATAAACCCACGATCTTCCGCCAGCGGGCCGCCGAGCATAACCGGTTTATCCAGACGGATTGATTCATCACGCGGCTCCGGCGTGATCTTCAGCTTTTCCAGAATCCCTTCAATTTTGAGATTTTCCAGTGGCTTGTTGACGATGATACCCATTGCACCATTGGCATTATGTTCGCAAATGTAGACCACGGAACGACGGAAAATCGGATCCTGGAGAGCAGGCATGGCAATAAGAAAGTGATGCTGTAAATTCATTGTCAGAGGTTCTGTTTCCTGGTTCAAAAAAGCAACAGCGCCCAGTATGCGGGGAAAGTAGGGCGCTGTCACTCAGAGTCTCAACGAGATCCTTCTCGCTAAGGTGGGTTACTGCTGCTGTAAACGTGCTTCGATGGCATCCATTAACATTCCGGTGATCGACACCGGAAACTCTGCTTCAATCTCACGAATACAGGTTGGGCTGGTGACGTTAATTTCAGTCAGGCGGTCGCCGATGATATCCAGACCAACAAAAATCAGCCCTTTTTCTTTCAGCGTCGGTCCGATCTGACGGGCGATTTTCCAGTCACTCTCCGTTAGCGGACGAGGTTCACCGCGACCACCGGCAGCCAGATTGCCACGGGTTTCGCCCCCCTGCGGAATACGCGCCAGGCAGTACGGCACCGGTTCGCCATCCACCACCAACACGCGTTTGTCGCCATCTTTAATGGCTGGCAGGTAATTTTGCGCCATGCAGTAGCGAGTGCCATGCTCAGTCAGGGTTTCGGCAATCACGCCGAGGTTTGGATCGCCTTCTTTCACGCGGAAAATCGACGCGCCGCCCATACCGTCAAGCGGCTTAAGAATGATGTCGCTGTGTTTCTCCCAGAACGCTTTCAGCTGTGCTTTATTGCGCGTAACCAGCGTTTCTGGCGTTAAGTCAGAGAACCAGGCGGTAAACAGTTTCTCGTTACAGTCGCGCAGGCTTTGCGGCTTGTTAACGATCAGCGTCCCTTTCTCTTCGGCACGTTCCAGAATATAGGTCGCGTAGATAAACTCGGTATCAAACGGCGGGTCTTTACGCATCAGGATCACATCGAGATCGGCCAGCGGCAGATCCTGTTCACCGACGAACGAAAACCACTCTTCGTAGTTCTGCTTCACGTTCAGCGTGCGGGTATGGGCGCGGGCTTCGCCATTGATCAGATACAGATCGCCCATCTCCATATAGTGAAGTTCGTAACCACGACGTTGCGCTTCCAGCAACATAGCGAAACTGGAATCTTTCTTGATGTTGATGCTTGCGATGGGGTCCATCACGATGCCGAGCTTGATCATTATTCTTCTCCGTTAGCCCAAATCGCCAAAACGCACCTGTAGAGCGGTAATGGCGGTGAGCGCAGTTGTCTCTGTACGCAAAACGCGAGGTCCCAACAGGATATCAGTAAATTGATAGCGGGCAGTCATGGCAATTTCATCTGCCGATAAACCGCCTTCCGGGCCAATTAGCAGGCGGACGCGTTCAACCGGTAACGGCAACGTATTGATGCTGTTACTGGCGCGCGGGTGAAGATTCAGTTTCAGTCCTTCATCCTGCTCTGCACACCAGGCTTCCAGATCCATCGCTGGACGGATTTCCGGCACCCGGTTACGACCACACTGCTCACAGGCAGCAATTGCAATCTTCTGCCACTGCTGGAGCTTCTTGTTCAGACGTTCACTATCCAGTTTAACGCCGCAACGCTCAGAAAAAAGTGGCGTAATGAGGCTTACACCGAGTTCGATCGATTTCTGGATCGTAAATTCCATTTTTTCGCCACGCGACATCACCTGACCGAGGTGAATATGCAGCGGAGATTCACGATCGTCGAGTTGGCCTTCCAGCACTTTCACTTCCACGCTTTTTTTGCTGGCGCTGGTAATTTCGGCGTCAAAGACCTGGTTGCTGCCGTCAAATAATTGCAACGCCTGACCCGGCCCCATACGCAGTACGCGCCCGATATGGTTGGCGGCATCTTCGCAAAGCGCGATGTGAGAATGGCTGATCAGTGGTTCAGGATGATAAATGCGGGGGATACGCATAGTTAAAAATCCGCGTCGTCTCCCCACGCGGTTGTACACGTGGGGTAGGGGTTAACAAAAAGAATCCCGCTAGTGTAGGTTAGCTCTTTCGCGCCTGGCAAGCGCGTTGCACATACGGGTTATGATTGCCCTGCACCTTAGCGATGCGTTCATCGCGCTCGCACTCCCAGTCGGTAACCGGATACATCTTGTTCCATGCGTTGAACAGCTGCGTTTGCTGGCGAGAGAGTGTCAGGTTGTATTGGTCGCGCATATAGAAGTAGGTGCGCGCAATGGCACCGCGTGCACGCGCTGGTGGTTCGGCAGCTTTTTCTTTGAAATCGACCTTCATGGCGCATTGACCGTACTGGCCTTCGCCGCCATTCCACTGGCTGTACATAAAGTTGCCGCGATCGCCATTCACCTCGCCGACTGACGGTTGCAGGTTATGCATATCGCTTTCCATCTTGCGATAGACCGGATCTTTGGCACAGTTTTTACGTCCACCGTCCTGCCAGCACTGGCGCTGGTGACCGAACTGCCAGGCGGGAACAACGTGTTCCCACTCTACGCGGCTGGCGCGGTTTTCATTTTTGCGCACCTGATACCCGCACGATTGCAGATCAACAACGCCTTTTTTGCCCTGCCAGTTAATTTTACATCCGCAATAAAACGTACCCGGCGCGTCAGCGTGGACTTTTACCGCCGCGGCTTTCGCCTGAGAAAAACTATTGATACCTTCGGCCAACGTCGGGCCGGAAAATGCTGCGCTCAGTACCACCGCAGCAATAGACAAATAACGGTACATCACTTACTCCGTGTTAAAACGAGCCAGCAACGTAGCGAAAGTTGTTTTGGTATGCAATCAGCCAGATCAGGAAAGTTCCTGATAGTTCAGGTGGTTATTTTGCAATCAGCTGTTCACCGCAATGAACACAGCGATAGACGGCTTCGCCACGAACTACGCGATTATGGCGGCGTACGGTAAGCTGATGTTCCTGGCACTTGCAGCGGTAGGGGAAGGTGTTGCGACGCACGGATTGCAGTTCAAACTGGTGCGTACGACGAGCGGGAACGCCCAGCACGCTTTCCATCATCCATTTCCACTCTTTGCCATGTGGCGCTACGCGGCCGAAATGTTTCCATACCAGCAAATGTGCCAGTTCGTGTGGCACCACTTCTTCAATAAAGGCTTCGCTGTTTTCCAACAGTAAAACCGGATTGAGGCGAATTTCATAGCTTTCAAGCCAGGCTGTTCCGGCGGAGGTTCCGCGCTGGGTGTAAGAGAGTTTTGGCTCCGGGTAGTTACGCCCTAGCTTCAGGTTGGCCTGGGCGAGCTTTTCCCGCAGGCGACGCATAACGGCCTGTTGGATGGCAATAGGGAGACGGGATGTTTTCATAGCGGCAGAGGATAGAGCGAAGAAAAGATGACTGCAAGAGGTGGCTTCCTCCGCGACGGGAGGAAGCCTGAGGAGATTAATCGTGAGCGCCGATTTCGCGCAGTTTACGACCTTTCATCAGATTACGTTCAATATGTTCCAGCGAAACGTGTTTGGTTTCCGGTACCAGCCACAGTGTCAGCAGAATAAACAGTACGTTCAGAGCCGCATACACCCAGAAGGTGTTGGCGTTACCCAGCGTGTTGAGCATAGTCAGGAATGTTGCGCCGACGATCATGTTGGCAATCCAGTTGGTGGCGGTAGAGCAGGTGATGCCAAAATCGCGGCCTTTCAGCGGCTGAATTTCGGAGCACAGTACCCAAATCAGCGGACCGGCACTCATGGCAAAGCCGACAATAAACATCAACAGCATGGCGATGGCGAAATACTGCGCTGACGGAGAGTGGATACCGATATGCATCATTGTACCGAGTATGCCCATGCCAGCAGCCATCACCAGGAAGCCCAGCGTTAGCGTTGGTTTACGTCCCCAGCGGTCAACAAGGCCTATTGCGATAAAGGTGGCGAGTACGTTGGTGAGACCGACGATCACTGTCCCCCACATTTGCTCGGTGGTGTTGGTATAACCCGCCAGTTCGAAGATTTTCGGCGCGTAATACATGATGACGTTCATCCCGGTGAATTGCTGCATTACCTGCAACAGTACGCCAAGGAACACCGCGCGGCGGAAGTTGCTGTTCTCTTTAAACAGCGCCCAGCCACTCTGTTTAACCTGCAAACTTTCACGGATTTCATCCAGTTCGCGTTTCGCTTCCGCACTGGTGTCGCGCAGGCGCAGCAGCACGCGCTCGGCATCAACAAAACGGCGTTTGGCGGCAAACCAACGAGGGCTGTCTGGCAGGAAGAAGACACCAATCAGCAGCAAAATTGCCGGGATGATAATCACACCCAGCATCCAGCGCCATGCACCGGTGTAGCTGAAGGCGGTATCAGAAAGATAAGCACCGAGGATCCCGATAGTGATCATCAACTGATACATCGAGATCATACTGCCGCGAATTTTTTCCGGCGCAATTTCAGAGAGGTAAAGCGGTGCAGTATAAGAGGCCACACCCACCGCCAGCCCCAGCAGAACGCGGGAAAGAATCAGTACTTCAACGTTTGGCGCAGCCGCAGAGAACAGTGAACCGGCAACAAACAGGATTGCGCCGATCATCAAACTCTTTTTGCGCCCGAGTTTAAAGGAGAGCCAGCCGCTGCCCACCGCACCGACTGCCGCACCGAACATCATGGAGCTTACGACCCATTCTTGCGTGTGCGAAGTAATCTGGAATTCATCTGCAATAAACGGCAGTGCGCCAGCAATTACACCGATATCCAGGCCAAAGAGTAATCCCGCCAGAGCGGCAAGGAAGCAGACGAAAAACGTCATTGCCTTGTTTGACCGCCCCTGTTTTTTAGCGTCAGGCATGATGCCCTCCAATATGGTTATTTTTTATTGTGAATTAAGATAGGTGAGTACGACGTAAAAAGATGTGAAGCAAATCACATCAGTGTAATCGCTTACACTAACATTTATCTTAGTTATGATTTAAGTGCATGAAAATAATTGAGTTATATCATCATAGATTAAAGGCTGTTATCTGCAATTAAGACTTTACTGAAAAGAAATGTAACAACTGTGAAAGCCGAATAATAATATGAAAATATTACAAATATTTGGCTGGCGTGGTGGGTGTAATCGGTTTCAGTCGTGATGATAATTTGCGGTAAAACGTGTTGAGGAAGAATGATGTTATTGCGGGCGGTTTTTTGCCGGATGCGGCGTGAATGTCTATCCACCGCGGTGAGGTAAAAGAAAAAGGCCAGCGCGAGGCTGGCCTTTGAAAGCAGGTGAAGAAAGATTACTTCAGACCGGCAGCATCGCGCAGCAGCTGCGCTTTGTCGGTTTTTTCCCACGGGAAATGTTCACGACCAAAGTGACCGTATGCTGCGGTTTCTTTGTAGATCGGGTGCAGCAGATCCAGCATCTGAATCAGACCGTATGGACGCAGGTCAAAGAACTCACGTACCAGCAGAGTCAGTTGTTCAGAAGGCACTTTCTCGGTACCGAAAGTTTCCACCATGATGGAGGTCGGTTCAGCCACGCCGATTGCGTAGGAAACCTGAATTTCACAACGATCGGCCAGGCCAGCCGCAACGATGTTTTTCGCGACATAACGTGCTGCGTACGCAGCGGAACGGTCCACTTTTGATGGATCTTTACCAGAGAATGCACCGCCACCGTGACGTGCCATGCCGCCGTAGGTATCAACGATAATTTTACGACCAGTCAGACCGCAGTCACCCATCGGACCACCGATAACAAAACGACCGGTCGGGTTGATGAAGAACTTGGTTGCAGAAGTCATCCATTCAGCGGGCAGAATCGGCTTGATGATCTCTTCCATCACCGCTTCTTGCAGCGATTTCTGGTCGATCTCTTCAGAGTGCTGAGTGGAAAGCACGACAGCATCGATACCAACGATTTTGCCGTCGTCATACTGGAAAGTCACCTGGCTTTTCGCGTCCGGGCGCAGCCACGGCAGAGTGCCGTTTTTACGTACTTCAGCCTGACGCTGAACCAGACGGTGTGCATAGGTGATAGGCGCTGGCATCAGCACGTCGGTTTCATTGGTTGCGTAGCCAAACATCAGGCCCTGGTCGCCCGCGCCCTGTTCCAGCGGATCGGCACGGTCGACGCCCTGGTTGATATCAGGGGACTGTTTACCGATAGCGCTCAGGACCGCACAGGAGTTAGCGTCAAAGCCCATGTCGGAATGCACATAGCCAATTTCGCGAACGGTGTTACGGGTGATCTCTTCGATGTCTACCCAGGCGCTGGTGGTGATTTCACCGCCAACTAAAACCATGCCGGTTTTTACGTAGGTTTCGCAAGCAACACGTGCTTTCGGATCCTGTTCGAGGATCGCGTCTAAAACGGCATCAGAGATTTGGTCAGCAATTTTGTCAGGATGCCCTTCAGAGACGGACTCGGACGTAAAAAGGTGTTTTGCCATATTTAATATCACCTAAAGAGAATTTGGTTAGCTCAAACTGTTGTGTGGATTTTCTGTGGTAGCGGATCCTACCACGACTCTGCAGGTTAAAAACACTGGCAGTCTGAGTGTTAATCGGTATGGATGGATTAACATCTGGATGGCTATTTTAGGTCAGTTCTTCACCCAATTTCCACTTTTTTTTGAATCGTGTCTCATTCTGTTAAAAACGTGGCTGGAAATTTTTCCTGACAATGCTGGCATTCTGCGTATTTATCTTTTGCAATTTTCTGCCATTGTGGGGTATAAAACGCGGCGCGCGGCTTAAATAAAAAGCACACGACGTTTCTTTCGTGTTGCCACTTCCAGCCGGGTTGAAATCAGAGTTTTGGCTTGTGGGTTCGTCTTAACAGGCGGCCGTGGAGGTGATACGAAATAATGAACCGTTGTCTGCTGCTTAACCTGTCTCACCGTTCTGGTGAAGATTCGTTCCCCGCACTCTGCATCTCTGCTTTGCATACCTGCCGATGTTATACCCATCTCGGCGCTTCTCAGGATTCAAGAGCTGGTTACAGTTACTGAGGACTGAACAAGGGCGCTCTTGTAAAAACAAGAGTTTTCTCGTGGTTTCGCCGAACTGTCACACTTACGTTCGGTTATGTGTTTAATAATGTTATGAAAAAGAAACCGGTTGCGCAGTCGGAGCGTCAGCATACTTTGCTGGAAAATCCGTGTGCTTATGGGTTGTTATCGCAGTCCCAGGCTGCGATAGTCGTTAACTGTTTTACACTTAATAAAATAATTTGAGGTTCGCTATGTCTGACGACATGTCTATGAGTTTGCCTTCGTCAGCGGGCGAACACGGTGTACTACGCTCCATGCAGGAGGTTGCAATGAGCTCCCAGGAAGCCAGCAAGATGCTGCGTACTTACAATATTGCCTGGTGGGGCAATAACTATTATGACGTTAACGAGCTGGGCCACATTAGCGTGTGCCCGGACCCGGACGTCCCGGAAGCTCGCGTCGATCTCGCGCAGTTAGTGAAAACTCGTGAAGCACAGGGTCAGCGTCTGCCTGCACTGTTCTGTTTCCCACAGATCCTGCAGCACCGTTTGCGTTCCATTAACGCCGCGTTCAAACGTGCGCGGGAATCCTACGGCTATAACGGCGATTACTTCCTCGTTTACCCGATCAAAGTTAACCAGCACCGCCGCGTGATTGAATCCCTGATTCATTCAGGCGAACCGCTGGGCCTGGAAGCCGGTTCCAAAGCTGAGTTGATGGCGGTACTGGCGCATGCTGGCATGACCCGTAGCGTCATCGTCTGCAATGGTTATAAAGACCGCGAATATATCCGCCTGGCATTAATTGGCGAGAAGATGGGCCATAAGGTCTATCTGGTCATTGAGAAGATGTCAGAAATCGCCATTGTGCTGGATGAAGCAGAACGTCTGAATGTCGTTCCTCGTCTGGGCGTGCGCGCGCGTCTGGCGTCTCAAGGTTCTGGCAAATGGCAGTCTTCTGGCGGGGAAAAATCGAAGTTCGGCCTGGCGGCGACTCAGGTACTGCAACTGGTTGAAACCCTGCGTGAAGCCGGACGTCTCGACAGCCTGCAACTGCTGCACTTCCACCTCGGTTCGCAGATGGCGAATATTCGCGATATCGCCACGGGCGTTCGTGAATCCGCGCGTTTCTATGTGGAACTGCACAAGCTGGGCGTCAATATTCAGTGCTTTGATGTCGGCGGCGGTCTGGGTGTGGACTATGAAGGTACTCGTTCGCAGTCCGACTGTTCAGTGAATTACGGCCTCAATGAATACGCCAACAACATCATTTGGGCGATTGGCGATGCGTGTGAAGAAAATGGTCTGCCGCATCCGACAGTAATCACCGAATCAGGTCGTGCGGTGACTGCGCATCACACCGTGCTGGTGTCGAATATCATCGGCGTGGAACGTAACGAATACACGATGCCGACCGCGCCAGCAGAAGACGCGCCGCGCGCGCTGCAAAGCATGTGGGAAACCTGGCAGGAGATGCACGAACCGGGAACTCGCCGTTCTCTGCGTGAGTGGTTACATGACAGCCAGATGGACTTGCACGATATTCATATCGGCTATTCTTCGGGCACCTACAACCTGCAAGAACGCGCGTGGGCTGAGCAGCTTTATTTGAGCATGTGTCATGAAGTGCAAAAGCAGCTGGATCCGCAAAACCGCGCACATCGCCCGATTATCGACGAATTGCAGGAACGTATGGCGGACAAAATGTACGTCAACTTCTCGCTGTTCCAGTCGATGCCGGACGCATGGGGGATCGACCAGTTGTTCCCGGTTCTGCCGCTGGAAGGGCTGAATCAAGTTCCGGAGCGGCGCGCCGTGCTGCTGGATATTACCTGTGACTCTGACGGTGCCATCGACCACTATATCGATGGTGATGGTATTGCCACGACAATGCCTATGCCGGAGTACGATCCAGAGAATCCGCCGATGCTCGGTTTCTTTATGGTCGGCGCATATCAGGAGATCCTCGGCAACATGCACAACCTGTTTGGTGATACCGAAGCGGTTGATGTGTTCGTCTTCCCTGATGGTAGCGTAGAAGTGGAACTGTCTGACGAAGGCGATACCGTGGCGGACATGCTGCAATATGTACAGCTCGATCCGAAAACGCTGTTAACCCAGTTCCGTGATCAAGTGAAGAAAACCGATCTTGATGCTGAACTGCAACAACAGTTCCTGGAAGAGTTCGAGGCAGGTTTGTACGGTTATACCTATCTTGAAGATGAATAATTAAGATTATTCCGCTATCGGGTCGATTTATTTACGTAAATCGGCCCGCTTTCTTTTTATATATTCTTAAAAATAATTTAGCTGCTTTCCTTATTGAATAATCTCCCTACAATCGCTGCATTAATTAAATGCAGAGGGAACGGTTATGAAAAAATGGAAAGTACGTAGCGCGTTGGTGGCATTAGTCGTGCTGCTGGCCGGTTGTTCCAGTAATGCGCAGTATAATAGCAGTGCATCGGGCAATGTCGGCACCGCCTGGGGTGGGGATGTGCACTCAACGGTACAGGGCGTAACTGCTGAACGAGCCTGGCGCGATCCGGCAGAGATGATCGTTATTAGTTATTCGACTAATGTTCCTTCCGGCTACGACCGCGTTTATAGCATTCGTATTAACGAACTTGAATATGCTATTCGCGATGGTAATTTTAATTCTCTACCTATTACGCGGGTTTATAATTCATCAGGTAAAGAACTACGCTATATAGTCCATGCCAGAGTAGGAATGAATTACCAATTATATGTCCGCAATTACAGTCGTAACACCAACTACGAGATCGTTGCGACAGTTGATGGCCTGGATGTTCTCAATGGTAAACAAGGTTCCCTGAATAACAACGGCTATATTGTGAATGCCGGGGATTCGTTGGCGATTAAAGGATTCCGCAAAGATAAACATACCGAAGCGGCTTTTCAGTTCGCCAACGTTGCGGATTCCTACGCAGCCAATTCGGCGCAAGGCGATGTGCGTAATACCGGTGTAATCGGCTTTGCCGCCTTTGAATTACAAGGCCCGGCGCAAAATGCGCTGCCACCGTGCTCTGGACAAGCGTTTCCGGCGGACAACAATGGCTATGCGCCGCCACCGTGTCGGAAATAGTAACCTCGCTTGATGCCTCGCCCATTTAAGGCGATAATTAGCACAAAATTGTGTTTCGCAAATCCAACCCTTCCTCGTCGGGCCTAACGACGCGGAAGGGTTTTTTTATATCGACTTTGTAATAGGAGTCCACCCATGAGCACCTTAGGTCATCAATACGATAACTCACTGGTTTCCAACGCCTTTGGTTTTTTACGCCTGCCGATGAACTTCCAGCCGTATGACAGCGATGCTGACTGGGTAATTACCGGCGTGCCGTTCGATATGGCTACTTCTGGTCGTGCGGGTGGACGCCACGGTCCGGCGGCGATCCGTCAGGTTTCGACGAATCTGGCCTGGGAACACAACCGCTTCCCGTGGAATTTCGACATGCGCGAGCGTCTGAACGTGGTGGACTGCGGCGATCTGGTGTATGCCTTCGGCGATGCTCGTGAGATGAGCGAGAAGCTGCAGGCGCATGCTGAAAAGCTGCTGGCTGCCGGTAAGCGTATGCTCTCCTTCGGTGGTGACCACTTTGTTACCCTGCCGCTGCTGCGTGCTCATGCGAAGCATTTCGGCAAAATGGCGCTGGTACACTTTGACGCCCACACCGATACCTATGCGAACGGTTGTGAATTTGACCACGGCACCATGTTCTATACCGCGCCGAAAGAAGGTCTGATCGACCCGAATCACTCCGTACAGATTGGTATTCGTACCGAGTTTGATAAAGACAACGGCTTTACCGTACTGGACGCCTGCCAGGTGAACGATCGCAGCGTGGATGACGTTATCGCCCAGGTGAAACAGATTGTAGGTGATATGCCAGTTTACCTGACCTTTGATATCGACTGCCTGGATCCTGCTTTCGCGCCGGGCACCGGTACGCCGGTGATTGGCGGCCTGACCTCCGATCGCGCCATTAAACTGGTACGCGGCCTGAAAGATCTCAACATTGTTGGGATGGACGTAGTGGAAGTGGCTCCGGC
This sequence comes from Escherichia sp. MOD1-EC6021, assembly GCF_002965245.1. Classification (NCBI taxonomy): domain Bacteria; kingdom Pseudomonadati; phylum Pseudomonadota; class Gammaproteobacteria; order Enterobacterales; family Enterobacteriaceae; genus Escherichia; species Escherichia sp. MOD1-EC6021. The sequence goes on along the minus strand of NZ_PTRU01000014.1, from coordinate 107,394 downwards.
ATACGATCAGTCGGAAATCACCGCTCTGGCAGCAGCGACGCTGGCGCTGGAGATGCTGTATATTCAGGCGGCGAAAAAGGGCGAGTAAGCGCCAGATGCGATGTCGCCCGTAGGCCGGATAAGATGCGTCAGCATCGCATCCGGCATTGCGGACAGGGTAACAAATGTGCCATTCATGTCAGATGCGGCGTGAACGCCTTATCTGACCTACGTTCGGCACCACCAGGCTTTACTTAACCCCATCCGCGCTCATACGATCGCGAATATGCTGGGCGCGTTCGGCGGATGCCGGATGGTCGTCAAACATTGAGCTTTGGCGGCCTTCTTCCAGTTTCGCCAGTTTTTCAAAGCTGGTGGCAAGACCAGCCGGGCTGATGCCGCGTTGGCGCAGAAGATCGTAAGAATAATCATCGGCTTCTGCTTCCTGGCGCTGGGAGAATTGCGAATTGACTAATTTCTCGCCCAGATCACCAAGTTGCGATTGCGATAAACTGCCGACAATCCCGCCCGCAGAGGCTGCCGCGACTCTCACGGCGTTGGTACCTAATGCAACTTGCATCCCTTTCTTCACATGGCCTAACGCGACGTGCCCCATTTCGTGACCGATCACCGCTTCGACTTCGTTATCCGTCATCATATCCATCAGCCCGCTATAGACGCGGATACAGCCGTTTGCCATCGCAAAAGCATTCACATCCTTCGCCATATACACTTTGTAATTCACCGGCTGACCGTTGATATTGTTGCCTAGCGCATTGGCAATAGTTGTCAGACGTTTAGCGTATTCGCTATTGGCTGGCGCAATCGTCGCCTTGCTGTCCATCTCCTGACATGCCTGATCGCTCAGGGCTTTCACCTGCGCATCACTCAAACTGTAAGCCTGAAAAGCTTCCGCTCCTGATGAGAGCAGTCCGTTGGAGTCCATATTCTGGCAACCGGTCAGTACCGTTGCCACGCTCATTGCTACCAATAAGGCGCGAATTTTCATGTTTTCTCTTCCGCACAAGGTCAGGATTATTCTAAAAATGCGCCGTTTGCAGGTGAATCGACGCTCAGTCTCAGTATAAGGAAAAGCGCAGCGGACGGGCGAGCGTTTGCGCAACATGCGAGCATGATCCAGAGATTTCTGAAGCGGCAAAAGGATGTTCCATGTACATGACGCGCGGCTTGCGGTAAATTGTTGGCAAATTTTCCGGCGTAGCCCAAAACGCGCTGTCGTCAAGTCGTTAAGGGCGTGCCCTTCATCATCCGATCTGGAGTCAAAATGTCCTCACGTAAAGAGCTTGCCAATGCTATTCGTGCGCTGAGCATGGACGCAGTACAGAAAGCCAAATCCGGTCACCCGGGTGCCCCTATGGGTATGGCTGACATTGCCGAAGTCCTGTGGCGTGATTTCCTGAAACACAACCCGCAGAATCCGTCCTGGGCTGACCGTGACCGCTTCGTGCTGTCCAACGGCCACGGCTCCATGCTGATCTACAGCTTGCTGCACCTCACCGGTTACGATCTGCCGATGGAAGAACTGAAAAACTTCCGTCAACTGCATTCCAAAACTCCGGGCCACCCGGAAGTGGGTTACACCGCTGGTGTGGAAACCACTACAGGTCCGCTGGGTCAGGGTATTGCCAATGCAGTCGGTATGGCGATTGCAGAAAAAACGCTGGCGGCACAGTTTAACCGTCCGGGCCACGACATCGTCGACCACTACACCTACGCCTTCATGGGCGACGGCTGCATGATGGAAGGCATCTCCCATGAAGTTTGCTCTCTGGCGGGTACGCTGAAGCTGGGTAAACTGATTGCGTTCTACGATGACAACGGTATCTCTATCGATGGTCACGTTGAAGGCTGGTTTACTGACGACACCGCAATGCGTTTCGAAGCTTACGGCTGGCACGTTATTCGCGGCATCGACGGTCATGACGCGGCATCCATCAAACGCGCAGTAGAAGAAGCGCGCGCAGTGACTGACAAACCGTCCCTGCTGATGTGCAAAACCATCATCGGTTTCGGTTCACCGAACAAAGCCGGTACGCACGACTCCCACGGTGCGCCGCTGGGCGACGCTGAAATTGCCCTGACCCGCGAACAGCTGGGCTGGAAATATGCACCGTTCGAAATCCCGTCTGAAATCTATGCTCAGTGGGATGCGAAAGAAGCAGGCCAGGCGAAAGAATCCGCATGGAACGAGAAATTCGCTGCTTACGCCAAAGCTTATCCGCAGGAAGCCGCTGAATTTACCCGCCGTATGAAAGGCGAAATGCCGTCTGACTTCGATGCCAAAGCGAAAGAATTCATCGCTAAACTGCAGGCTAATCCGGCGAAAATCGCCAGCCGTAAAGCGTCTCAGAATGCGATTGAAGCGTTCGGCCCGCTGTTGCCGGAATTCCTCGGCGGCTCTGCTGACTTGGCACCGTCTAACCTGACCCTGTGGTCTGGTTCTAAAGCAATCAACGAAGATGCTGCGGGTAACTACATCCACTATGGTGTTCGCGAGTTCGGTATGACCGCGATTGCTAACGGTATCTCCCTGCACGGTGGCTTCCTGCCGTACACCTCCACCTTCCTGATGTTCGTGGAATACGCACGTAACGCCGTACGTATGGCTGCGCTGATGAAACAGCGTCAGGTGATGGTTTACACCCACGACTCCATCGGTCTGGGCGAAGATGGCCCGACTCACCAGCCGGTAGAGCAGGTCGCTTCTCTGCGCGTGACCCCGAACATGTCCACATGGCGTCCGTGTGACCAGGTTGAATCCGCGGTCGCGTGGAAATACGGCGTTGAGCGTCAGGACGGCCCGACTGCGCTTATCCTCTCCCGTCAGAACCTGGCGCAGCAGGAACGTACTGAAGAGCAGCTGGCAAACATCGCGCGCGGTGGTTATGTGCTGAAAGACTGTGCCGGTCAGCCGGAACTGATCTTCATCGCTACCGGTTCTGAAGTTGAACTGGCGGTTGCTGCCTACGAAAAACTGACTGCTGAAGGCGTGAAAGCGCGCGTGGTTTCCATGCCGTCTACCGACGCATTCGACAAGCAGGATGCGGCTTACCGTGAGTCTGTACTGCCGAAAGCGGTTACTGCACGCGTTGCGGTGGAAGCTGGCATTGCTGACTACTGGTACAAGTATGTTGGCCTGAACGGTGCTATCGTCGGCATGACCACCTTCGGTGAATCTGCTCCGGCAGAGCAGTTGTTCGAAGAGTTCGGCTTCACCGTTGACAACGTTGTTGCGAAAGCAAAAGCGTTGCTGTAATCGGTAAGATGCTTTGTGAGAAGGGCCGCGAAAGCGGCCCTTCAGATTATTGGCAAAGTGCGCGTTGTTCATATCGGATGCGGCGTGAACGCCTTACCCGACCTACAAGATCGTGCAAATTCAATATATTGCAGGAAGTATGTAGGCCTGATAAGCGTAGCGCATCAGGCAGTTTTGCCTTTGCCATCAGTCTCAAGGGCCGCGAAAGCGGCCCTTTTTTTACTTAGTAGAGATAAACGGAACTGTACTGCCGGGGATCATGGTATCGGGTAGCTTACCGTCCCAACGCTCAGCAGTGGTGAGGGCAACAAGTCCGGGATTATCCCGCAGAGCTTCACCGCGCAGGCGGATCGCTTCTGCTTCAGCCGCACTTTTTAAACGAATAGTTTCAGCCTCTGCCGCGCCTCTTACGCGAATAGTCTCAGCTTCTGCTTTGGCTGCCGCCAGTTTACTGTCTGCTTCTGCCTGGGCCTGAGTTACCGCTATTTGCGCCTGGATTTTCTCTGTTTCCAGATTTTGCTTACGTGTGGCAATGGCGACTTCTGCTTTCATTCGATCTTCAATCGATTTTTCATAAGCGTCAGAAAAATCAATATTTTCAATCTGGACACCATCAATCACCACCGGGCCAACAACGGCTTTACGCATTGCATTTTGCAGATCCTGAACCAGTTTTGTACGATCCTGTACCGCGCTGATGGCGGTATATTGGCCGAAAACGTTCTCCAGTTGAGTTGGCAACTGACGGACAATCAGACGATCTTTTAATGCTTCAATGGTGTTGTAGGTGGTATAAACCGCGCCTGCTTCTGAAGGTTTAATGTGGAAGCTGACTGATACTGTCATTTGTGCCGGTTGCTGGTCGCGGCTGTAGGCCTGTAATCCCTGATAAACCACAGCCTGATTACGCGTGGAAATTTTCTCTACGCTTTCCATAAAAGGGATCTTAAAACCCAGACCCGGCTCGGCAACTTTTACGATTTTTCCGTAGCGCAGCAAAATGCCGCGTTCACCTTCATTAACGGTGTAATACGAGAGAAATGGCAGCACAACCACGGTAAGCACGCCAATGGCGATAGCAATAGATTTTTGTGGGCGAAATGAGGTTATTGAAACAGGTGCTTTCATGAGAATCTTCCTTGAGTAAAGTGTGGGAATATGTCACATGAGGTGAGGAGAAAACAGCCAACAGGTGAGAATTCAGAATCTATAAAGGGGGAGAGCGAAAAACATCGGCTAAAAAAGTATGTTTTCGAACATTCAATAGATAAATAGAGATATGCATCACAAATACATAGGCGGATAAAACATTGGTTTTGTGATAAACATAACAAACACAAACTTGACTTTATAAGTATAAATTTCATGTTGTTGTTATTTAACATTTTATTATTTTGGTTCATGTTTTTTTCTTCTCGCGTGCCCAATTGCTTTCATTAAATCGCACGAGTATTTTATTTTTACCGCCGGACGGTACCCTAAAAATAAAATAAGGATAATTTATGCGGCTTATTGATTATTTTCCAGAATCATCAATCTCAGTTATACATTCAGCAAAAGATTGGCAGGAAGCTATCAATTTCTCGATGGCATCATTGCTGGATAAAAACTATATCAGCGAGAATTACATTCAGGCTATTAAAGATTCAACACTCAACAATGGTCCTTATTACATTCTGGCACCTGGGGTGGCAATGCCTCATGCGCGACCGGAATGTGGGGCGCTTAAAACCGGGATGTCTTTGACGTTACTTAAACAAGACGTTTATTTTCCGGGGAATGACGAACCGATTAAATTACTTATCGGTCTTTCTGCTGCTGATGCCGATTCGCACATTGGCGCTATTCAGGCGTTAAGTGAATTGCTGTGCGAAGAAGAAATACTTGAACAACTCTTAACTGCAACATCAGAAAAACAATTAGCGGACATTATCAGCCGCGAATAATGACTCTCTCCTCTACAGGATAATATTATGGAAAACAAGTCTGCTCGTGCAAAGGTCCAGGCTTTTGGGGGCTTTTTGACGGCAATGGTCATCCCCAATATTGGTGCTTTTATTGCCTGGGGTTTTATTACTGCATTATTTATTCCTACTGGTTGGTTGCCTAACGAACATTTCGCCAAAATTGTCGGCCCGATGATTACCTATTTATTGCCCGTAATGATTGGTTCTACCGGTGGCCATTTAGTCGGCGGTAAACGCGGCGCAGTCATGGGCGGAATAGGGACAATTGGTGTAATCGTCGGCGCAGAAATCCCGATGTTCCTTGGTTCAATGATCATGGGACCGTTAGGTGGGCTGGTCATAAAATATGTTGATAAGGCACTGGAAAAACGCATACCTGCTGGTTTTGAGATGGTTATCAATAACTTCTCATTAGGTATCACCGGGATGCTCCTTTGTCTGCTGGGTTTTGAAGTTATTGGCCCGGCGGTGTTAATTGCCAATACTTTCGTCAAAGAGTGTATTGAGGCGCTGGTACATGCGGGCTATCTGCCTTTGCTGTCAGTCATCAATGAACCGGCGAAAGTGCTTTTCCTCAATAACGCGATAGATCAGGGCGTCTATTACCCGTTGGGGATGCAACAGGCTTCAGTTAACGGTAAATCCATCTTCTTTATGGTGGCGTCCAACCCTGGGCCTGGCTTAGGACTGCTGCTGGCGTTTACTTTGTTTGGTAAAGGGATGAGTAAACGTTCTGCGCCCGGGGCGATGATTATTCACTTCCTCGGTGGGATCCACGAACTGTATTTCCCGTATGTGCTGATGAAGCCGCTGACCATTATTGCCATGATTGCCGGCGGTATGTCTGGCACCTGGATGTTTAACTTACTGGACGGTGGTCTGGTGGCTGGCCCAAGTCCAGGCTCTATCTTTGCGTACCTGGCACTGACGCCGAAAGGCTCATTCCTGGCGACAATTGCCGGTGTTACGGTAGGTACCCTGGTGTCCTTTGCTGTCACTTCCGTAATACTGAAGATGGAAAAAACGGTGGAAACGGAGAGCGAAGATGAGTTTGCGCAGTCCGCCAATGCGGTTAAGGCGATGAAACAAGAAGGTGCATTCTCGTTAAGCCGGGTTAAGCGTATCGCCTTTGTTTGCGATGCGGGAATGGGCTCTAGCGCGATGGGCGCAACCACCTTCCGTAAGCGCCTGGAAAAAGCGGGGCTGGCAATAGAAGTAAAACATTACGCGATAGAAAACGTGCCTGCAGATGTGGATATCGTCGTTACTCACGCTAGTCTGGAAGGGCGCGTGAAACGCGTGACGGATAAACCGCTGATATTGATTAATAACTATATTGGCGATCCCAAACTCGACACTTTATTTAATCAATTAACCGCTGAACATAAAAACTGATTGCCGAGGTAAAAATGAAAACCAAAGTTGCTGCTATTTATGGCAAGCGGGATGTCCGTCTGCGCGAATTTGAACTGCCCGAAATTACCGATAATGAACTGCTGGTGAGTGTAATTTCTGACAGTGTGTGTTTATCGACCTGGAAAGCGGCGTTACTCGGTAGCGAACATAAACGGGTGCCCGACGATTTAGAAAATCATCCGGTCATTACCGGGCATGAATGTGCCGGGATTATTGTTGAAGTGGGGAAAAATCTTACCGACAAATATAAAAAAGGCCAACGTTTTGTATTGCAACCGGCGATGGGGCTACCAAGCGGGTATTCTGCGGGATACAGCTACGAATATTTTGGCGGTAATGCTACCTATATGATTATTCCGGAGATCGCCATTAACCTGGGCTGCGTATTACCCTATCACGGATCTTATTTTGCTGCGGCGTCTCTGGCAGAGCCGATGTGCTGCATTATTGGCGCTTATCATGCCAATTATCACACCACGCAATATGTTTATGAGCATCGCATGGGCGTGAAACCTGGTGGCAATATTGCGCTGCTGGCGTGTGCGGGCCCGATGGGGATAGGCGCTATCGATTACGCTATTCACGGCGGCATACAACCGTCGCGGGTAGTGGTGGTCGATATCGACGACAAACGCCTGGCACAGGTGCAGAAGCTGCTGCCGGTGGAGCTGGCGGCCAGCAAAGGCATTGAGCTGATATATGTGAATACCAAAGGAATGGCCGATCCGGTACAGAAGCTGCGGGCGCTGACAGGAGATGCTGGGTTCGATGACATTTTTGTTTATGCGGCGGTGCCTGCTGTCGTTGAGATGGCTGACGAATTACTGGCGGAAGATGGCTGCCTGAACTTCTTTGCCGGGCCGACGGATAAAAACTTCAAAGTGCCGTTTAATTTCTACAACGTCCATTACAACAGCACGCACGTCGTCGGTACATCGGGTGGTTCAACGGACGATATGAAAGAGGCGATTGCCCTGAGCGCCACGGGGCAGTTGCAACCGTCGTTTATGGTGACGCATATCGGTGGCCTGGATGCAGTGCCAGAAACCGTTCTCAATTTACCGGATATCCCCGGTGGTAAAAAACTCATTTACAACGGCGTTACCATGCCGCTCACTGCCATTGCCGATTTTGCCGAAAAAGGCAAAACAGATCCGCTGTTTAAAGAGCTTGCGCGGCTGGTTGAGGAAACGCACGGCATCTGGAATGAACAGGCCGAGAAATATCTGCTGGCGCAATTTGGCGTTGATATCGGGGAGGCCGCGCAATGATGTCCCTGGCGTGGCCATTATTTCGCGTTACGGAGCAGGCAGCGTTGGCTGCCTGGCCGCAAACCGGATGTGGCAACAAAAATAAAATTGATGGCCTGGCGGTCACCGCGATGCGCCAGGCATTAAACGATGTCGCTTTTCGTGGGCGAGTGGTTATCGGCGAGGGAGAAATTGACCATGCGCCGATGCTGTGGATTGGCGAAGAGGTGGGCAAAGGCGGTGGGCCAGAAGTCGATATCGCGGTTGACCCGATTGAAGGCACGCGGATGGTGGCGATGGGGCAAAGCAATGCGCTGGCAGTCATGGCCTTCGCCCCACGAGGCAGCCTGTTACACGCGCCCGATATGTATATGAAAAAGCTGATCGTTAATCGGCTTGCGGCGGGCGCGATTGATCTGGCGTTACCCCTGGCGGACAACTTGCGCAATGTGGCGAAAGCGTTAGGCAAACCGCTGGACCAGCTACGTATGGTTACGCTGGATAAACCGCGCCTGAGAGCCGCAATTGAGGAAGCAACACAGCTGGGCGTGAAGGTTTTTGCCCTGCCGGATGGCGATGTAGCCGCCAGCGTGCTGACCTGCTGGCAGGATAATCCTTACGATGTGATGTACACCATCGGCGGTGCGCCAGAAGGCGTGATTTCTGCCTGTGCCGTTAAAGCATTAGGCGGGGATATGCAGGCCGAGCTGATTGACTTTTGTCAGGCTAAAGGGGATTACACGGAAAATCGGCAGATTGCAGAGCAGGAGCGCAAGCGTTGCAAGGAAATGGGGGGTGAAGTGAACCGTGTGTACTCGCTCGATGAACTGGTGAAGGGGAACGATATCCTCTTTAGCGCTACGGGCGTGACGGGCGGCGAGTTGGTGAATGGTATCCAACAGACGGCGAATGGGGTGCGGACGCAGACATTACTGATCGGCGGCGCGGACCAAACGTGTAATATAATAGACTCCCTGCATTGATGGTGATCTATCGGAAGACGAATGGCGACGCTGACAGAAGATGATGTGCTTGAGCAACTGGATGCACAGGACAATTTATTTTCATTTATGAAAACTGCGCATTCTATTTTGCTCCAGGGGATACGCCAGTTTCTGCCGTCGCTGTTTGTCGATAATGATGAAGAGATCGTGGAATATGCAGTGAAGCCGTTACTCGCTCAAAGCGGCCCGCTTGACGATATTGATGTTGCGCTACGTTTGATTTTTGCGCTGGGGAAAATGGACAAATGGCTGTATGCCGATATCACGCACTTTTCCCAGTTCTGGCATTACCTGAATGAACAGGATGAAACGCCCGGATTTGCCGATGACATTACCTGGGATTTTATCAGCAACGTCAATAGCATAACCCGTAATGCGACGCTCTATGACGCGTTAAAAGCGATGAAGTTCGCTGATTTCGCCGTCTGGTCAGAGGTGCGTTTTAGTGGGATGGTCAAAACGGCGCTGACGCTGGCAGTAACGACCACCTTAAAGGAATTAACGCCGTGAAAATCGAACTGACGGTGAATGGATTGAAGGTACAGGCGCAGTACCCGAACGAAGAGATTGAAAATGTGCATACACCGTTGCTGCGTATGCTGGCAGCCTTACAGACGGTAAATCCGCAGCGGCGTACCGTGGTTTTTCTTTGCGCTCCGCCGGGGACGGGTAAATCTACCCTAACCACTTTCTGGGAATATCTCGCGCAACAAGACCCGGAACTACCCGCTATTCAGACGCTGCCGATGGATGGTTTTCACCATTACAATAGCTGGCTGGATGCGCATCAATTGCGCCCCTTTAAAGGCGCACCAGAGACATTCGATGTGGCAAAACTGGCGGAAAATCTGCGCCAGGTAATGGAAGGGGATTGTACGTGGCCGCAGTACGATCGACAAAAGCATGATCCTGTTGAAGATGCGTTGCACGTTACCGCACCACTCGTCATCGTCGAAGGAAACTGGTTGTTGCTGGATGACGAGAAGTGGCGCCAGCTTGCGCAATTTTGTGATTTCTCGATCTTTATCAACGCGCCAGCTACTGCGTTGCGGGAACGACTGGTGGGGCGCAAGCTGGCGGGAGGGTTATCGCTGGCAGACGCAGAAGCCTTTTATGACCGTACCGATGGGCCGAATGTTCGCCGGGTGCTGGAAGAGAGTCTGCCTGCAAATTTGACCTTAATGATGACCGCTACGGGTGAATATCGTCTGGTGGATTAACGTTCCTGATTACACCATCTTCCAGTCGCACCACACGAGAGAAATGACGCCGGGTAAATGCGGCGTCATGACTGATTGCTACGACGCTCGTGCCTCGCTGGCGGCACTTTTCCAGCCAGCTTTCAAACACGCTCATCCAATTTTCGTCAAAATCCCGACTCGGCTCGTCCAGCAGCAATAGCGGCGGAGAGAGTGCTTCCAGGCAGGCGACGGCGACCATCCGTCGCTGCGCACTATGCAGATCTAACGGATGCGCGCTGGCAGTGTCTGCTAACTGACAGCATTGCAGGGCAGCATTGGTACGTTGAGTGATTTCATCCGCCAGGCATTTTTGCAGTTTCAAACCAAATGCGATCTCGTCAGCGACGGTGCTGTGAAAAAGCTGGTTTTCCGCTTCCTGAAACAGTACGCCAATCTTTGCTGCACGTTGGCGGTTTTTCAGGTTTTTCATCGCCTGTTGTTGCAGTATAACCGTACCGGTTGTGGGCGTAAGAAGACCTGCCATTACTCGTAACAGCGTCGATTTTCCCGCGCCATTGTCGCCGGTCAGCGCCAACCATTCACCTTGTTTGAGTTGCAGAGAAATGTCGCAAAGACAATCCGTTGCCGCGCCAGGCCAGCGATAAGATATCTGGTTTAACGTTAACATAGTGGCTGGAGCGCTCCGTTTTGCAATTGCCACGCTTGCTGGCAGTAGTTCAGGAAAGGTGTGCGATGACGTTCAAAAAGAATAATCAGCGAACCACGTTCAAACGCCCAGTGTTGTAAGCGCTGCAACAGCATTTCGCTGGCCTGCGGCGTCAGGCGACTAAAGGCTTCATCAAGAATTAATAGTTTTGGCTGCATCGCGATGGCGCAGGCGATGACCACGCGCTGTGTCTCTCCACCGGAGAGTGTTGCCGGGTGACGATGGCGCAACGGCTGGCACTCGGTCAGAGTCAGGGCGGCATCAATCCGCGCCATAATCTCCTCTTCAGCAAGACACAGATTTTCTGGCCCAAAGGCAACTTCTTCTTCCACGCTAAAGGTACAGCCGGAGAGCTGCAAATAGGGCGATTGCTGAACGAGCTGGATGGTGGCGGATTGTTCATTAAGCGGGAGATACCCAATGGGCGTACCGAGAAGCGTCCCCGTGCCGGTTATCTCTCCTGGCAGAAAGTCCGGATACCAGCCCGCCATCAGTTGCGCCAGCGTACTTTTGCCACTGCCGTTGTCACCAAAGATGGCGACTATCCCCGGTTTGACATAGTGAAAGTCATAACAGAACGGAGGGTGCGTTGAGTGTGTCGGGCAATAGCGAAACTGTTCTAACGTAACCATATCCACGCTCCGAATTCTGCCAGCATCAGCAAGATCATGGCGTAACGTGCCACTTTTTCCAGGTTACTGTCAGGCGGTGCCCATAACGTAGTGCGCCGGTTGTGGATCCGAAATGCCCGCATATCCAGCGCCGCACCACGGATAGCCAGATCGTTTAGCGCATTGTGTGTTAGCGGAATAATTAGCGCGGGTATAGCACGTAAACGCTGATACCAGCCCTCATCCAGCGGCACCCCACGGGCGCGCTGCGCTTCATGAATAATCGCTAATTGCCGTTTTAACTGCTCAACGACCAACAAAGGCCCAGCGAACAGATAAGCGACGCCCGGCGGCAGGCGAGAAGCAAACAAAGCGCGGATAAAACGTTGCACTGGGACGAATTGCATCCACAACTGCGAGGTTGAAACAATCGCCAGAATCCGCAACCAGAGCGTAATAGCATGCGTCCACCGTTCTGGCGAGCGTGGCGTGCCGCTTAGCCATTCTGTCAGCCAGCCACCGTGTACCAGCCACAGTCCAGCCCCCAGCGAGAACATCAGCCAGACAACATATTTTACCCGCCGCCGCGTGGCCTTTAGCGCAATAAGGCAGAAAAAGGTCGCCGCGCTATAGAATGGCAGTATTGTCTGTGTGGGCAGGATAAGCGTGGTGCAGGCCGCCAGCGCCCACAGCGTTAGGGATGTAAACGGATGCATTTAGCGCACGGCAGCCATTGCCGGAAAATGGCGCGTGGTGCGAATCGGCAGCTGACGCAGTAAAAGCCAGACAATCACCGCTGTAAGAATTTTATCGACCAGGTTTGCGCCTATCACCGTAATCGCCACCGACTCCACCAGGTTTTGCCCCATAGAGTGCATCCAGGCAACGAACAAATCGGCTCCGCTACCGGTGACACCGCCGAACAGCGCAGTACGCAGCGGTACAGCGACGACCGTTACTGCAAGCGTAATAATCACGCCGCTGACAACGACTTTTGGCAGGGTGCGAAACCAACCCGCTCGCGCCAGCCAACCGGCGACCAGGCCAATAACCATCGCCACGGGGGCAAAGGCGGCGGCGATCGGGTCGGTGAGCAATCCCCAGAGTAAATTGGTCAGTAAGCCGGTCAGCATCCCGATCACCGGACCAAGCAGTACCGCGCTAATAAGTGTGCCGATGGAGTCGAGAAATATAGGTAATTTGACCATGCTGGCCAGTTGCCCGCCAATCATATTGATGGCGATAGAGATAACAATCAACACCAGTGCTTGACTGGAAAAGTGGCGACGCGCCATAAGAAAACCTCTCTGAAAGTAGTTATTTAACGGGGGAAATATGCAATTCGTCGTAACCAGAAAGCGCGCAAGGTTGGCGGCTAAACGCCAGCTCCTCAAGGCAGCCGATCACCAGTTCAAGCGTGGTCCGCACGGTACAGCCGGGCATCATATGACCGCCAAGCATCGTGCCGTGTGGATCGGAAACGCAGAGATGAAGATGTTCACCACTCTGTTCCAGTGTGCCGTTCAATGCGATGACTTCGAACTTACCGCTTAGTAGGGCCGTGTTTTCTTGCCCGGCATAGCGTAAGGCGACGTCAGTCAGACTGCCGGTACAACCTGCAATCCACGCGGCGTGGAGTTGTTGTTGCTGCGCGAAGGCGCGTAATTGGGAGAGAACTTCCTGCCCTGGGAGCAGGCGCAGCGCGTAAAAGCGTGCGGAGGAAGAATATGGGTAGGGCAATGTCATCATTGGAGTACTCCGAAACTCGGACGTATTGCGGATAATATCGACGCTGCATCAGTCATATTCTGATATAAGTCAGGGTTTGTGACGGCACAACGAAAAGATTTTGCTACGCTTATTCGTGATTCTGCAAAGTGGAATAAATTCCACAGGGGCGGGGATGAAAACGTGACGTAAGTCAGATAATTGTCTTCTTTGACTGGACAATCATTCCTTTTATTCCACGTTTCGCTTATCCTAGCTGAAGCGTTTCAGTCGATTAAATGTTCGACAATTAACCAATCAGTCGCAGTTTGCGACAGGTAAGGTTTCCCCGGACGATTTGCTGGATTACTCTGTCTGGCAAATTTGCTCAGGGAAAACCTTGCAGGAGATCTATGACCGTACGCGTAGCGATAAATGGCTTCGGTCGCATCGGGCGTAATGTGGTTCGTGCTTTGTATGAATCCGGACGCCGGGCGGAAATTACCGTGGTGGCAATCAACGAACTGGCGGATGCTGCGGGCATGGCGCATTTGTTGAAATATGACACCAGTCATGGCCGTTTTGCATGGGAAGTACGACAGGAACGCGATCAACTTTTTGTTGGTGATGACGCCATCCGCGTATTGCATGAACGTTCACTGCAATCGCTCCCATGGCGTGAACTGGGCGTCGATGTGGTTCTCGACTGCACCGGCGTATATGGCTCCCGCGAGCATGGCGAAGCACATATTGCCGCCGGGGCCAAAAAAGTGCTCTTTTCACATCCTGGCAGTAACGATCTCGATGCGACCGTTGTTTACGGCGTCAATCAGGATCAACTTCGTGCGGAACACCGCATCGTTTCTAACGCTTCCTGTACCACGAATTGCATAATTCCCGTCATCAAATTGTTAGATGATGCGTACGGTATTGAGTCCGGCACTGTGACCACAATTCACTCCGCCATGCACGATCAACAGGTTATTGATGCATACCATCCTGACCTGCGTCGCACCCGGGCAGCCAGCCAGTCGATCATTCCGGTCGATACTAAACTGGCCGCCGGTATCACACGATTTTTTCCGCAATTTAACGATCGCTTTGAAGCGATTGCGGTACGTGTGCCAACCATAAATGTGACGGCAATCGATTTAAGCGTGACGGTGAAGAAACCTGTAAAAGCCAATGAAGTCAACCTGTTGCTGCAAAAAGCAGCACAAGGTGCATTTCATGGTATAGTTGACTATACGGAATTGCCGTTGGTCTCTGTAGATTTTAACCACGATCCGCACAGTGCCATTGTCGATGGCACCCAAACCCGGGTCAGTGGCGCACACCTGATCAAAACGTTGGTCTGGTGCGATAACGAATGGGGCTTTGCTAACCGAATGCTCGACACGACGTTAGCTATGGCTACTGTTGCTTTCAGGTAAGACGCAAGCAGCGTCTGCAAAACTTTTAGAATCAACGAGAGGATTCACCATGTCTGTAATTAAGATGACCGATCTGGATCTTGCTGGGAAACGTGTATTTATCCGTGCGGATCTGAACGTACCAGTAAAAGACGGGAAAGTAACCAGCGACGCGCGTATCCGTGCTTCTCTGCCGACCATCGAACTGGCCCTGAAACAAGGCGCGAAAGTGATGGTAACTTCCCACCTGGGTCGTCCTACCGAAGGCGAGTACAACGAAGAATTCTCTCTGCTGCCGGTTGTTAACTACCTGAAAGACAAACTGTCTAACCCGGTTCGTCTGGTTAAAGATTACCTCGACGGCGTTGACGTTGCTGAAGGTGAACTGGTTGTTCTGGAAAACGTTCGCTTCAACAAAGGCGAGAAGAAAGACGACGAAACTCTGTCCAAAAAATATGCTGCACTGTGTGACGTGTTCGTAATGGACGCATTCGGTACTGCTCACCGCGCGCAGGCTTCTACTCACGGTATCGGTAAATTCGCTGATGTTGCGTGCGCAGGCCCGCTGCTGGCAGCTGAACTGGACGCGCTGGGTAAAGCACTGAAAGAACCTGCTCGCCCGATGGTGGCTATCGTTGGTGGTTCTAAAGTATCTACCAAACTGACCGTTCTGGACTCCCTGTCCAAAATCGCTGACCAGCTGATCGTGGGTGGTGGTATCGCTAACACCTTTATCGCGGCACAAGGCCACGATGTGGGTAAATCCCTGTACGAAGCTGACCTGGTTGACGAAGCAAAACGTCTGCTGACCACCTGCAACATTCCGGTTCCGTCTGACGTTCGCGTAGCAACTGAGTTCTCTGAAACTGCACCGGCTACCCTGAAATCTGTTAACGATGTGAAAGCTGACGAGCAGATCCTGGATATCGGCGATGCTTCTGCGCAGGAACTGGCTGAAATCCTGAAGAATGCGAAAACCATTCTGTGGAACGGTCCGGTTGGTGTGTTCGAATTCCCGAACTTCCGTAAAGGTACTGAAATCGTGGCTAACGCTATCGCAGACAGCGAAGCGTTCTCCATCGCTGGCGGCGGCGACACTCTGGCAGCAATCGACCTGTTCGGCATTGCTGACAAAATCTCCTACATCTCCACTGGCGGCGGCGCATTCCTCGAATTCGTGGAAGGTAAAGTACTGCCTGCAGTAGCGATGCTCGAAGAGCGCGCTAAGAAGTAAAAAATCACAGGGCAGGGAAACCTGCCCTTGTTGCAGCGCGCTTTTAGAGCACGCATTTTTTCATACTCTAAATAATTCGAGTTGCAGGAAGGCGACAAGAGAGTGAATCCCCAGGAGCTTACATAAGTAAGTGACTGGGGTGAGCGAACGCAGACGCAGCACATGCAACTTGAAGTATGACGAGTATAAGGCCCGACGATACAGGACAAGAGACATGTCTAAGATTTTTGATTTCGTAAAACCTGGCGTAATCACTGGTGATGACGTACAGAAAGTTTTCCAGGTAGCAAAAGAAAACAACTTCGCACTGCCAGCAGTAAACTGCGTCGGTACTGACTCCATCAACGCCGTACTGGAAACCGCGGCTAAAGTTAAAGCGCCGGTTATCGTTCAGTTCTCCAACGGTGGTGCTTCCTTTATCGCTGGTAAAGGCGTGAAATCTGACGTTCCGCAGGGTGCTGCTATCCTGGGTGCGATCTCTGGTGCGCATCACGTTCACCAGATGGCTGAACACTATGGTGTTCCAGTGATCCTGCACACCGACCACTGCGCGAAAAAACTGCTGCCGTGGATCGACGGTCTGCTGGACGCGGGTGAAAAACACTTCGCAGCTACCGGTAAGCCGCTGTTCTCTTCTCACATGATCGACCTGTCTGAAGAATCTCTGCAAGAGAACATCGAAATCTGCTCTAAATACCTGGAGCGTATGTCCAAAATCGGCATGACTCTGGAAATCGAACTGGGTTGCACCGGTGGTGAAGAAGACGGCGTGGACAACAGCCACATGGACGCTTCTGCACTGTACACCCAGCCGGAAGACGTTGATTACGCATACACCGAGCTGAGCAAAATCAGCCCGCGCTTCACCATCGCAGCGTCCTTCGGCAACGTACACGGCGTATACAAGCCGGGTAACGTTGTTCTGACTCCGACCATCCTGCGTGACTCTCAGGAATATGTTTCCAAGAAACACAACCTGCCGCACAACAGCCTGAACTTCGTATTCCACGGCGGTTCCGGTTCTACTGCTCAGGAAATCAAAGACTCCGTAAGCTACGGCGTAGTGAAAATGAACATCGATACCGATACCCAATGGGCAACCTGGGAAGGTGTTCTGAACTACTACAAAGCGAACGAAGCTTATCTGCAGGGTCAGTTGGGCAACCCGAAAGGCGAAGATCAGCCGAACAAGAAATACTACGATCCGCGCGTATGGCTGCGTGCCGGTCAGACTTCGATGATCGCTCGTCTGGAAAAAGCATTCCAGGAACTGAACGCGATCGACGTTCTGTAAGATATTCCTTTCTGCTTATCTCAAGGCCCGCTCTGCGGGTCTTTTTTTCGCCAAAAGAAAAAATGCCTGATGCGCTACGCTTATCAGGCCTACACGTATCCTGCAATATATTGAATTTAAAGGCTTTTGTAGGTCTGGTAAGGCGTTAAAGCCGCATCCAGTATGACAAATCGCACATTGCTATCTGTCTGAGGCCCGCTCTGCGGATCTTTTTTCACCAAAAGCAAGGTGATGCAGATGAGAAATCTGTGATCTATTTGGCAAAATTATGCTTTATTGTTTACCCTTGTCAGACTGCCCGTCATAAGGCGGCGGAGTGTATTTCTCCATTTTGAGTCAGTTGAAAAGGAATATTGAATGGAAGATTTGAATGTTGTCGATAGCATAAACGGCGCGGGGAGCTGGCTGGTGGCTAACCAGGCGCTACTGCTAAGTTATGCAGTAAACATCGTGGCGGCACTCGCGATCATCATCGTTGGTTTGATTATCGCGCGGATGATTTCCAACGCGGTGAATCGCCTGATGATCTCCCGTAAAATCGATGCCACCGTTGCTGATTTTCTTTCTGCATTAGTCCGTTACGGAATTATCGCCTTTACGCTAATCGCTGCACTGGGGCGCGTGGGCGTACAAACCGCGTCAGTCATTGCTGTACTCGGTGCCGCAGGCTTAGCTGTTGGTCTGGCTTTGCAGGGGTCACTGTCTAACCTGGCCGCTGGCGTGTTACTGGTCATGTTCCGCCCGTTCCGTGCCGGAGAATATGTTGACCTCGGCGGCGTAGCCGGTACTGTGCTGAGCGTGCAGATTTTCTCCACCACCATGCGTACTGCAGACGGTAAAATTATCGTTATTCCGAACGGTAAAATTA
Source organism: Escherichia sp. MOD1-EC6021 (assembly GCF_002965245.1). Lineage (NCBI taxonomy): Bacteria > Pseudomonadati > Pseudomonadota > Gammaproteobacteria > Enterobacterales > Enterobacteriaceae > Escherichia > Escherichia sp. MOD1-EC6021. Next base: position 89,467 of record NZ_PTRU01000014.1, on the reverse strand, counting down.
TTGCCGGGAATATTATTAACTTCTCCCGCGAGCCAGTTCGCCGTAACGAATTTATTATTGGCGTGGCGTATGATTCCGATATCGATCAGGTTAAGCAGATCCTGACCAATATTATCCAGTCTGAAGACCGCATTTTGAAAGATCGCGAAATGACTGTGCGTCTGAACGAACTTGGCGCATCGTCGATTAATTTCGTGGTCCGCGTCTGGAGCAAAAGCGGCGATCTGCAAAACGTGTACTGGGATGTGCTGGAGCGTATTAAACGTGAATTTGATGCCGCCGGTATCAGCTTCCCGTACCCGCAAATGGATGTGAACTTTAAGCGGGTGAAAGAAGACAAAGCTGCATAATCAACGCTGAGGCCAGATAATACTCTCTGGCCTCTCTCTTATTAGTTTTTCTGATTGCCAATTAATATTATCAATTTCCGCTAATAACAATCCCGCGATATAGTCTCTGCATCAGATACTTAATTCGGAATATCCAACGTGTTTTCTTATTACTTTCAAGGTCTTGCACTTGGGGCGGCTATGATCCTACCGCTCGGTCCACAAAATGCTTTTGTGATGAATCAGGGCATACGTCGTCAGTACCACATTATGATTGCCTTACTTTGTGCTATCAGCGATTTGGTCCTGATTTGCGCCGGGATTTTTGGTGGCAGTGCGTTATTGATGCAGTCGCCGTGGTTGCTTGCGCTGGTCACCTGGGGCGGCGTAGCCTTCTTGCTGTGGTATGGTTTTGGCGCTTTTAAAACAGCAATGAGCAGTAATATTGAGTTAGCCAGTGCCGAAGTCATGAAGCAAGGCAGATGGAAAATTATCGCCACCATGTTGGCAGTGACCTGGCTGAATCCGCATGTTTACCTGGATACTTTTGTTGTACTGGGCAGCCTTGGTGGGCAGCTTGACGTCGAACCAAAACGTTGGTTTGCGCTCGGGACAATTAGCGCCTCTTTCCTGTGGTTCTTTGGTCTGGCTCTTCTCGCAGCCTGGCTGGCACCGCGCCTGCGCACGGCAAAATCACAGCGCATTATCAATCTGGTAGTGGGATGTGTTATGTGGTTTATTGCCTTGCAGCTGGCGAGAGACGGTATTGCTCATGCACAAGCCTTGTTCAGTTAGGCGCTATCTGATGGAAAAATAAAACAGAGGCGCTAAGCTTGCCTCCAGAGGTCCTGAATTTTGGGCAAGTCAATTAACACGGAGAGACTAACGTGAAGTTCAAAGTTATCGCCCTGGCGGCATTAATGGGTATTAGCGGGATGGCAGCGCAGGCTAACGAATTGCCGGATGGACCGCATATTGTCACCTCCGGTACGGCAAGCGTGGATGCGGTGCCAGACATTGCCACTCTTGCGATTGAAGTCAACGTGGCCGCGAAGGATGCCGCTACTGCCAAGAAACAGGCGGATGAGCGCGTCGCACAATACATTTCCTTCCTTGAACTCAATCAGATCGCGAAAAAAGATATCAGCTCAGCGAACTTACGCACCCAGCCAGATTATGATTATCAGGATGGTAAAAGTATCCTGAAAGGCTACCGTGCTGTGAGAACGGTGGAAGTCACGCTCCGTCAGTTAGACAAACTGAATTCCTTGCTGGATGGTGCGCTGAAGGCGGGTCTTAACGAAATTCGTTCTGTATCGCTGGGTGTGGCGCAGCCGGATGCCTATAAAGACAAAGCGCGTAAGGCAGCGATTGATAACGCGATTCATCAGGCGCAGGAACTGGCGAACGGCTTTCATCGTAAACTAGGGCCGGTATATAGCGTGCGCTACCATGTTTCCAACTATCAGCCCAGCCCAATGGTGCGGATGATGAAAGCCGATGCCGCGCCGGTCTCAGCCCAGGAAACTTACGAGCAGGCTGCTATTCAGTTTGATGATCAGGTCGATGTGGTCTTCCAGTTAGAACCTGTGGATCAACAACCCGCTAAAACACCTGCCGCACAATAATACTTGTAGCCCGACGTATTGGTCGGGCTAATGCCTTTACCCGATATTGCCTCCTTTTTCTGTAATTTTCTGTAAAACCATGACGTAATCACCTATCTTTGCTCGCGGTTTCATCAAGGATAGGCTAACTGAAACGGTTAAGCGGACAAGGATGCGGGGGAGCGGGGATGGACATTTTTATTTCGAAAAAGATGCGCAATTTCATTTTATTAGCGCAAACCAATAATATTGCCCGGGCGGCAGAAAAAATCCATATGACGGCTTCGCCATTTGGCAAAAGCATTGCCGCGCTGGAAGAACAAATTGGCTATACGCTATTTACCCGCAAAGATAATAATATCAGCCTCAATAAAGCCGGGCAGGAACTGTATCAAAAACTGTTCCCGGTTTATCAACGGCTTTCTGCGATTGATAATGAAATCCATAACTCAGGACGTCGTTCACGAGAAATTGTGATAGGCATAGATAATACTTATCCGACCATTATTTTTGATCAGTTGATTAGTCTCGGAGATAAGTACGAAGGCGTGACCGCCCAGCCAGTTGAGTTCAGCGAAAACGGCGTTATCGATAATCTTTTTGACCGTCAGTTAGATTTTATAATCTCCCCACAGCATGTATCTGCACGAGTTCAGGAACTGGAAAACCTGACTATCAGTGAACTACCACCGCTGCGATTGGGCTTTCTCGTTTCTCGCCGTTATGAAGAGCGACAAGAGCAAGAGTTGCTTCAGGAGCTACCCTGGCTACAAATGCGCTTTCAGAACCGGGCCAACTTCGAAGCAATGATTGATGCGAATATGCGTCCTTGTGGGATCAATCCCACCATTATTTATCGACCTTACAGTTTTATGGCCAAAATCAGCGCCGTGGAGCGCGGACATTTTCTGACGGTGATCCCGCATTTTGCCTGGCGACTGGTGAATCCGGCAACGCTGAAATATTTTGATGCGCCGCACAGGCCGATGTATATGCAGGAATATCTTTATTCAATCAGAAATCATCGTTATACCGCCACGATGCTTCAGCATATTGCTGAAGATCGTGACGGGACGAGTCATTAACCCAGCATCGAGCCGGTTGCAATTAAATTACGGTGTAAATCGAAGACGTGGCTAAGATCGTGGTGAATATGTCCGCCGGGCGCATTTTCCAGATAGCGATGCAGATAATCCCGATACATAGGATGTGCACAATTATCAATGATGGTGCGGGCGCGTTGAAGCGGGGAAAGACCACGCAGATCGGCGATCCCTTGTTCGGTGATGATCACTTTGACGCTGTGTTCGCTGTGATCAACATGGCTGCACATTGGCACGACGGTTGAGATCTTGCCTTCTTTAGCAATCGACGGGGCCATAAAGATCGACAGATACGCGTTGCGTTCAAAATCACCGCTGCCACCGATGCCGTTCATCAGATCGACCCCGGCTACGTGCGTTGAGTTGGCATGCCCGTAAATATCAAACTCCAGGCCGACGTTCAGAGCGATGACGCCCAGACGACGGATGATTTCCGGGTTATTGGAAATCTCCTGCGGACGCAACACAATGCGGCTGGCAAAGTAATCCATATTGTCGTAAATCTTGCGCAGGGAATCGGCCGAGATAGTCAGGCTGGAGGCGCTGGCCCCGCTGATTTTGCCCGTTTCCAGTAAATGCACCACCGATTCCTGTAGCACTTCCGAATACATCATGAACGGAGGAATTTCCGGGTTTTCCCCTAGTCGCGCCATGACTGCATTATTGATATTGCCCACGCCACTTTGCAGCGGCAGAAATTCCGGCGGAATACGCCCATGCGCCATTTCCTGCAACAAGAACGTGACCACGTTATCGGCAATCTGCTGGCACATGGGATTTTGCTTATCCAGCATATTACCGGCGTCGGGCAAGTTGGTTTCCACGACGGCGACAATCTTTTTCGGATCGATTTGCACATAGCGGGTACCGACGCGATCCATTGCATGGAAGATCGACACGCTATTGCGCCGCGGTGGCGCGCCAGGAATCACAATATCCGCCAGTTCTGCAACGCGCGGATCGTGATAGTGATTGAGTTCAATGATCACTTTCTTCGCCCGCAGCAGCCAGGTCGGCGCATTACCGATCCCGCTGGTTAACCAGACTCGACCATCCGGTGCCAGTGCCGATGCTTCAATGACGGCAACATCAATTTCGCCGAAGAAACCGTAATTGACCATTTGCGCCACTTCGCTCAAATGCAGGTCAACGAAACTCACCGCGCCCTGATTGATCTTTTTACGTAAACCGGACGATGTTTGATATGGCGCACGCCAGGAAACAGCATCGGCGTCAGAAAGTACATCGTCAGCGGCGGCGCTGATTGACGCCCCCGTCAGTAGGCGGATTTGATACGGCTTTTTGGCCTCATGCTGTTCGTTAGCTCTGCGGGCAATGGCGGTGGGAAGGGCTTTCGGCGAACCCGCCGGGGTAAAGCCGCTAAATGCCACCATGTCGTTATGCTGGATAATTTCTGCCGCTTCATCGGCGGTCATCCTTGTCCACTGAGTTTCCATTTTTACTCCTTCGTTCGCAGGGATTAATGACCAACGAAATTAGGTTTACGTTTTTCGAGGAAAGCGTTCATCCCTTCCTGGTAATCTTCGCTGTCATAAACCGCGCGGCGCATCCCCTGAATACGTTCAAATTCATCGGAGTTCATGGTGTGCGCTTCGCCCAGTACACGCAGTTCTTCTTTGATAACGGCAATGGCTAACGGCGCTTTCTCAGAGATGTGGTGCGCCATTTGTAAGGTGAAATCTTCCAGTTCTTCCACTTCCACAACATGGTTGAGGATGCCGACAGCCAGCGCGCGCTGGGCTGTGATTGGCGAAGCGGTAAAAATCAGCTCTTTGACAATGTGGAAGCCCGCGTCGCGGGTCAGGTTGTGAATGCCGACCAGGTTATACGGGACGCCGAGGTTTACAGGCGTCATTGAGAAGGTTGAGGTACTGGCGGCGATGATCAGATCGGAACTCATGATCATTTCAAATGCGCCCCCCCAAACACTACCTTCCACCATCGAAATGATCGGTTTCGGGAATTTTTGGATCATGCGGGTGATTTGACGCAACGGATCATCATAGGAGAGCGGATCGCGACCGCCAGACGGCAGTTCGTGAATATCGTGACCTGCGGAGAAGACTTTGGATCCACTCGGCGCGCGCAAAATGATACAGCGAATTTCCGGCCGGTTGAGATCGCTTAATGCCTGCATAAGATCATCAATAAAGACTTTACTTAAGGCATTAAGTTTTCGGCCATAGTTAAACTCAATGACCGCCACTTTGTTGATAGTGACAACGTTCACATACTGATAAGACATAAAAATTCCTTTAATCAAAATATTGCGTCTGGATAAATTCACTGAGCTGTCGCAGGCCGGTGCGCGGTGAGAGCGTATTGTTTTTGACCGCTAAAAGCGTCTGGCGGTAATAGCGATCGAAATCTTCATTCGCGAACAGGTGATTCAGTACTTCTTCTTCGGTTTGTTTACGCAGCCATTCCACCGATTGTTGTTGCCGCACTTGCTGTAAACGACCACTGGCAGTTAGCGCGGTTTTGAAGTCGATGATGGCGTGCCAGATCTCATCGATTCCACGTTTTTCCAGTGCGCTACAAGTCAGAACTCGTGGCTGCCATTCGTCGTATTTACGTCGCAGAATATGCAGGGCACTCTCGTACATATGCCGGGCAATGGCGACATTGGTATGGTTATCGCCATCGTCTTTGTTGATAACGATCAGATCTGCCACTTCCATCAGCCCCTTTTTAATCCCCTGCAGATCATCGCCGCCACCGGCAATTTGCAACGAGATAAAACAGTCCACCATGCGGGCGACTTCCGTTTCCGACTGTCCGACGCCAACCGTTTCGACAATCACTACGTCATAACCCGCCGCTTCGCATAACAGCATTAATTCCCGCGCTCGCTGACTGGCACCGCCCAGATGGCCGGAGGATGGTACCGGGCGAATAAACGCCGCCTCGGCACGCGCCAGGTCATTCATGCGGGTTTTATCTCCGAGAATGCTACCGCCAGTGACCGGGCTGCTGGGATCGACCGCAATAACTGCAACCTTTAATCCCTCACGAATCAACAACATGCCAAAGGCTTCAAGAAAGGTGCTTTTCCCCGCACCGGGTGTGCCAGTAACGCCCAGTCGCAGGGCGTTACCGCAGTACGGCATAATGGCATCAAGTAGTTGCGTACTTAGCGCCTGATGACGCGGGTGACGGCTTTCCACCAGCGTCATGGCCTGGGCGAGCGTGGCACGCTCACCCTGACGTAAGCGGCGAATACTTTCTGCCAGCGTGGCTTCATTAATCATGATGCTGGCTTATCAGATTCAGTACGTCGCGCACGCTGTCGAGCATAGGCGTACCTGGACCATAAATCGCCGCCACGCCGCGCTCCTGCAGGAAGGCGTAATCCTGCGGCGGAATGACGCCACCCGCGACCACGCAGATATCTTCGCGTCCCCATTTTTTCAGCGCTTCGACCAGTTCCGGGATCAGCGTTTTATGACCGGCAGCCAGTGAAGATGCGCCCACTACGTGAACGTCGTTTTCTACTGCCAGGCGAGCGATCTCTTCAGGTGTAGAGAACATCGGGCTTAAATCTACGTCGAAACCGAGATCGGAATAGGCGCTGGCGATCACTTTCGCGCCGCGATCGTGCCCATCCTGGCCCATTTTGGCGATCAGAATGCGCGGGCGACGACCATTGTCGGCAAGGAACTGCTCCGTTTGCGCAACAATAGCATCGAACTCGGAGGCCGATTTCTCAGACTGATGATAGCTTTGCGCAATCACGCCGGTAACACACTGGCTTGGCACCAGATAACGGTCGAAAGCGGCTTCCAGCGCATCGGAAATTTCACCCAGGGTGGCGCGAACGCGAGCGGCATTAACAGCGGCAGCCAGCAGGTTTTCGTTATGCTGTGCGGCGTGAGTCAGGGCGTTCAACGCGGCGGTTACGGCGGCATCATCACGGGTGGCGCGAATGCGTTCCAGCGAAGCAATTTGCTCGTTACGCACCATCACGTTGTCGATCTCAAGTACATCGGTTTCGTCTTCGTGATCCAGTTTGTACTTGTTGACACCAACGATGACACGCTTGCCCTGGTCGATCAACGACTGTTCGCGCGCGGAGGCCTCTTCGATCATTCGTTTTGGCAGACCTGCTTCGATCGCTTTCGCCATGCCACCGGCTTCGTCGATCTGTTGGATAATGGCTCTGGCTTGTTTGACGATTTGATCGGTCAGCGATTCAACGTAATAGGATCCGGCCAGTGGATCGACGGTGCGGCAGAGTTCTGATTCTTCCTGAATGATGATCTGGGTATTGCGGGCAATGCGTGCTGAGAAATCGGTAGGCAAACCAAGCGCTTCATCAAAGGCGTTGGTATGCAGTGACTGAGTACCGCCCAGCGTTGCAGCCAGTGCTTCAATGGTGGTGCGGATAACGTTGTTATACGGATCCTGTTCAGTCAGGCTCCAGCCTGAGGTCTGGCAGTGGGTACGCAGCGCCAGTGATTTCGGATCCTGTGCGCCAAATCCACTGACCGCTTCGCTCCATAAATAACGTGCCGCACGCAACATGGCGACGTTCATAAACAGATCCATGCCAATGCCGAAGAAAAACGACAGGCGAGGAGCGAAGTCATCAATTTTCAGCCCAGCGGAGATTGCTGCTTTGATGTACTCAATCCCATCAGCGAGCGTAAATGCTACCTGCTGCACGCAGTTGGCACCCGCTTCACCCATATGGTAACCGCTGATACTGATGGTATTAAATCGCGGCATGTTGCCGGAACACCAGGCGATGATGTCTGCGATAATACGCATTGACGGTTTTGGCGGGTAAATATAGGTGTTGCGGCAAAGATACTCTTTGAGGATATCGTTTTGAATGGTGCCGGTCAGTTTATCGGGTGTAACACCTTGCTCTTCTGCGGCGACAATATAAAACGCCAGTACTGGTAGTACTGCGCCATTCATGGTCATCGAAACCGACATTTTATCCAGCGGGATCTGGTCGAACAGGACTTTCATATCTTCCACGGTGTCGATAGCAACGCCCGCTTTGCCGACGTCGCCCGCCACGCGCGGGTTATCGGAGTCGTAGCCACGGTGGGTGGCAAGGTCAAACGCAACGGAAAGACCTTTTTGCCCGGCGGCCAGGTTACGGCGATAAAAAGCGTTGGACTCTTTTGCTGTTGAAAATCCAGCATACTGACGGATGGTCCACGGTTGGGCGGTATACATAGTGGCACGCGGGCCACGAACGTAGGGCGGCAAACCAGGAAGGGTACCTGTCACTTCCAGATTATCGAGATCGGCTTCAGTATACAGCGGCTTGATGGCGATCCCTTCTGCGGTTTGTTGAACCAGCGAGTCGACAGTTTTCTCCCGACGACTCAATTCCTTGTTGGCAATCTGTTGCCACTCCTGCACGTTAGACATTATTTGCTCCATAAAACGCAATCAAAATGAGGGTATTTGCGCTTACGGTGAGCTTTTTACGTGGGTTTGTCGCCAGCAAAAAAAATGCATTCAGACGTCGTTTTTTGCCGCCTGAGATTTGTCTATTTTGTGATGTGATTCAAGGAATACAAAAAGAACTGGAGGTGATGCCTGGTATGTATTACCAGGCATTATTTGATGGATTATTCCTGACGAAGAACTTTGTGACCATAATCGAGCAACGCATCAGTGACTTTACGCATCATGCGGCTTTCAGGAGCAAAGCGGTGCCAGTAGAGCATCCGGCGTTGAAATAGCCCTGGCGTTAAGTCAATCAGTTCGCCGCTGGCCAGTTCTTTCTCGATTTGCAGATGTGGGATCATACAGCAGGTGGTCCCCTGACGAGCAAGTTGCACGAACGCTTCTGAAGAATTAACGATATGGCAGGGTACGCTGCCTGGAGGCAGATCAAAGTTTTGCTGCAAAAAGGCCTGGTGCATATCATCAAGATGGTCAAACGCGACCACTGGCGCTTTCAGTAATGCCGAACGCGTTACGCCGTTAGGGAAATATTTTTCGGCAAACGGTTTTGAGCTGACGAACAGATAGTCAAGCGCACCGAGCTTATCGACAAGACAACTCGGCAGCGCCTGATGTTGAATACTCACCGCGCCGACCACTTCGCCGCGGCGCAGACGTTCCTGAGTGCGGGTTTCATCTTCTACCTGCAAGTTGAGGCGGATAGGCGAATCAGCTAACACAGGAGCCAGCGCCGGAAGCAACCACGTCGCCAGACTGTCAGCGTTGACCGCCAGTGAAAGCAGCAGCGGAGTTGAACCGGTTTGTTCATCGCCCAGCCACTCTTCTTCCAGTAACTCCACCTGGCGTAGCAGTGCCAGCAGTTTTTGCCCTTGTTCCGTCGGGCGCGGCGGTACGGTACGCACCAACAGCGGCTGCCCGAACATATTTTCCAGTTGCTTAATGCGCTGTGAGACGGCTGATTGTGTAATGCACAGCTTTTGTGCCGCGCGCTCAAATCCTCGTTCACGTATCACCGCATCCAGTGCCTGTAATGTTCTGTAGTCCGGGCGTTTCATTGCTGTTGTCTGCTCCTGGTAAATGCTTTTTCCTGCACTATGACACAATTTTGCGTCAGGTTGCATATACCGAAGCCGTCGGCGGGTACATTTGTATCAGTGGTTAAACACGCAGCTTAAAAGATCAGGGATTTGCGCTATTGCATTTCGCTCAGCGAGTTCGCGCCCTGGTTATGTTGAATGGCGTGGCGTTATTGCCTCTGTTCGCACCGTGGAGCGGCATACCCAGACCGTTGTATGCTTTATTTGCCGGGCGAAAGGGGATGCCCGCCATTGCGCGATATTTTATGGATGAGTTAACCACGCGGCTTGCCAACGGGGTCTGAATCGCTTTTTTTGTATATACTCGTCATACTTCAAGTTGCATGTGCTGCGTCTGCGTTCGCTCACCCCAGTCACTTACTTCTGTAAGCTCCTGGGGATTCACTCTCTTGTCGCCTTCCTGCAACTCGAATTATTTAGAGTATAATGCGTGTGAAATTTCATACCACAGGCGAAACGATCATGACGCAGGATGAATTGAAAAAAGCAGTAGGATGGGCGGCACTTCAGTATGTTCAGCCCGGCACCATTGTTGGTGTAGGTACAGGTTCCACCGCCGCACACTTTATTGATGCGCTCGGCACGATGAAAGGCCAGATTGAAGGGGCTGTTTCCAGTTCAGATGCTTCCACAGAAAAACTGAAAAGCCTGGGCATTCACGTTTTTGATCTCAACGAAGTCGACAGCCTTGGCATCTACGTCGACGGTGCAGATGAAATCAACGGCCACATGCAGATGATCAAAGGCGGCGGCGCGGCGCTGACCCGTGAAAAAATCATTGCTTCGGTTGCGGAAAAATTTATCTGTATTGCAGACGCTTCTAAGCAGGTTGATATTCTGGGCAAATTCCCGCTGCCAGTAGAAGTTATCCCGATGGCACGTAGTGCAGTGGCGCGCCAGCTGGTGAAACTGGGCGGTCGTCCGGAATACCGCCAGGGCGTGGTGACCGATAACGGCAACGTGATCCTCGACGTCCACGGCATGGAAATCCTTGACCCGATAGCGATGGAAAACGCCATAAATGCGATTCCAGGCGTGGTGACTGTTGGTCTGTTTGCTAACCGTGGCGCGGACGTTGCGCTGATTGGCACACCTGACGGTGTCAAAACCATTGTGAAATGATCTGACGGGGGAACCTCCCCCGTTAAAAAAATTCTCTTCATTAAATTTGGTGACATGTGTCACGTTTTTACCTGGCTATTGTCGATTGCTCTAAATAAATCCTCTGAACCAGCATATTCATCCAAGAAATACCTTTGCGTGATATTTCCTCAACATCGCGACGCAAACGTTCATATTGCCGCAATATTATTTTTTGATATGTTGAAAGGCGGATGCAAATCCGCACACAACATTTCAAAAGACAGGATTGGGTAAATGGCAAAGGTATCGCTGGAGAAAGACAAGATTAAGTTTCTGCTGGTAGAAGGCGTGCACCAAAAGGCGCTTGAAAGCCTTCGTGCAGCGGGTTACACCAACATCGAATTTCACAAAGGCGCGCTGGATGATGAACAATTAAAAGAATCCATCCGCGATGCCCACTTCATCGGCCTGCGATCCCGTACCCATCTGACTGAAGACGTGATCAACGCCGCAGAAAAACTGGTCGCTATTGGCTGTTTCTGTATCGGAACAAACCAGGTTGATCTGGATGCAGCTGCAAAACGCGGGATCCCGGTATTTAACGCACCGTTCTCCAATACGCGCTCTGTTGCGGAGTTGGTAATTGGCGAACTTCTCCTGCTATTGCGCGGCGTACCGGAAGCCAACGCTAAAGCACACCGTGGTGTCTGGAACAAGCTGGCAGCTGGCTCTTTTGAAGCGCGCGGCAAAAAGCTGGGTATCATCGGCTATGGTCATATTGGTACACAGTTGGGCATTCTGGCTGAATCGCTGGGAATGTATGTTTACTTTTATGATATTGAAAACAAACTACCGCTGGGCAACGCCACTCAGGTACAGCATCTTTCTGATCTGCTGAATATGAGCGATGTGGTGAGTTTGCATGTGCCAGAGAATCCGTCTACCAAAAATATGATGGGCGCGAAAGAGATTTCACTAATGAAGCCCGGCTCGTTGCTGATTAATGCCTCGCGCGGAACGGTGGTGGATATTCCGGCGCTGTGTGACGCGCTGGCGAGCAAACACCTGGCAGGTGCGGCAATCGATGTCTTCCCGACGGAACCGGCGACCAACAGCGATCCATTTACCTCTCCGCTGTGTGAATTCGACAACGTCCTTCTGACGCCACATATTGGCGGTTCGACTCAGGAAGCGCAGGAGAATATCGGCCTGGAAGTTGCGGGTAAATTGATCAAGTATTCTGACAATGGCTCAACGCTCTCTGCAGTGAACTTCCCGGAAGTCTCGCTGCCACTGCATGGTGGGCGTCGTCTGATGCACATCCACGAAAACCGTCCGGGCGTGCTGACTGCGCTGAACAAAATCTTTGCCGAGCAGGGCGTTAACATCGCTGCACAGTATCTGCAAACCTCAGCGCAGATGGGTTATGTGGTTATTGATATTGAAGCTGACGAAGACGTTGCCGAAAAAGCGCTGCAGGCAATGAAAGCTATTCCGGGCACCATTCGCGCCCGTCTGCTGTACTAATTCCCCTTCTCTGAAAATTAACGGGCAGGTCACTGACTTGCCCGTTTTTTTATCCCTTTTCCCGCGCATGTCACTGCCATTTGTAGTGCGCTGCAATTGCCTTTGCGAGTCTGCTCGAAGAAATAAATCAAAGCCAGATCAATGCGTTGTGCTTATTTAAAGAGAGTTTACGATGGCAGGGCAGCATGGGGCTGTAACGGTAAAGCCCTCACCGAAGCGAGGGCTTGAAGGAGAAGGGTTATGATGCGACTTGCCATCATACTGATTGTACTGTTACTCATAAGTTTGCCAGCTTATTAACAGTCAGTCACAGGGGAGGAGTCATCCTCCCTTACCCTTACTCACTAAATTAGGTTAAAGAATCAACGATGTCAATCAGGGCGATGCAGGTGTGTCGCCCTTACCACTCCCAGACTTTCGACGGTGTAACCACCGCAGGAAGTGGGATATCCCACTCTTCAACGGGGAGTTTTTCCACCAACTGACAATCATGCGCATAACCCACCGGTTGCATTTGATAGCGCTGCCAGTTCTGTAAGGTCCGATCATAAAAACCACCGCCCATTCCCAGGCGCTGACCGTACTCATCAAAGGCGACCAGCGGTGTGATCAACACGTCTAATCGGGAAAGGGGTAGCACGTCACGCACATCCAGTTTTGGCTCATGGATCTTCAACCTGTTCATCACCAGTTCGCTTTGCGGATGGTAATTCAGGAACAGCAAATTACCGGCACTAAAGGGATGCAAAACTGGAAGATATACGCGCTTACCGGCGCGCCAGAGTTGTTCTATGAGTGGCTGGGTGTCGAGTTCGCCATCAAAAGAGAGGAATACAGCGACCGTATGTGCCATCACCACCGGGGGATACGTCATCATCCGGGTAGCGGCTTGTTGACCCATTTCCTGCTGTTGTTCCGGCGTTAACGCACGACGACGTTGCCGAATCATTTTGCGGATTTCTTGTCGGGATAATGTCAGTGGGAGTTCTGGTAGTTGCGTCATGGCTGGTGCCAGATAAGAAGGGAATCTCCGAGATGCCGCCGCAGGCTGTAACCCTTGAACCCTTGGTTCAAGGTGAATGTGTCGTCGCAGTTTTAAGGCTTCTCGGACGGACCGAGCATGCTCACCAACCGCGGAGCGCCACATTCTTGTGGTATGAAATATCGGCTCAGGGGACTGGCCCGCTTGCGAACATCTCAGAGAAATTTTGTCTTCACGGTTACTCTACCACAGTAAACCGAAAAGTGTCATTCAAAGTTTTGGTTAGTTTTTTCGGTGATGCGACCTTGTTCAAGTAACGCTTGTTCTATGGTCTGCTGCAGCATCCGAATACGCTGTTCCATACTTGCCGCGTAGTCACGAGTCTTCGCTTTTTCTTGCGCTAACTCATAGCTGATATTCAATGCGGCAATGAAGACCAACTGTTCAGTATTTGTGACTCTAGTGCGTTCTTTCAGATCTTGCAACCGTTGGTTCAGATCGTCCGCTGCCTGATTCAACGCATCCCTTTGGTCAGGCGGGCAGTTCACACGCAGTGAACGGCCAAAAATTTGGATATCGACGGGTTGTGCAGACATGCCACCTTCCTGCTGATTGACTGCGCTGCCTTCGTCTTTAGACCCATGGTCTGCGAAGGGGCGACACTATAGCTACCCTGATGAGAAGAGACAAGCCCTTTTCTGGTCCACCAGGGCCCAAAGTGGTAGCATATCATGAATATTCCTCCCTTTGACGACGAATGCTTATGTCTATACAGAACGAAATGCCTGGTTACAACGAAATGAACCAGTATCTGAACCAACAAGGGACGGGTCTGACCCCTGCTGAGATGCATGGTTTAATCAGTGGGATGATATGTGGTGGTAACGATGACAGCTCATGGCTGCCGCTGCTTCACGACCTGACGAACGAAGGCATGGCTTTCGGTCATGAGCTGGCACAGGCATTGCGCAAAATGCACTCTGCTACCAGCGATGCCCTGCAGGATGACGGCTTCCTTTTTCAGCTTTATCTGCCTGATGGCGATGATGTCAGCGTTTTCGATCGGGCTGATGCGCTGGCAGGTTGGGTTAATCACTTCCTGCTTGGTCTTGGCGTTACGCAACCGAAGCTGGACAAAGTGACCGGCGAAACCGGTGAAGCCATCGACGATCTGCGTAACATCGCGCAGCTGGGCTACGACGAAGACGAAGATCAGGAAGAGCTGGAAATGTCGCTTGAAGAGATCATCGAGTACGTCCGTGTTGCCGCGCTGTTATGCCACGACACCTTTACTCATCCGCAACCGACCGCGCCAGAAGTACAAAAACCGACTCTACACTAAAAACAAAAAACGTAAGGAGAGTGTTATGAGTGAGATATCCCGGCAAGAGTTTCAGCGTCGCCGTCAGGCCCTGGTGGAGCAAATGCAACCCGGCAGCGCCGCGCTGATTTTTGCTGCACCAGAAGTAACACGTAGCGCCGACAGCGAATACCCCTATCGTCAGAACAGTGACTTCTGGTACTTCACCGGCTTTAACGAACCGGAAGCGGTGCTGGTGCTGATTAAAAGTGATGACACTCATAACCACAGCGTTCTGTTTAACCGCGTACGCGACCTGACGGCAGAGATCTGGTTTGGTCGCCGCTTAGGTCAGGATGCTGCACCGGATAAACTGGGCGTTGATCGCGCACTGGCGTTCAGCGAAATCAATCAGCAACTTTATCAACTACTTAATGGTCTGGATGTGGTGTACCACGCCCAGGGCGAATATGCATATGCTGATGAAATCGTGAACAGCGCGCTTGAAAAACTGCGTAAAGGTTCGCGACAGAATCTCACCGCCCCGGCAACGATGATCGACTGGCGTCCCATTGTTCATGAAATGCGCCTGTTCAAATCACCAGAAGAGATTGCCGTACTTCGCCGCGCGGGGGAAATCACCGCCCTGGCGCATACCCGGGCGATGGAAAAATGCCGTCCGGGAATGTTCGAGTACCACCTGGAAGGCGAAATTCACCACGAATTTAACCGCCACGGTGCGCGCTATCCTTCCTATAACACCATTGTCGGCAGCGGTGAAAACGGCTGCATTCTGCACTACACCGAAAACGAGAGTGAACTGCGCGACGGTGACCTGGTGTTGATTGACGCGGGTTGTGAATACAAAGGTTACGCGGGCGATATTACCCGCACCTTCCCGGTCAACGGCAAATTCACCCAGGCCCAGCGTGAAATCTACGACATTGTGCTGGAGTCTCTTGAAACCAGCCTGCGGCTGTATCGTCCGGGAACTTCCATTCAGGAAGTCACTGGTGAAGTGGTGCGCATCATGGTTAGCGGCCTGGTAAAACTCGGCATCCTGAAAGGTGATGTTGATGAACTGATCGCTCAGAACGCCCATCGTCCTTTCTTTATGCATGGCCTTAGCCACTGGTTAGGTCTGGATGTCCATGATGTTGGTATTTATGGTCAGGATCGCTCGCGCATTCTGGAACCGGGCATGGTACTGACCGTAGAGCCGGGGCTGTATATTGCGCCGGATGCAGAAGTGCCAGAACAATATCGCGGTATCGGCATTCGTATTGAAGACGACATTGTGATTACCGAAACCGGTAACGAAAACCTCACCGCCAGCGTGGTGAAAAAGCCGGAAGAAATCGAAGCGTTGATGGCAGCTGCGAGAAAGCAATGAGCGTAATCATCGTCGGTGGCGGCATGGCGGGCGCGACGCTGGCGCTGGCTATTTCCCGGTTAAGTCACGGGGCGCTGCCGGTACATTTGATTGAAGCGACCGCGCCAGAGTCACATGCTCATCCGGGCTTTGATGGACGAGCTATTGCGCTGGCGGCGGGTACTTGTCAGCAACTGGCGCGCATCGGCGTCTGGCAATCTCTGGCTGATTGCGCAACCGCCATCACCAGCGTGCATGTCAGCGATCGTGGTCATGCCGGATTCGTCACCCTCGCCGCAGAAGATTACCAACTGGCGGCGCTGGGGCAGGTTGTCGAATTGCATAATGTCGGGCAACGGCTGTTTGCATTACTGCGCAAAGCACCTGGCGTAACGCTGCATTGCCCTGATCGCGTGGCTAACGTTGCCCGTGCTCAGAGTCACGTTGAAGTGACGCTGGAGAGTGGCGAGACGCTGACGGGCTGCGTGCTGGTAGCCGCTGATGGCACCCATTCCGCGTTAGCCACCGCGTGCGGTGTTGACTGGCAGCAGGAGCCTTACGAACAACTGGCCGTGATTGCGAACGTTGCGACTTCCGTTGCGCACGAAGGCCGGGCGTTTGAGCGTTTCACACAATATGGCCCGTTGGCGATGTTGCCGATGTCTGACGGACGCTGTTCGCTGGTCTGGTGTCATCCACTGGAACGGCGCGAAGAGGTGCTGTCGTGGAGCGACGAGACGTTTTGCCGTGAACTCCAGTCGGCCTTTGGTTGGCGACTTGGGAAAATTACCCACGCTGGTAAACGCAGTGCTTACCCGCTGGCGTTAACCCGCGCCGCCAGACCTATTACCCATCGTACCGTGCTGGTGGGCAATGCGGCGCAAACTCTGCACCCGATTGCCGGGCAAGGGTTCAACCTCGGTATGCGGGATGTGATGAGCCTTGCGGAAACGCTGACTCAGGCTCAGGCACGTGAAGATGACATCGGTGATTACGGCGTATTGTGCCGTTATCAGCAGCGTCGGCAGAGCGATCGAGAAGCAACCATCGGCGTCACGGACAGCCTTGTACATCTTTTTGCCAACCGTTGGACGCCGCTGGTTGTCGGGCGCAACATCGGGCTGATGGCAATGGAATTATTCACTCCGGCACGCGATGTGCTGGCGCAGCGCACCCTCGGTTGGGTGGCGCGTTGAAGGCGGTTTTAAGGAATAAACAATGCAAAGTGTTGATGTAGCCATTGTTGGCGGCGGCATGGTGGGGCTGGCGGTTGCCTGCGGCTTACAGGGGAGCGGCTTACGCGTTGCCGTACTGGAGCAGCGCGTACCGGAACCCCTGGCGGCGGATGCACCACCACAACTGCGCGTTTCGGCTATCAATGCCGCCAGCGAAAAATTACTCACCCGTCTTGGCGTCTGGCAGGAGATTCTCTCCCGCAGAGCCAGTTGCTATCACGGCATGGATGTGTGGGACAAAGACAGTTTTGGTCACATTTCGTTTGACGATCAAAGCATGGGCTATAGCCATCTTGGGCATATCGTTGAAAATTCAGTCATTCACTACGCGCTGTGGAACAAAGCACAGCAGTCCTCAGATATCAGCCTGTTAGCCCCTGCAGAATTACAGCAGGTCGCCTGGGGAGAGAACGAAACCTTCCTGACGCTGAAAGACGGCAGCATGTTAACGGCGCGTCTGGTAATTGGCGCAGACGGCGCTAATTCCTGGTTGCGCAACAAAGCCGATATTCCGCTGACTTTCTGGGATTATCAGCATCACGCGCTGGTGGCGACCATTCGCACGGAAGAACCGCATGATGCGGTGGCGCGACAGGTTTTCCATGGCGAAGGCATTCTGGCCTTTTTGCCGCTTAGCGATCCGCATCTTTGCTCAATTGTCTGGTCACTGTCCCCAGAGGAAGCACAGCGGATGCAGCAGGCAGGTGAAGACGAATTTAACCGCGAGTTAAATATCGCTTTTGATAATCGCCTGGGCTTATGCAAGGTTGAGAGTGAACGCCTGGTGTTCCCGCTGACTGGGCGTTATGCGCGCCAGTTTGCCGCGCACCGTCTGGCGCTGGTGGGCGACGCCGCACATACCATTCACCCGTTGGCGGGGCAGGGGGTGAATCTCGGCTTTATGGATGCTGCAGAGCTGATTGCTGAACTGAAACGGTTGCATCGTCAGGGTAAAGACATCGGGCAGTACATTTACCTGCGTCGCTATGAGCGTAGCCGCAAGCACAGTGCGGCGCTGATGCTGGCAGGTATGCAGGGATTCCGCGATCTGTTTTCCGGGGCTAATCCGGCGAAAAAACTGCTGCGTGATATTGGCCTGAAACTGGCCGACACGCTTCCTGGCGTTAAGCCACAACTTATTCGTCAGGCAATGGGATTAAACGATTTGCCTGAATGGCTGCGCTAAAAATTTCTCTACTGCTGTTTATTTGATACCCATCACACTTTCATCTCCCGGTTTTTTCGCCGGGAGATTTTCCTCATTTGAAATAAACTAATTTCACCTGCGATTTCGCATTATATTTTCTAATGCCACGAATTTTTGATTTGGTGTTTTTTGACATTTTTTCAGTTCTTAATGTTGCCTTATTCAAATTAACTTTCTCATCTAATTATCTTTGTATAGAGATTGGTTCTTTTTTTGGTTTTTTATTCTGTTGTGATTTAGGCGTTTTTTAACCATAAGCTAATGTGATGATCAATTTTACCTTATGGTTAACAGTCTGTTTCGGTGGTAAGTTCAGGGAAAAGAGAACGATTGCGTTGGGGACCGGGAGTGGCTCCGATGCTGGGTTTCGTGGTGATAATTTCACCATGAAAAAGTTGTCAGCCCCGCTTATTCAATGAGGACAAGATGGCACAACAGACTCCTTTGTACGAACAACACACGCTTTGCGGCGCTCGCATGGTGGATTTCCACGGCTGGATGATGCCGCTGCATTACGGTTCGCAAATCGACGAACATCATGCGGTACGTACCGATGCCGGAATGTTTGATGTGTCACATATGACCATCGTCGATCTTCGCGGCAGTCGCACCAGGGAGTTTCTGCGTTATCTGCTGGCGAACGATGTGGCGAAGCTCACCAAAAGCGGCAAAGCCCTTTACTCGGGGATGTTGAATGCCTCTGGCGGTGTGATAGATGACCTTATCGTCTACTACTTTACTGAAGATTTCTTCCGCCTCGTTGTTAACTCCGCCACCCGCGAAAAAGACCTCTCCTGGATTACCCAACACGCTGAACCCTTCGGTATCGAAATTACCGTTCGTGATGACCTTTCCATGATTGCCGTTCAAGGACCGAATGCGCAGGCAAAAGCTGCCACACTGTTTAATGATGCTCAGCGTCAGGCGGTGGAAGGGATGAAACCCTTCTTTGGCGTGCAGGCTGGCGATCTGTTTATTGCCACCACCGGTTATACCGGTGAAGCGGGCTACGAAATTGCGCTGCCCAATGAAAAAGCGGCGGATTTCTGGCGTGCGCTGGTGGAAGCGGGCGTTAAGCCCTGCGGTCTGGGCGCTCGTGACACACTGCGTCTGGAAGCGGGTATGAATCTTTATGGTCAGGAGATGGACGAAACCATTTCTCCTTTAGCAGCCAACATGGGCTGGACCATCGCCTGGGAACCGACTGATCGTGACTTTATCGGTCGTGAAGCTCTGGAAGCGCAGCGTGAACATGGCACAGAAAAACTGGTTGGTCTGGTGATGACCGAAAAAGGCGTGCTGCGTAATGAACTGCCGGTACGTTTTACCGATGCGCAGGGCAATCAGCATGAAGGCATTATCACCAGCGGTACTTTCTCCCCGACGTTGGGTTACAGCATTGCGCTGGCACGCGTGCCGGAAGGTATTGGCGAAACGGCGATTGTGCAAATTCGCAACCGTGAAATGCCGGTAAAAGTGACGAAACCTGTTTTTGTGCGTAACGGCAAAGCCGTCGCGTGATTTACTTTTTGGAGATTAATTGATGAGCAACGTACCAGCAGAACTGAAATACAGCAAAGAACACGAATGGCTGCGTAAAGAAGCCGACGGCACTTACACGGTTGGCATCACTGAGCACGCTCAGGAGCTGTTAGGCGATATGGTGTTTGTTGACCTGCCGGAAGTGGGCGCAACGGTAAGCGCGGGCGATGACTGCGCGGTTGCCGAATCGGTAAAAGCGGCGTCAGACATTTATGCGCCAGTAAGCGGTGAAATCGTGGCGGTAAACGACGCACTGAGCGATTCTCCGGAACTGGTGAACAGCGAACCGTATGCAGGCGGCTGGATCTTCAAAATCAAAGCCAGCGATGAAAGCGAACTGGAATCACTGCTGGATGCGACCGCATACGAAGCATTGTTAGAAGACGAGTAACGGCTTTATTCCTCTTCTGCGGAAGAGGATTAGGGTGAGGAACATTTACGCCTCACCCTCACTCTCTTCGCAAGGAGAGAGGTTCACAATTCACTGCACGTTTCAGGAACCATCGCTCATGACACAGACGTTAAGCCAGCTTGAAAACAGCGGCGCTTTTATTGAACGCCATATCGGACCGGACGCCGCGCAACAGCAAGAAATGCTGAATGCCGTTGGCGCACAATCGTTAAACGCGCTGACCGGCCAGATTGTGCCGAAAGATATTCAGCTTGCGATACCACCGCAGGTTGGCGCACCGGCGACCGAATACGCCGCACTGGCGGAACTCAAGGCTATTGCCAGTCGCAATAAACGCTTCACGTCTTACATCGGCATGGGTTACACCGCCGTGCAGCTACCGCCGGTTATCCTGCGTAACATGCTGGAAAATCCGGGCTGGTATACCGCGTATACTCCGTATCAACCTGAAGTCTCCCAGGGCCGCCTTGAAGCACTGCTTAACTTCCAGCAGGTAACGCTGGATTTGACCGGGCTGGATATGGCCTCTGCTTCTTTGTTGGATGAAGCCACCGCTGCCGCCGAAGCAATGGCGATGGCAAAACGCGTCAGTAAACTGAAAAATGCCAACCGCTTCTTCGTTGCTTCTGACGTGCATCCGCAAACTTTAGATGTAGTACGTACACGCGCAGAAACCTTTGGTTTTGAAGTGATTGTCGATGATGCACAAAAAGTGCTCGATCACCAGGACGTCTTCGGCGTGCTGTTACAGCAGGTTGGCACTACCGGTGAAATTCACGACTACACTGCGCTTATCAGCGAACTGAAATCACGCAAAATTGTGGTCAGCGTCGCCGCCGATATTATGGCGCTGGTGCTGTTAACCGCGCCGGGTAAACAGGGCGCGGATATTGTCTTTGGGTCGGCGCAACGCTTTGGCGTACCGATGGGCTACGGTGGCCCACATGCGGCATTCTTTGCGGCGAAAGATGAATACAAACGCTCAATGCCGGGCCGTATTATTGGTGTATCGAAAGATGCTGCGGGCAATACCGCGCTGCGCATGGCGATGCAGACTCGCGAGCAACATATTCGCCGTGAGAAAGCGAACTCCAACATTTGTACTTCCCAGGTACTGCTGGCAAACATCGCCAGCCTGTATGCCGTTTATCACGGCCCGGTTGGCCTGAAACGTATCGCTAACCGCATTCACCGTCTGACCGATATCCTGGCGGCAGGCCTGCAACAAAAAGGTCTGAAGCTGCGCCATGCGCACTATTTCGATACTTTGTGTGTGGAAGTGGCCGACAAAGCGGGCGTGCTGGCGCGTGCCGAAGCGGCTGAAATCAACCTGCGTAGCGATATTCTGAATGCGGTTGGGATCACCCTTGATGAAACCACCACGCGCGAAAACGTGATGCAGCTTTTCAGCGTACTGCTGGGCGATAATCACGGACTGGACATCGACACGCTGGACAAAGACGTGGCTCACGACAGCCGTTCTATTCAGCCTGCAATGCTGCGCGATGACGAAATTCTCACCCATCCGGTATTTAATCGCTACCACAGCGAAACCGAAATGATGCGCTATATGCACTCGCTGGAGCGTAAAGATCTGGCGCTGAATCAGGCGATGATCCCGCTGGGTTCCTGCACCATGAAACTGAACGCCGCCGCCGAGATGATCCCAATCACCTGGCCGGAATTTGCCGAACTGCACCCGTTCTGCCCGCCGGAACAGGCCGAAGGTTATCAGCAGATGATCGCCCAACTGGCTGACTGGCTGGTGAAACTGACCGGTTACGACGCCGTCTGTATGCAGCCGAACTCTGGCGCTCAGGGCGAATACGCGGGGCTGCTGGCGATTCGTCATTATCATGAAAGCCGCAACGAAGGACATCGCGATATCTGCCTGATCCCGGCTTCTGCGCATGGCACTAACCCAGCTTCCGCGCATATGGCAGGAATGCAGGTGGTGGTTGTGGCGTGTGATAAAAACGGCAACATCGATCTGACTGACCTGCGCGCGAAAGCGGAGCAGGCGGGCGATAATCTCTCCTGCATTATGGTGACCTATCCTTCCACCCACGGCGTGTACGAAGAAACGATCCGTGAAGTGTGTGAAATCGTGCATCAGTTCGGCGGTCAGGTTTACCTTGATGGCGCGAACATGAACGCCCAGGTTGGCATCACTTCGCCGGGCTTTATTGGCGCGGACGTTTCGCACCTTAACCTGCATAAAACTTTCTGCATTCCGCACGGCGGTGGTGGTCCGGGTATGGGACCGATCGGCGTGAAAGCGCATTTGGCACCGTTTGTTCCGGGTCATAGTGTGGTGCAAATCGAAGGCATGTTAACCCGTCAGGGCGCGGTTTCTGCGGCACCGTTCGGTAGCGCTTCTATTCTGCCAATTAGCTGGATGTACATCCGCATGATGGGCGCAGAAGGGCTGAAAAAAGCAAGCCAGGTGGCAATCCTCAACGCCAACTATATTGCCAGCCGCCTGCAGGATGCCTTCCCGGTGCTGTATACCGGTCGCGACGGCCGCGTGGCGCACGAATGTATTCTCGATATTCGCCCGCTGAAAGAAGAAACCGGCATCAGCGAGCTGGATATTGCCAAGCGCCTGATCGACTATGGTTTCCACGCGCCGACTATGTCGTTCCCGGTGGCGGGGACGCTGATGGTTGAACCGACTGAATCTGAAAGCAAAGTGGAACTGGATCGTTTTATCGATGCGATGCTGTCTATCCGCGCAGAAATCGACCAGGTGAAAGCCGGTGTCTGGCCGCTGGAAGATAACCCGCTGGTGAACGCGCCGCACATTCAGAGCGAACTGGTCGCCGAGTGGGCGCATCCGTACAGCCGTGAAGTTGCAGTATTCCCGGCAGGCGTGGCAGACAAATATTGGCCGACAGTGAAACGTCTGGATGATGTTTACGGGGACCGTAACCTGTTCTGCTCCTGCGTACCGATTAGCGAATACCAGTAATTTACTGATTCGACTATCTTCTAAAGGCGCTTCGGCGCCTTTATTTTTTTAGGAAAACAAATGACTATAGCACTTGTGACCGGTGGCAGTCGCGGCATCGGGCGGGCAACTGCATTACTGTTGGCGCAAGAAGGGTATACGGTGGCGGTTAATTATCAGCAAAACCTCCACGCGGCGCAGGAAGTGGTGAAGTTAATCACGCAAGCCGGTGGCAAGGCATTCGTGCTTCAGGCGGATATCAGCGACGAAAATCAGGTCATCGCAATGTTTACAGCAATCGATCAGCACGATGAACCGCTAGCCGCGCTGGTCAATAACGCCGGGATCTTGTTTACCCAGTGCACCGTAGAAAACCTTACCGCAGAGCGAATCAACCGGGTACTTTCCACCAATGTGACGGGATATTTTCTCTGTTGCCGCGAGGCGGTAAAACGCATGGCGCTTAAAAATGGCGGTAATGGCGGTGCTATCGTCAACGTCTCTTCAGTGGCCTCACGGCTGGGATCTCCGGGGGAATACGTTGATTATGCGGCCTCGAAAGGGGCGATTGATACGTTAACCACAGGGCTGTCGCTGGAAGTCGCCGCGCAGGGGATCCGCGTTAACGGCGTGCGGCCAGGGTTTATTTATACCGAAATGCACGCCAGCGGTGGCGAACCTGGACGCGTTGATCGCGTTAAGTCGAACATCCCCATGCAGCGTGGCGGACAGGCGGAAGAGGTCGC
The DNA here is from genome assembly GCF_002965245.1 of Escherichia sp. MOD1-EC6021. Classification (NCBI taxonomy): domain Bacteria; kingdom Pseudomonadati; phylum Pseudomonadota; class Gammaproteobacteria; order Enterobacterales; family Enterobacteriaceae; genus Escherichia; species Escherichia sp. MOD1-EC6021. The sequence continues at coordinate 65,524 of NZ_PTRU01000014.1, read as the reverse complement.
GCAGGCCATCGTCTGGCTGTTAAGTGATAAAGCCTCTTATGTCACGGGAAGTTTTATCGATTTGGCGGGTGGAAAATAAAACAGGAAAGTTATCTGACCGGATGCAACGAGTATTGCATCCGGTACTTCATCGACTTAAAACTTCTCGCCGTTGCTGGCAATCACCTCTTTGTACCAGTTAAAGCTCTTCTTACGTGAACGCGACATATCGCCAGTACCGTCGTCATGTTTATTCACATAGATAAAGCCGTAGCGTTTGCTGTACTGCCCGGTGGTGAACGACACGCAGTCGATGCAACCCCACGGTGTGTAGCCCATCAGATCCACGCCATCGTAAGTCACCGCTTTTTTCATCTCTTCAATATGGGCGCGCAGGTAGTCAATGCGGTAGTCGTCGTTGATGCTGCCATCTTCTTCCACTTTGTCGTAAGCGCCAAAACCGTTTTCGACAATAAACAGCGGCTTCTGGTAACGCTCATACAGTTCGCAAAGTGCGTAACGCAGACCCACCGGATCAATCTGCCAGCCCCAGTCCGAAGCCTTAACATAAGGGTTCGGTACGCTGCCTTCAAAACCAGAGATCGCATCGCCGGTGCCGCCTTCGGCTTTCACTGCGTTGGTCATGTAATAGCTGAAACCAAGATAATCGCAGGTGCCTTCACGCAGTACATCGAGATCGCCTTCTTCCATTTTGATGTTAAATCCGCGACGCTCCCACTCGTTCAACACATAGGACGGGTAATAGCCACGCAGTTGCACATCGGTAAAGACGTAGCGTTCGCGCATCGACTCCTGGGCGAACATCACATCGTCCGGATTACAGGAGTAAGGGTAAAGCGGCACCATCGCCAGCATACAGCCGACTTTCATTTCCGGGTTAATGCGACGCGCGGCTTTCACCGCCAGGGCGCTGGCGACAAACTGGTGATGCAGCACCTGATACATCGTCTCTTCCGGGTTTTCATGTTCGGTATACACCACGCCAGAGCAGCAGTAACCGAACAGAGGTGCACGCCAGTTACGCTGGTTGTTAATTTCGTTGAAGGTCATCCAGTATTTGACTTTATGCTTATAGCGTTCAAATACCACTTCCGCGAAACGTACAAAGAAATCAACCACTTTACGGTTGGTCCAGCTACCGTATTGCTGCACCAGATGCAGCGGCATTTCAAAGTGGGAGAGGGTGATCACCGGTTCGATGTTGTATTTCAGCAGTTCATCGAACATATCATCGTAGAACTTCAGCCCTTCTTCGTTTGGCTGAGTTTCATCACCTTTTGGGAAAATGCGCGTCCAGGCGATGGAAGTGCGAAAACATTTGAAGCCCATTTCGGCAAATAGCTTGATGTCTTCCTTGTAGTGACCATAAAAATCAACGGCTTCATGGTTTGGATAGTATTTTCCTGGCAAGACTTCTTTGGTGATTTCGCGCGGCACGCCGTGTGCGCCACCGGTCAGAAGGTCACAAATGCTCGGCCCTTTGCCGCCTTTGTTCCAGCCGCCTTCGACCTGATGAGCGGCAACTGCGCCGCCCCATAAGAAATCTTTCGGTAAGGTGAGTTTTTTCACTATCATAGGCTCCAGATGAGTCAATTCTTACAGGAAATAGTACCATGCAGCCAAACGACATCACTTTTTTTCAACGTTTCCAGGATGACATTCTGGCTGGGCGTAAAACCATCACCATCCGCGACGAGTCTGAATCGCACTTCAAAACGGGTGATGTGCTTCGTGTCGGGCGTTTTGAAGATGACGGTTATTTTTGCACGATTGAAGTCACCGCAACCTCAACCGTAACGCTGGATACACTGACGGAAAAACATGCAGAGCAGGAAAATATGACCCTGACTGATCTGAAAAAGGTCATTGCCGATATCTATCCCGGCCAGACACAGTTTTATGTGATTGAATTTAAATGCCTTTAAATTGAACTCACGCCTGTTAGTTGAAATTTCGCATTTAATTTCATGATTTTTCGGAGATTAGTCTCAAATCAGAATTTATTTTAGCTAACAGGTGTTCACTGGAACTATTCTCAGTTACGCTGGAGAAGTGTTCACGTGCGTGTACGTTTCTCCGGAGTAAGTTATGGTTCAGAAGCCCCTCATTAAGCAGGGATATTCGCTGGCAGAGGAAATTGCCAACAGCGTCAGTCACGGCATTGGGCTGGTGTTTGGTATCGTTGGGCTGGTGTTGTTACTGGTTCAGGCGGTGGATCTCAATGCCAGCGCCACAGCGATAACCAGTTACAGCCTCTATGGCGGCAGTATGATCCTGCTGTTTCTTGCTTCGACGCTTTATCACGCCGTTCCCCATCAACGGGCAAAAATGTGGCTGAAGAAATTTGACCACTGTGCCATTTATCTATTGATTGCCGGAACCTACACGCCGTTTTTGCTGGTGGGGCTGGATTCTCCGTTAGCGCGCGGGTTGATGATTGTTATCTGGAGCCTGGCGCTGTTGGGGATTCTGTTCAAGCTGACCATCGCGCACCGATTCAAAATTTTATCTCTGGTGACTTATCTGGCGATGGGCTGGCTGTCGCTGGTGGTGATTTATGAAATGGCCGTTAAGCTCGCGGCGGGCAGCGTTACCTTACTGGCGGTAGGCGGAGTGGTTTATTCGCTCGGGGTGATTTTCTATGTCTGCAAACGCATTCCGTACAATCATGCCATCTGGCACGGCTTTGTGCTCGGCGGCAGCGTGTGCCACTTTCTGGCGATCTATTTGTATATTGGGCAGGCGTAATGAGTGTGCCTTTGTAGGCCTGATAAGACGCGTCAGCGTCGCATCAGGCATCGGATCGCAACTGCCGGATGCGGCGTGAACGCCTTATCCGGCCTACGGGCCGCGTCCTTGGTGTGATAAAGGCACCAAATCCCAGGCATGATAAGACGCGTCAGCGTCGCATCAGGCAATAGTCGCCGGAGCGATACAGAGATTTACTCTTCGAGCGAATACGGCAGCGGCTCGATATGCAATGTATTCATATCGTCGCGTACGCGGAAGATGCTGTCCGGTTCCATATCGTTATTCATGACGACCTGTACCACGACCTGACCATCTTCCAGTTTTACCGCAGCCAGCACCGTACCGGTACGACGCCAGTTCTCGCCCATTTTCAGCTCTAAATCTTCACCCGCTTCCGGCAGTCGGCTGGCGCTACCTGCCAGCAGCCAGAGGGCACGTTTGTTGGCACCGCGGAATTTAGCTCGTGCCACCATCTCTTGTCCGGTATAACAGCCTTTTTTAAAGCTGATGCCGCCCAGCGCCTGGAGGTTGGTCGCCTGTGGGATAAACTGCCCGCTGTTGGCGGCATCAATCACCGGAAAACCCGCTTCAATGTTTAATGCCAGCCACTGTTGGCTATTGTTCAGTTCCGCTTCACCGCGCAGTTTATCGGTCAGCGTATTGGCGGTAGCTTCATCGGTTACGATCAGGAAACGTTCTGCTGGGTGTTCAAACCATAGCAGGGTAGTCGCACCTTCTCTGATAACCTGCTTTTCCTTCGAAGGTAATTCACTAAAGAGGTTAGCCAGCGCAGCGCGTGCCTGAAAACCGGCAACACCAAGCAGCACACGTTCATCGTCTGGCGCGATGGTCACTTTAGAGAACACCGCATATTTTTTCAGTTCAGTCAGTTGCGACTCGCGCACGCTGCGCCGTTCAATCCACGCAAAGCCATCGCCGTCGCGGAACAGACGTAAATTGCTCCACATTTTACCTTTGGCGTCGCAATGGGCGGCGAGCAGGTGCTGATCTTCTGTCATCTGGCTGACATCTGCTGTCACCTGACCCTGCATATATTTTTCGCTGTCCGTGCCAGTAATGGTGGCAAGCGCCCAGTCATCAAGCGTCATCAGCGTCAGCGGTAAACGGGCAGAAGCCGTAGGCTGACGGGGAGGAAAAGGTGTAAAAGCCATAATGGAGTCCTGTTTTACAAACGGCGTATTTATGACTAATGGTAAAAGAGCTATGAGGCAATGCAAGTGCTTTCACTACGCGATCTGTGCCTTCTGATATGCTTTGCGAGGCGACTTCCAAAAAAATGAAGCCCTTGAAATATTGTGGGTTAATTTCGCGATCGCGATTGTGTTTACTGATATTCCCGCAAAAGAAGTCGAAAAACACGTTACAATAGCCTGGTACTGGATTTTCGTGAGACAGGAAGAAGATGGACATTAATAACAAAGCCCGCATTCACTGGGCATGCCGCCGTGGTATGCGCGAACTCGATATTTCAATCATGCCGTTTTTCGAACATGAGTACGACAGCTTAAGTGATGACGAAAAACGCATCTTTATTCGTCTGCTGGAATGTGACGATCCCGATCTGTTCAACTGGCTGATGAATCACGGTAAACCGGCCGATGCAGAACTGGAAATGATGGTCCGACTCATCCAGACACGGAATCGGGAACGTGGTCCTGTGGCAATCTGATTTACGCGTCTCCTGGCGCGCGCAGTGGCTTTCCTTGCTGATTCATGGGCTGGTTGCCGCTGTTATTTTACTCATGCCCTGGCCGTTAAGTTACACCCCGTTATGGATGGTGTTACTTTCGCTGGTGGTGTTTGATTGCGTTCGCAGCCAGCGACGCATTAATGCCCGCCAGGGGGAAATTCGCCTGTTGATGGACGGGCGTTTGCGTTGGCAAGGGCAGGAGTGGAGCATCGTCAAAGCGCCGTGGATGATTAAGAGCGGCATGATGCTGCGTTTACGTTCTGACAGCGGTAAACGGCAACATTTATGGCTGGCAGCCGACAGCATGGACGAAGACGAATGGCGGGATTTACGGCGGATATTGTTGCAACAAGAGACGCAAAGATAAAGATGACGGCAAAGCCTGTGCGCTAAGCCGTCAGTGACGTCAGGCGTAATGCTCTGCCATTTCGTTGAGGATTTGCTCGCACCAGCTCTGAATACGCTCGTCGCTAAGGTCATACTGATTAGTTTCGTCCAGCGCCAGACCCACGAACAGTTGCCCGTCAGCAATCACCGGTTTCGGGCTGGTGAACTCATATCCTTCCGTTGGCCAGTAGCCGACGAACTTCACGCCTTTGGTCGAGAGTTTGTCATGCAGCATGCCGAGCGCATCGAGGAACCACTCGCCATACCCCAGTTGATCGCCAAGCCCATACAGCGCAACAATTTTACCTTCGAGATTCAGGTCGTCGAGCTGATCCCAGACGGCTTCCCAGTCTTCCTGGATTTCGCCAAAATCCCAGGTCGGGATACCCAGAATGAGCACATCGTACTGCTCCATTAATTTCGGGGAGTCGTCCTTGAGGTTATGTAAGGTCACCAGTTCTGGGCCGATAATATCGCGGATTTTTTCTGCCGCCATTTCGGTGTAACAGGTGCTGGAACCGTAAAAAAGACCCATATTCATAACGTAAGCTTCTCGATTCTGCTGTGGCTTTTGCGGCTAGTGTATCAGAATCGCTTTAGTCACGGCACAATAAGGCATAATGGATCAAATGAGTGACCATAAGGGGCGCAAGTGAAACAGGATCTGGCACGCATCGAGCAGTTTCTTGATGCTCTGTGGCTGGAAAAAAATCTGGCTGAAAATACGTTGAACGCATACCGTCGCGATCTGTCAATGATGGTGGAGTGGTTGCATCACCGCGGGTTGACGCTGGCGACGGCGCAAAGTGACGATTTGCAGGCATTACTGGCAGAACGGCTGGAGGGTGGGTATAAAGCCACCAGCTCAGCGCGTTTGCTGAGTGCAGTGCGCCGATTGTTCCAGTATCTTTATCGCGAAAAGTTTCGTGAAGACGATCCCAGCGCGCATCTCGCTTCGCCGAAATTGCCCCAGCGTTTGCCAAAAGATTTAAGCGAAGCGCAGGTCGAACGATTATTACAGGCACCATTAATTGATCAGCCACTGGAGCTGCGCGATAAAGCCATGCTTGAAGTGTTGTATGCTACCGGGCTGCGAGTCTCTGAACTGGTCGGGCTGACAATGAGTGATATCAGCCTGCGTCAGGGCGTAGTGCGGGTCATTGGTAAAGGCAACAAAGAACGCCTTGTGCCGTTAGGTGAAGAGGCGGTTTACTGGCTGGAAACTTATCTGGAACACGGGCGACCGTGGTTGCTAAACGGTGTGTCAATTGACGTGTTGTTTCCCAGTCAGCGCGCGCAGCAGATGACGAGACAAACCTTCTGGCACCGCATTAAACATTATGCTGTGCTGGCGGGTATCGACAGCGAAAAGCTGTCACCGCATGTGTTGCGTCACGCTTTTGCCACTCATTTATTAAATCATGGTGCGGATTTACGCGTGGTGCAGATGCTACTGGGCCACAGCGATCTCTCCACCACGCAAATTTATACGCATGTCGCTACCGAGCGACTGCGGCAACTTCATCAACAGCATCACCCGCGGGCGTGATGTCTGAAAAGAACGGGAAGATTTATGAAGAAAGGTTTTATGTTATTTACGTTGTTGGCGGCGTTTTCAGGCTTTGCTCAGGCGGATGACGCGGTAATTCAACAGACGTTAGCCAAAATGGGCATCAAAAGCAGCGATATTCAGCCTGCACCCGTGGCTGGCATGAAGACAGTTCTGACTAACAGCGGTGTGTTGTACATCACCGATGACGGTAAACATATCATTCAGGGGCCAATGTATGACGTTAGCGGAACGGCTCCGGTCAATGTCACCAATAAGATGCTGTTAAAGCAACTGAACGCGCTTGAAAACGAGATGATCGTTTATAAAGCGCCGCAGGAAAAACACGTCATTACCGTGTTTACTGATATTACCTGTGGTTACTGCCACAAACTGCATGAGCAAATGGCAGACTACAACGCGCTGGGGATCACCGTGCGTTATCTTGCTTTCCCTCGCCAGGGGCTGGAGAGCCAGGCTGAGCAACAAATGAAAGCCATCTGGTGTGCGAAAGATAAAAAGAAAGCGTTTGATGATGTGATGGCGGGTAAAGCTGCCACTCCGGCAAGTTGCGATATCGATATTGCCGATCATTACGCACTTGGCGTCCAGCTTGGCGTTAGTGGCACTCCGGCAATTGTGCTGAGCAATGGCACACTTGTTCCGGGTTACCAGCCGCCGAAAGAGATGAAAGAATTCCTCGACGAACACCAAAAAATGACCAGCGGTAAATAATTCGCGTGAAACAACAGATACAACTTCGTCGCCGTGAAGTCGATGAAACGGCAGACTTGCCCGCTGAATTGCCTCCCTTGCTGCGCCGTTTATATGCCAGCCGGGGAGTACGCAGTGCGCAAGAACTGGAACGCAGTGTTAAAGGTATGCTGCCCTGGCAGCAACTGAGCGGCGTCGAAAAGGCCGTTGAGATCCTTTACAACGCTTTTCGCGAAGGAACGCGGATTATGGTGGTCGGTGACTTCGACGCCGACGGTGCCACCAGCACGGCTCTAAGCGTGCTGGCGATGCGCTCGCTTGGTTGCAGCAATATCGACTACCTGGTACCAAACCGTTTCGAAGACGGTTACGGCTTAAGCCCGGAAGTGGTCGATCAGGCCCATGCCCGTGGCGCGCAGTTAATTGTCACGGTGGATAACGGCATTTCCTCCCATACGGGGGTTGAACATGCTCGATCGTTGGGCATTCCGGTTATTGTTACCGATCACCATTTGCCGGGCGAAACATTACCCGCGGCGAAAGCGATCATTAACCCTAACTTGCGCGACTGCAATTTCCCGTCGAAATCACTGGCAGGCGTGGGGGTGGCGTTTTATCTGATGCTGGCGCTGCGCACCTTTTTGCGCGATCAGGGCTGGTTTGATGAGCGCGGCATCGCAATTCCTAACCTGGCAGAACTGCTGGATCTGGTCGCGTTGGGGACAGTGGCGGACGTCGTGCCGCTGGATGCTAATAATCGCATTCTGACCTGGCAGGGGATGAGTCGCATCCGTGCCGGAAAGTGCCGTCCAGGGATTAAAGCGTTGCTGGAAGTGGCCAACCGCGATGCGCAAAAACTCGCCGCCAGCGATTTAGGTTTTGCGCTGGGGCCACGTCTCAATGCAGCCGGGAGACTGGATGATATGTCCGTTGGTGTGGCGCTGTTGCTGTGCGACAATATCGGCGAAGCGCGAGTACTGGCAAATGAACTCGATGCGCTAAACCAGACGCGAAAAGAGATCGAACAGGGAATGCAGGTTGAAGCCCTGACCCTGTGCGAGAAACTGGAGCGCAGCCGCGACACGCTACCCGGCGGGCTGGCAATGTATCACCCGGAATGGCATCAGGGCGTTGTCGGTATTCTGGCTTCGCGTATTAAAGAGCGTTTTCACCGTCCGGTTATCGCTTTTGCGCCTGCGGGTGACGGTACGCTGAAAGGTTCCGGTCGCTCCATTCAGGGGCTGCATATGCGTGATGCGCTGGAGCGGCTAGACACACTCTACCCCGGCATGATGCTGAAGTTTGGCGGTCATGCGATGGCGGCAGGCCTGTCGCTGGAAGAGGATAAATTCGAACTCTTTCAGCAACGGTTTGGCGAACTGGTTACTGAGTGGCTGGACCCTTCGCTATTGCAAGGCGAAGTGGTGTCAGACGGTCCGCTAAGCCCAGCCGAAATGACCATGGAAGTGGCGCAGCTGCTGCGCGATGCTGGCCCGTGGGGGCAGATGTTCCCGGAGCCGCTGTTTGACGGTCATTTCCGTCTGCTGCAACAGCGGCTGGTGGGCGAGCGTCATTTGAAAGTCATGGTCGAACCGGTCGGCGGCGGTCCGCTGCTGGACGGTATTGCTTTTAATGTCGATACCGCCCTCTGGCCGGATAACGGCGTGCGCGAAGTGCAACTGGCTTACAAGCTGGATATCAACGAGTTTCGCGGCAACCGCAGCCTGCAAATTATCATCGACAATATCTGGCCAATTTAGCGTCATATTATCTATAAAAAAGAGCGTGGATTGGGTACAATCCCGCTCTTATCACCGCATTTTGACTAGCTCAATAAAAGAAATCAGACCATGTTTGAAATTAATCCGGTAAATAATCGCATTCAGGACCTCACGGAACGCTCCGACGTTCTTAGGGGGTATCTTTGACTATGACGCCAAGAAAGAGCGTCTGGAAGAAGTAAACGCCGAGCTGGAACAGCCGGATGTCTGGAACGAACCCGAACGCGCACAGGCGCTGGGTAAAGAGCGTTCCTCCCTCGAAGCCGTTGTCGACACCCTCGACCAAATGAAACAGGGGCTGGAAGATGTTTCTGGTCTGCTGGAGCTGGCTGTAGAAGCTGACGACGAAGAAACCTTTAACGAAGCCGTTGCTGAACTCGACGCCCTGGAAGAAAAACTGGCGCAGCTTGAGTTCCGTCGTATGTTCTCTGGCGAATATGATAGCGCCGACTGCTACCTCGATATTCAGGCAGGTTCTGGCGGTACGGAAGCACAGGACTGGGCGAGCATGCTTGAGCGTATGTATCTGCGCTGGGCTGAATCGCGTGGTTTCAAAACTGAAATTATCGAAGAGTCGGAAGGTGAAGTGGCGGGTATTAAATCCGTGACTATCAAAATCTCCGGCGATTACGCTTACGGCTGGCTGCGTACAGAAACTGGCGTTCACCGCCTGGTGCGTAAGAGCCCGTTTGACTCCGGCGGTCGTCGCCACACGTCGTTCAGCTCCGCGTTTGTTTACCCGGAAGTCGATGATGATATCGATATCGAAATCAATCCGGCGGATCTGCGCATCGACGTTTATCGCGCATCCGGCGCGGGTGGTCAGCACGTTAACCGTACCGAATCTGCGGTGCGTATTACTCACATCCCAACCGGGATCGTGACCCAGTGCCAGAACGACCGTTCCCAGCACAAGAATAAAGACCAGGCCATGAAGCAGATGAAAGCGAAGCTTTATGAACTGGAGATGCAGAAGAAAAATGCCGAGAAACAGGCGATGGAAGATAACAAATCCGACATCGGCTGGGGCAGCCAGATTCGTTCTTATGTCCTTGATGACTCCCGCATTAAAGATCTGCGCACCGGGGTAGAAACCCGCAACACGCAGGCCGTGCTGGACGGCAGCCTGGATCAATTTATCGAAGCAAGTTTGAAAGCAGGGTTATGAGGAACCAACATGTCTGAACAACACGCACAGGGCGCTGACGCGGTAGTCGATCTTAACAATGAACTGAAAACGCGTCGTGAGAAGCTGGCGAACCTGCGCGAGCAGGGGATTGCCTTCCCGAACGATTTCCGTCGCGATCATACCTCTGACCAATTGCACGCAGAATTCGACGGTAAAGAGAACGAAGAACTGGAAGCGCTGAACATCGAAGTTGCCGTTGCTGGCCGCATGATGACCCGTCGTATTATGGGTAAAGCCTCCTTCGTTACTCTGCAGGACGTTGGCGGCCGCATTCAGCTGTACGTTGCCCGTGACGATTTACCGGAAGGCGTTTACAACGATCAATTCAAAAAATGGGATCTCGGCGATATCCTCGGCGCGAAAGGTAAACTGTTCAAAACCAAAACGGGTGAACTGTCTATCCACTGTACCGAGCTGCGTCTGCTGACCAAAGCACTGCGTCCGCTGCCGGACAAATTCCACGGTTTGCAGGATCAGGAAGCGCGCTATCGTCAGCGTTATCTGGATCTCATTTCTAACGATGAATCCCGCAACACCTTTAAAGTGCGTTCGCAGATCCTCTCTGGCATTCGCCAGTTCATGGTGAATCGTGGCTTTATGGAAGTTGAAACGCCGATGATGCAGGTGATCCCAGGCGGCGCGGCGGCGCGTCCGTTTATCACCCATCACAATGCGCTGGATCTCGACATGTACCTGCGTATCGCGCCGGAACTGTACCTCAAGCGTCTGGTGGTTGGTGGCTTCGAGCGTGTATTCGAAATCAACCGTAACTTCCGTAACGAAGGTATTTCCGTACGTCATAACCCAGAGTTCACCATGATGGAACTCTATATGGCTTACGCGGATTACAAAGATCTGATCGAGCTGACCGAATCGCTGTTCCGTACTCTGGCACAGGATATTCTCGGTAAGACGGAAGTGACCTACGGCGACGTGACGCTGGACTTCGGTAAACCGTTCGAAAAACTGACCATGCGTGAAGCGATCAAGAAATATCGCCCGGAAACCGACATGGCGGATCTGGACAACTTCGACTCTGCGAAAGCGATTGCTGAATCTATCGGCATCCACGTTGAGAAGAGCTGGGGTCTGGGCCGTATCGTTACCGAGATCTTCGAAGAAGTGGCAGAAGCACATCTGATTCAGCCGACCTTCATTACTGAATATCCGGCAGAAGTTTCTCCGCTGGCGCGTCGTAATGACGTTAACCCGGAAATCACTGACCGCTTTGAGTTCTTCATTGGTGGTCGTGAAATCGGTAACGGTTTTAGCGAGCTGAATGACGCGGAAGATCAGGCGCAGCGCTTCCTGGATCAGGTTGCCGCGAAAGACGCAGGCGACGACGAAGCGATGTTCTACGACGAAGATTATGTCACCGCACTGGAACACGGCTTACCGCCGACAGCAGGTCTGGGAATTGGTATCGACCGTATGGTAATGCTGTTCACCAACAGCCATACCATCCGCGACGTTATTCTGTTCCCGGCGATGCGTCCGGTGAAATAAGCATTACGTTATGCTCACAACCCCGGCAAATGTCGGGGTTTTTTATTTAAGCTGGGTAAATGCAGATAATCGTTTTCTGGCTTCGCGATTTGTCGCCTGCATCACCATCCACGGACTGAACGCCCACGGCGTGGCATCAATACCGCGTAAAACCGCTGCTAAATCACACCATTGATAATCCATCACTTCATCATCGTTGATCTGTAACGCACTGGTCGTGCGTGCGGCAAATACCGGACATACTTCATTTTCTACAATGCCATTCGGATCGGTGGCGCGGTAGCGAAAGTCAGGATAGACCGGTTCTGGTGCTGTTATTTCCACACCCAGTTCAAAGCGGCAACGGCGGATCACCGCGTATTCGTTGCTTTCGCCCAGTTGTGGGTGCCCACAAACCGAGTTAGTCCACACGCCCGGCCATGCTTTTTTGCTAAGGGCGCGGCGGGTAACTAATAATTGCCCTTTGGCATTAAACAGCCAGCAGGAGAACGCGAGATGTAAGAGAGTGTCTGCCGTGTGTGCGGCATACTTTTCCAGCGTACCCGTGGGAACTCCCTGTGCATTCAATAAAATGACGTGTTCCGTTTGCATAATTTCTCACATGTAATTCTAATCACTCATCATTATAGATAATTGAAGAGTGAAATGATTAACCAAGTGAGCGTTTATCGACAACCGCCCGTTTTGAGCGGATGTCGACAGGTAAAACCATTTAAAAAAGCAGCATCATATATTTGAAGCGACTTTCAATGGCCATTGCAACACAGTCAGAAATGACAGGAATAGAGAGAGTAAAAAGCAACAACAGACTGAATATAGCGCGCATTAAAAGATTCATATTATTCTCCATGCTCATTTTTCTTCAGCTTGCGCATCAGAAGCCACATACGTACTGTCCTGACTTTTAAATCTTTATCAGAGACGGATTCCTTCACCAGATCAGCATGATGCTGATAGCCATTAAAGAAGACGTTCAGCACAACGGCGCTAAGGGTTGCGAGCATAATGCCGCTATGCAGCAACGGTTGCAGTACGGCCGGTAACTTAGAAAAGAAATCGTGTGAGAGCGTCGGAGTCATGCCAACGCCGAGACTGATCGCCACAATATAGAGGTTGTAACGGTTAGTGGTGTAGTTACAGCGCGACAGAATTCGAATCCCCGTCGCCAGTACCATGCCGAACATCACCAGCCCTGCGCCGCCAAGCACAAATTGCGGAATCGAGGCTACCAGCACCGCCATTTTGGGCACCATGCCAAACATGATTAATATGATCCCCGAAGAAATACACACCCAGCGACTATGAACGCGAGTCACGCTAACCAGGCCAACGTTTTGAGAAAATGACGTGTGGGGGAAGCTGTTAAACGTTCCGCCTATCATTGTCCCTACACCATCGACACGCAGCCCGCGAATAATATCGTGCGAAGAGAGTTTACGACCGACTATTTCACCCAGTGCCAGGAACATCCCCATCGACTCGATAAACACGATGATTAACACAGCGGTCATGGTTAGAATAGAAACGGGGTCAAATACCGGCATACCAAACGACATTGGGGTGACAATCGCAAACCACGAAGCATCATGTAGCCCGGACAAATTGACTTCATTCATCATCCACGAAAGTAAAAAGCCAAATACAATCCCCAGTAATACGGCGACGTTGGACATAAATCCTTTCGCATAGCGAGTAATGAGCAAGATAAAAATTAAGACGGCAAAGGAGATACCTAAATAAACGGGATTACCATATTGCGGATTCCCTTTACCTCCAGCGGCCCAGTCAATACCGACCTGAATAATGCTAAGCCCGATAGAAGTAATAACCACACCGGTAACCAGTGGCGGGAATAAAGGCATTAAGCGACCGATAAGTGGTGCTAATAATGTGGTGATAAATCCCGCGGCGATAGTGGCACCAAATATCCCCAGCAGGCCGATATCCGGGTTCATGCCAATGGCTATCATTGGTGTTACAGCAGCAAAGGTTACCGACATAATCACCGGCAGACGGATCCCCATAAAGCGGCCGATACCGATACATTGTAATAATGTGACGATCCCGCAGCAAAAGAGATCCGAGCTAATGAGCATCGCAATAGCTTCTTTTGAGAGGCCCAGTCGGTCACCAATCATAAGAGGAACAGCGACTGCACCTGCGTACATTACAAGGACGTGTTGCAGACCGAGTATGATCAGCTTTCCTGGTGATAATATGCGGTCAACCTCATCAGTTGGGCGGTCTTGCCCTGAAGATGAGGGAAGTTGGGAATCTATGGCGCTCATCAGTGTTTCTCCTTTCGCCCGCCAGAGTAAAAAGCAACCGTTTACGTTCATGAAACTGTTTAAACACATGCTCGTGGAGTGCCAGTTTTTGCAAGGAAGGGGAGTTAGAGACAGGAATTGCGGAGGCAATCACATAATCGTGATTAAACTACGAAAATGAGAAGAGAACCAGACAGTGGAATTATCTGCAATTTTCTCATATTGATATTTTATTAATCATTCTGGCATGTAGCTCTCTCGCATTTAATCAAGTTTATCTGGATAGCTCTCTTTTGGACCTTGATGTTGAAATAATGAAAGCGGCACAGATTGAGGGGTAATAATTTGAACTTAGTCACAAACTTATAATTAAAAAGTCATTCTACCTAATATATGCCCGTTTATTGCATCGCGAACTTTGAGAAGACATAACTCATTAAATGAAAGGGATGCAAATGAATAAGTTTATCGCTGCTGAAGCTGCGGAATGTATAGGCTGTCATGCTTGTGAAATTGCCTGTGCGGTGGCACACAATCAAGAAAACTGGCCGCTGAGTCACAGTGACTTTCGACCGCGTATCCACGTTGTAGGGAAAGGCCAGGCTGCGAATCCGGTGGCCTGTCATCACTGCAACAATGCTCCTTGCGTTACGGCTTGTCCGGTTAATGCTCTGACTTTCCAGCCCGATAGCGTACAACTGGACGAGCAAAAATGTATTGGTTGTAAAAGATGCGCAATCGCTTGCCCCTTTGGCGTCGTTGAGATGGTCGATACGATTGCGCAGAAATGCGACCTTTGTAACCAGCGCAGTTCCGGCACGCAAGCCTGTATTGACGTATGCCCAACACAGGCGTTACGGCTGATGGACGATAAAGGGTTGCAGCAGATAAAGGTGGCCCGCCAGCGCAAAACGGCAGCAGGAAAAGCGTCATCAGACGCTCAGCCATCTCGCAGTGCAGCGTTGCTCCCCGTTAACTCGCGTAAAGGCGCAGATAAAATTTCAGCGAGTGAACGGAAAACCCACTTTGGCGAAATTTATTGCGGGCTGGATCCACAACAAGCGACTTATGAGAGTGACCGCTGTGTTTATTGCGCCGAAAAAGCTAACTGCAACTGGCATTGCCCGCTGCATAACGCTATTCCGGATTACATCCGTCTGGTGCAGGAAGGAAAGATTATTGAAGCGGCAGAACTTTGCCACCAGACCAGTTCCTTACCAGAAATCTGCGGCAGGGTATGTCCACAGGACCGTCTTTGTGAAGGCGCATGTACTTTGAAAGATCACTCTGGCGCAGTCTCTATCGGTAATCTGGAACGCTACATCACCGATACCGCGCTGGCGATGGGCTGGCGTCCTGATGTCAGCCATGTTGTTCCCCGTATCGAAAAAGTGGCGGTGATTGGCGCAGGGCCTGCAGGGTTAGGGTGTGCTGATATTCTGGCGCGCGCAGGAGTTCAGGTTGATGTCTTTGATCGCCATCCAGAAATTGGCGGTATGCTGACTTTTGGCATACCTCCTTTCAAACTCGATAAAACGGTATTAAGCCAGCGGCGAGAGATATTCACCGCAATGGGAATCGACTTTCATCTTAACTGTGAAATTGGCCGCGATATTACCTTTAGCGATTTAACTTCTGAATATGATGCCGTTTTCATCGGCGTGGGGACTTACGGGATGATGCGAGCAGATCTGCCGCATGAAGATGCGCCCGGTGTCATTCAGGCTCTACCGTTCCTGACTGCCCATACCCGCCAGTTGATGGGATTGCCGGAGTCTGAAGAGTATCCGCTGACGGATGTGGAAGGTAAGCGAGTCGTGGTATTGGGCGGTGGCGATACGACCATGGATTGTTTGCGGACTTCCATCCGCCTCAATGCCGCCAGCGTGACCTGCGCGTATCGTCGTGATGAAGTCAGTATGCCGGGCTCGCGCAAAGAGGTGGTCAATGCGCGCGAGGAAGGTGTCGAGTTTCAGTTCAATGTTCAGCCGCAATATATCGCTTGTGACGTAGATGGGCGTTTAACTGCGGTGGGCCTTATTCGTACCGCTATGGGTGAGCCGGGTCCGGATGGACGCCGTCGTCCTCGTCCGGTAGCGGGTTCAGAGTTTGAGCTGCCTGCCGATGTTCTGATTATGGCCTTTGGTTTCCAGGCGCATGCCATGCCGTGGTTGCAAGGCAGCGGAATTAAGCTCGATAAATGGGGCCTGATTCAAACCGGGGACGTCGGGTATTTACCTACCCAGACGCACCTGAAAAAAGTCTTTGCTGGTGGGGATGCAGTTCATGGCGCGGATCTGGTTGTCACTGCAATGGCCGCAGGAAGGCAAGCGGCGCGCGATATGTTAACTCTGTTTGATTCGAAGGCATCGTGATGAAATCGTTAATTATCGTTAATCCGGCTGACTGTATTGGCTGCCGTACTTGTGAAGTGGCCTGTGTGGTCGCTCACCCTTCAGAACAGGAGTTGAATGCCGATGTCTTTTTACCCCGGCTGAAGGTACAGCGACTGGACTGCATCAGTGCGCCGGTGATGTGCCATCAGTGTGAAAACGCCCCTTGTGTTGGCGCTTGCCCCGTGGGAGCGCTGACGATGGGCGAGCAGGTGGTGCAGGCCAATTCTGCCCGTTGTATTGGCTGTCAGAGTTGCGTCAGTGCGTGCCCGTTTGGGATGATAACCATTCAGTCGTTGCCGGGGGATACCCGGCAACAAATTGTGAAATGCGATCTCTGTGAACAGCGGGAAGAGGGGCCTGCCTGCGTTGAATCTTGCCCGACACAGGCGCTGCAGTTGCTTACTGAAAGAGAACTCAGGCGAGTCCGCCAGCAGCGTATTGTTGCCAGCGGTGAGAATCCTCTCTGAAAGAATTCTCCGCGCTGAAAGGCGCGGAGAATCTATTAGATAGCCCATCCACCCGCGTAAAATGCGACCAGTGCGGCAGTAATGATTACCGTACCAATATTCAGCTTTTGCCATTCGCGTGCAAAGACGCGGCCTACGACCAGTGTCACAAAGCCCAGCATAATACCGGTAACGATATTACAAGTCAGAACGATAAACACGGCACACACCAGGCCAGCCATTGCGTCAATAAAATCGTTGAAATCCAGCTTCGAGACGTTACTTAACATCAGCAAACCTACGTACATCAGAGCGGGTGCAGTGGCGTAACCAGGGATCAAAAATGACAGTGGTGATAAAAACAGAATCAACAGGAATAACGCCCCCACTACGGTTGCGGTCAACCCTGTTTTACCCCCGGCGGCGGTTCCTGCCGCTGATTCGATATAAACCGCTGCGGGCGCAGCACCCACCAGGCCGGAGAATATTGAACTTACTGAGTCACTGGTCAGGGCTTTACCGCCGTTGATGATCTGGTTGTCTTTATCTAACAAATTCGCCTGACCGGCGACGGCACGGATGGTACCGGTGGCGTCGAACACTGCGGTCATCACCAATGCCAGTACACTCGGAAGTACAGTTGGCTGGAGTGCCCCCATAATATCGAGGCTGAAAATCAGAGACTTACCATCTTCGCCAGTCAGACTGGGCATCGCCACCAGACCGTGGTACTTCACCGCTGGATCAAAGATTAAGCCGATGATCGAAATTGCAATAATCACCAACAAGATCCCGCCAGGTACGCGGCACTTTTCCAGACCGAAGATGACCGCCAGACCCAGTAAGCTCATCATCACCGGGAAGGAGGTAAACGCACCGAGCGCCACCGGCAAGCCTTCAATCGGGTTTTTGATAACCATTCCCACACCGTTAGCAGCAATCAGCAGCAGAAACAGGCCGATACCGATACCTGTGCCGTGAGCGATACCCATCGGTAAATTACGTAATATCCAGGTTCGCACACCGGTTACAGAAATGGCGGTGAAGATGACGCCCATCAGAAAGACCGCACCCAGTGCGACAGGAACGCTAATTTGTTGCCCGAGTACCAGACTGAATGCGGTAAATGCCGTTAAGGAAATAGCGCAACCAATCGCCATTGGCAAGTTGGCCCACAAGCCCATCAGCAACGAGCCGAAGCCCGCGACCAGACAGGTGGCAACAAACACAGCTGCGGGAGGAAAACCTGCTTTGCCCAGCATTCCCGGAACGACGATAACGGAATAAACCATGGCCAGAAAGGTCGTTAAGCCAGCCAGTACTTCCTGACGAACGGTACTGCCACGAGCGGTAATTTTAAAATAATTATCCAGCGCGCCTTGTGGCTTTGGTGCGTCCGGTGTTTGTAGGATGTCTCCAGACATAATGATGTCCTCACGAGGATGTTAAAGTTTTATTATTAGTTGCGTTCGTACACCAGACGACCATCAACGTAGGTGCGGTAGATCGAACGGTCATCGCCCAACGTCATCATCACGAACAATTTGTCGACTAAAGAAACAGAGTTGTCATAGCGCAGCTGCTGTAGCGGGGTGGCGGTGGGTTCCATCACCACGAAATCAGCCTCTTTGCCAGGTAAAAAGTTGCCAATCAAATCGTCAAGGCCCAGAGATTTCGCCCCGCCGAGCGTGGCAAGGTAAAACGCTTCATATGCCGAGAGGCGATAGCCTTGTAATTGCAACACTTTGTAGGCTTCGTTCAGCGTTTGCAGCATGTTGAAAGTTGTTCCTGCGCCAATGTCAGTCCCCATGCCCACTTTGACTTTCTTCTGCCATGCTTTTTTCAAGTTGAATAAGCCACTGCCGAGGTAAAGGTTGGAGGTAGGACAGAAAGCAATGCTGGATTTGGTTTCGCTGAGACGATCCCACTCTTTCTCTTCGAGATGGACGCAGTGAGCAAAGACACAATTTTTACCTGTCAGACCGTACTGATGGTAAACATCCAGATAACCATCATGGTCAGGATAAAGCGATTTGACCCAGGCAATTTCATCTTTATTTTCACAAAGATGGGTATGTACCCATGTGTCGGGATACTCTTCTTTCAGGCGTTGCGCCATCGCCATCTGTTCAGGAGATGAGGTTGGGGCGAAGCGTGGCGTAATCGCATACAACAGACGACCATTTTTGTGCCAGCGTTCGATCAGTTCTTTGCTTTGGTGATAGCTGCTTTCGGCAGTGTCGAGCAGATAATCCGGTGCGTTGCGGTCCATCATCACCTTACCGGCAATCATACGCATATTGATATGACTGGCGGCTTCAAACAGCGCATCAACGGATTGCGGATGAACGGTACCAAACACCAACGCTGTGGTGGTTCCGTTACGTAAAAGCTGCTTGATGAAGAACGCCGACATTTCGCGGGCGTACTCTAAATCCTCATAACGACGTTCAGTAGGGAAGGTGTGTTTATTCAACCACTCCAACAATTGTTCACCATAGGCCCCAACCATTTCACTTTGCGGATAATGGATATGTGTATCGACAAAGCCCGGTACTACCAGTTTGCCGCGATAGTCGCGCACGCGAATGGTGTCAGGAATTTGATGCTTTCCGTCTTCCCATTCGCCAAACCATTCCACTTTTCCCTGTTTAATGAGTAATAAACCATCCTCAATAAACCGCAGCGCAGAGGCAATCTCTTCCGGGTTATCGACCGTACGGGTGACATCAATAAAACTGCCTCGTACCGCTTTTAACGTGTGTTCTCCTGACATCATTGACTCCTTTACTGTTAATCCATCTCTTCCGCTGAGGTAATACCAGGCAGAACGTTTTCCTGTCGGTAGCCACCAGGGAGGATAATATTTAATAAAATCGCAGTTAATCCACCAGCACAAATAGGGTTTTCAACTAATACATAAATAGAGGCTGGCAATATTTTAAAAATTTCCGGGTCGTAGGAGACGCCAAGCCCTAAACCTAAAGAAGTGGCGACAATAAGTGTTTCACGGCGCTTTAATCCGTTGGTGATGATGATGCGAATCCCAGCGATGGCAATCATGGAAAACATCAACGTCATTGCGCCTCCCAGAACAGCCGAGGGAATGGTCGTGAAGAAGCCGCCAATCATCGGAAACAAGCCGAGAATAACCAACATGACCGCGATGGTTCGCCCGACATAACGTGAAGCGACACCGGTCATCTGAATAACCCCATTATTTTGCGCAAACGTGGTTAACGGTAATGAACCGACAGCGGAAGCGATAACCGAAACCAGGCCATCTGCCAGTACGCCGCCTTTCAGACGCGACTGATACTCTTCTCCCTGGATGGGGCGGCGGGAAACCATTGCCGTGGCGGTGATATCACCGACAGCTTCCAGCACGCTAAGCAAATAAATCGTGCCGACCACCAGGAACTGATGGAAGCTGAAACTAAACCCGTATTTGAACGGATGCGGGATGGTGATTAACGGCAAATTGCGCATACTGCTGAAATCCACCATGCCCAGGCATAACGACGCGATATAACCGACACATAGCCCAATGGCAATCCCTCCCATGCGTAGTAACGGACTGCGGCAGCAGTTAAAGCCGATCACCACAATCAAAACCAATAAACCAACGCCGAGATGTTCGTAATTGCCGAACGTACCGCTGCTTTTGGCAGCAAATCCTCCACCAAAATCGATAATGCCGACTTTAATCAGGCTTAAGCCGATCATCAGCATCACAATGCCGCTAACGGTAGGTGTAATAACCCGACGTAAATAGGGCAGGATAAAAGAAGAGCCGACAACCAGAAATGCGCCAACGAAGGAGACGCCGAGAAGCGACGACATGATTAACTCTTCGTGAAAACCATCGCTTTTCATGCTGCTGCCCAGCGCAATCATGACTGTAACAAATGAAAAATTGACTGACTGAATTGAGAGTAGGCCAGAACCGACGATGCCATAGCGGTTTACCTGTAACCAGGTACCAATACCAGAGGCGATCATCGCCATAGAAACAAGATAGGCGGTTGTTTCAGCGGAAAGCTGTAAGGCCGCACCCACGATTAACGCAGGGGTTACCATCGGAACGAAAATTGCCAACAGATGGGTAATGGCACCAACGAGAGCCTGATGAAAGGGAGGGCGATCCTCCAGTTCAAATATAAGGTCAGAACCTGCATGGTTTATATCAGACATCCCTTCACTCCTTTTAAAGTAAATTTGATCATCTGAATCAGTAAAATAAATTCCCACGAATTTGGGGCGCAGGACGCCTTGAGAACGGCTTATCTCATTTTCGCAGTCAACTATTTAGTCATCGTTCAAACAGAGAAACAGGCCGCCGAAGCGGCCATTTATTATTTATATTTTTTCCAGCGCGGTGAGTATTTTCTCCGGTGTGAAATGCCATTCGCGTAACCAGATGCCGCAGGCATCGTGAATTGCGGTAGCAATCGCCGGAGCTGCGCCATTTACACCGATTTCTGAGATTGATTTCGCCCCGAATGGGCCGACTTTATCGTCGCTCGGCACCAGCACAGCGCGGAAATCACGCGGAATGTCACCAATTTTCGGTGCGCCGTAACTGCGTAAATCACGCGTTAACGGGTGGCCTTCGGCGTCATAAATGATTTCTTCGCTCATACTGTGCCCGATAGCACGCAGGGTGGCTCCGTAGATTTGTCCCAACGCTAACTCTGGATTGACCGGTGTACCACAGTCCAGCAAGGCGTAGAATTTATCCAGGCGGATTTCACCCGTACGTGTGTTGACGGCAACTTCAGCAAAGTTTGCGCCATACGGGAAGGCGAAATCAGGCGTGATATAACTGGCAGTTCCCACCAGTGAACCAAAACCGGTGCCGGTTTCGCCTTTATGGGCAATATCCCCGAAACTAACTTCGCCTTTCTTGCCGCGCACGACGCCCGGCGTTGCTAGTTGAACATCTGCCACTGGCTCACCCAACATTTGCGCGCCGTGGAACAGAATTTTATCCCGCAGATTTTCCGCTGCCAAACGCGCCGCGTTACCCGAGAAGCAAGTACCGGACGAGGCATATGCGCCTTTATCAAACAACGCATGATCGGTATCACCGGAGATAACATGCACGTCCTGCGGTGGGCAGTGCAGCACTTCTGCTGCCAGTTTCGTCACCACGGTATCCAGACCAGTACCAATATCCGCACCGCCAGAATGAACAATAAAGGTACCGTCCGATTCCAGTTTAATCATGCAGTTAGCCTGATCGATATCCGGGATCCCCGATTTCTGCATGATAATGGCGACGCCGCGACCGATGTGCCAGTCACCATTTTGCGGTTTTGGTGAAGACCATTGGATCATCTCGCGACCCTGACGCAGGATCTCTTCCAGCGCGCAGCTGGCGGCGGAAGGAACGGAGGTCGGCGCTTTACCTTCACCAATCGCACCGAGAATTTTCAGCTCTTGCCCTTCGTGTACCCGGTTACGTTCGATAATTTCCAGTTGGTCGATCTGTAACTGTTCAGCCAGTTCCGCTAATGCCATAGTGATAGCGAAGTTACCTTTCGGTGCACCATAACCCTGATAAGCACCATTTGGACAAATGTTGCTGTAGTAGGTGGTGACCTGGAAATCGACGTTATCGCACGGATATAACGGCAGCGACAGCGCCGGTCCGTTACATGGTACGGTGAGTGAGTGATTGCCGTAAGGGCCTGTGTTGGCGCGGAAATCCATCTTCACGGCCGTCAGGCGACCATCTTTCTTTGCCCCCAGTTTGACGGTGACTTTCGCGACGTGACGAGAGGTGTTAGCAATAAACTCTTCTTCACGGGTGTAGCGGAACAGTACCGGACGCCCGGTCACGCAGGTTGCCCAGGCGCACACTTCTTCCAGCAGGATGTCCTGTTTAGACCCAAAACCGCCGCCAACTCGCTCTTTAATTACATGAACTTTATGTTGTTTCATGCCCACGAGGCGCGCGACCTGGCGGCGTAAGTGCCATGGTACCTGGGTGGAGGCGTGGATAACCAGACGATCGCCGTCCATACGGGTAAAGCAGATATGAGTTTCAGTCGGGCACTGCTGCGCCTGCGTTGAGTTATAGGTTCGCTCAATGATCACATCGGCATCGGCAAAGCCTTTGTCCATATCGCCAATATGACCATGAATACTGGCGGCGATATTTTTACGGGGGCGAGAACCGATCGGGAAGTTGATGATCATATGCTCGCCGCGCTGGGCTGCATGGCTGTTATCGTCTTCCAGAGTATCTGGCGCACCAGCAACATACACCACCGGTTCATCGTGCACGACAGGCGCATCTTCCGCCATTGCCTCGTCAATCGACATTACAGGTTTAAGCACTTCATATTCAACGTCGATGAGCTTCAGTGCTTCGAGCGCAATTTCTTCACTTTCTGCGACGACCGCAGCAACGCGATCGCCGACGTGACGCATTTTCTTGCCGAACATACGGCGGTCAAGCGGTGACGGTTCCGGTGCGCTCTGACCACCCGGGGTGTAGTAGATATCCGGGCAATTCAGATGAGTAATAACGTGGACGACGCCTGGTAAGGCTTCAGCTTTGCTGACATCCAGGTGAGTAATCAGTGCGTGAGCGTGAGGGCTACGTAACATTTTAATGACGCAGGCGTCAGCCGTTACGCGGTCTTCAACATAGCAGGGTTTCGCCTGCACCATTTTTGCGGCATCAGTTTTAGGATAATGCTTACCAATGACTTCAAGGTCATCGCGGAAAGTCGGAGCGATATCAATGGTGGCCTGCGGGTTATTTTTACGTGCAACCGCCAGTTCAATGACCTGATAGTATTGTTGCCAGCCTGCATCGCGACTGAACAAACCAGAAAGCGCGTCGTCGATCTCTTCGCGGGTCGGTGCGGCGATACGCTCGAGCAGATCAGTGATAATCAGAGCCGCAGCTGGATCGTTATAACCAGACTGCACCACGCCAACATCAACCATTGCCTGTTGAACCAGACTTAACTCGTTCCATTTGCCCAGAGACTCTGCGGTACGAATATCTGCCTTCTCTAACTGTGCGGCGATAAGCAAGGACGCGTTAACGATATTACCGTTAAAGATAATTGCGTCAGAACCGGCAAACCCGAATCCATCATCGCTGTTGCGTACAGAGTGCATTCCCATGTTAAACAACAGCTTTTGCACGTTTTCGCCTGGATTAACGGTTAGCTCCTGAGGCGCGCCATTTAAAGTAAAGTGGATGATCATACGGCTTCCTCCCCAGCCTGTTGGCAGTCGGCATAAAGGTCGGCTACCAGAACTCCCGTGATATAGCGTTTATAGGCCACGCTGCCCCGCAAATCTTCCTGCGGGAAAATGGCGTTGGCGACAGCCTGTTCAAGTGCATTGCCTTCCAGGTTTTGTTTTTCAACATCGTGCAGACGCAGTGCTTTACTGGCCACGCCATCCAACGCAATTCGCATACCGTCGTGATCGGTAAACGCAACGGCTGCCGTTACTACCGTTAACCCAGCCTGAGAACGGCTAATTTTGCGAGTCGCACAGGTGCGATACGGATCTTTAATGATGATTTCGGTTAGCAGGTGATCGCATGGGCAGGCCAGGTACTCCTCAATTGACAGAGTTTCACCGTTGCCAAAAACCAGTTCGGCATCTAGTGCCAGCAGGACGGGAAGCAGCACCGACTCTTCCTGCCGGGCGGCGATTTCACCACCAATGGTCGACTGATTACGAATATGGCGAGAATAGACAAAGCCGAGAGCCTCACGCAGTGCTGCAGGAATAAACCGTGCATCACGCAGTGTTTGCAAGCGAGACATCGCGCCAATCCGCAATGCACCGTTATCCCAGTCAACCCAGTCCAGTTCCAGATCCTGTAAGGATATGGCAATCTTTTTATCGGTACGGGTTGGTGTGGCGTTGAGTTTACTGCCTCCGGCGAACCAGACGGCTTCATCCTGGTAGCGGCGCTTCAGTTCCAGCGCCTGTTCGACAGAGTCGGGCCTGAAAAATTGTTCAATCATCTTCTTTCCTTATTTAACCCTCTTCCCTGCGGGAAGAGGGTATTTGTCATTTATGCCAGCGCATCCATCCGACGCCACATAGCAGCAGCGGCTTTTCTGGCTTGCGCATAAATGGAATCGCAATCGAAGTTAAACTGACGGTCTTCATAGACCATAACGCCGTTGACCATCACGCTGTGGACGCTGCCTGAACCCATGCCGAAAGCGATATGTCCAGCGATATTGTCTGCCAGCAGTGGCGTCGGCGAGTTGTAATCGCAAATGGTTAAATCGGCTTTATAACCGGTTTCCAGCAGGCCAAATTTCGCGCCAAAGTTGCGGCTCATCAGTTCGTTGCCGTTAGCCAGAGCTTTGGCAAAGCTGTCAGGCCACAGCGGACCACCCGCATCGCGATGTTTAAAGAAGGCAAATTTCATCTCTTCAAACATATCTGAACCAATACCGTCCGTACCCAACGCCAGATTGCGGATGTCGCAAAGATGATGGTTGTAGCCGACATGGTTGTTCATGTTTGAACGGGCGTTATGCACCAGGAATGCATCACGCTGATTGAGCAACGCGATGTCGTCTTTAGACAGATAAAGCCCATGAGCGACCAGCGTTTTGCTGTCGATGAGATCGAATTGCGCTAATCGTGCCAGCAGATCTTTGCCGTACCAGTGATGACTATGGGAAACATCGTAAAGGTCTTCCGCAGCGTGAATATGTAAACCACGGCCTGTGGCTTTCACGGCCTCACGCAGCATTTCCAGACCGGCATCCGGCACAGTAAACGGCGCGTGAGCACCAATATGAGCCTCTACCAGATACGGTTCAGTTGCCGCTTTCTTCGCATCATCAATCTGACGGGCGAAGCGGATATTTTCCTCTACTCCTTCCTGTAGTTCTTTAATGCCGTTGTTACGGTCAGTGGTTTCAAAACAGGTCATCGCACGCAGGCCAACTTTTAAAAATGCGTTGCGCAATGTGGAGAGCGACCCGCTGATATACGCCGGAGAGGCATGGTGATCGATAACAGATGTACAGCCGCTCTTAATCGCTTCCAGTGAACAAATCAGCCCGCTGTAATAGAGCGACTCTTCATCAAGGGCGCGATCGAGCCGCCACCAGAGATTTTTCAGCGTTGAAATGAAATCCGGGCAGGGGGCGATGTTTGCCATAATTCCACGGGAAAGCCCCGAGTAAAAATGGTTGTGCGAGCAGACAATTCCCGGCATCACAATCCGACCATGCATCTCTTTGTAGTTGGCATCGGGGTAGCGTTGCGTCAGCGCATCGCCGATAGCGACAATCACATCATTTTCGATGGCGATATCAACGCCTTCCTGCACTTTCGCCGGGTGTAACTGCACTGCGGTGACATTCTTCAGAATCAACATGATTACACCTCCACGCGGCCCAGCAGATAATGATGATGCTGGTGGACATGGCTAATGATGCGGCACATATCGTTCAGCTCCGGTGGTACGTTGTTGAACTGACCTTCGCTGTCGATGTTTAACACCCAGCTTTGGTTATTCAGACGTACTCGTACCCGGCAATCTTCCACAAGGAAGCCTGGGTTGCTGCTGTTATCAAAGTCTTGCGACAGGCTGAAGACGGTGATTTTGTCTTTGTACGGTTTACCGTTCCACGGACAGAACTGAGCACAGTTGCCGCATTCGTTACAGTAAGCGTCGAGGTGCAGCGTCTGGAAACGGTTCTGGAAGCCAGGGACCGCAATGGATACGTTGGCGCGGTTCGGGCAGACATCCACACACTTGCTGCAAACGTAGTTACATTCAAGGCAGCGAGCGGCTTCCTGGGCGACAAACGCGTCACGATCGTCGCTATCCACCAGGGTGATAGAGATATCGCCTTTGCGTTGATAGATTTCCGCCGGATTGACGTTGTTCCAGTATTTATCGTTCTGGTGGGAACGGATATTTTCCCGACTAAGGATGGCATCGGTAGCCCGACGCGCAGTTCCGACAGCAGCGACAATGGAGGATGGTCCGCGCTGTACGTCGCCGATCATAAAGACGTCAGTCAGACGAGTTTCGCCATTATGGTCGACGTCTGGCCAGCCATTTTTGTCCAGCGGCACGCCCATCGCATTCAGGGCTTCAGTATCCTGCTGTTCGCCAATGGCGGTGATCAGGCTGTCTACATGCAGTGTTACTGTTTCGTTGGTTTCAACCGGACGGCGACGACCTTTCTCATCAGGTTCGCCAAGCGACATAACGCGCAAGGTTAAGGTGCCATCAGCATCGAAACGTTCCGGATTATTCAGGAAACGGAACTCCACGCCGTCGTGCAACGCTTCTTCATACTCTTCGCGCCATGCGGGCATCTCTTGCAGTGAACGACGATAAACGACCGTTGCTTTTTCTACGCCTGGAACGCGTAACGCCGCACGAGCGCAGTCCATTGCGGTGTTACCCGCCCCGACAACGACCACATGCTTGCCCAGCTTGAGCGTAGTGCCTTTGTTGTATTCACGCAGGAAGGGGAGTGATTTCCACACATTTTGGTTGTCGCCCGCCAATTTCACACCGCTATTTTTATCAGTGCCGGTGGCAATCAGAACATAGTGGAAGCCCTGATTTTTTAACTGTTCAACGGTCAGATCGGGTGAGCAGCCATACTCAAATTTCACGCCGTGAGCGGCAACAAAATCGATATCGTGCTGAATTAACTCTGCAGGAATACGGAACTGAGGAATGATATTTTTCACCACGCCGCCCGCATTGGCTTCGCGTTCAAACAGCGTAACCGGATGGCCCGCTCTGGCAAGGAAGTAACCTGCTGCCAGACCCGCCGGACCTGCACCAATCACGGCAACCGGATGGCGTGAACCAGAACCGGCTGGTTTGTGCCAGCGTTGCTTATATTCATCCCAACCTTTTTCCAGCGCGACTTTTTTCAGTTCGCGGATATTCAGCGCACTGTCGTAATCCAGGCGGGTACAGTTGTATTGGCACTGGTGATCGCAAATATGACCGGTAATGGCGGGCAGGGCGTTGCGTTGGTAGATGAGTTCCAGTGCGTCGGCATAGCGGTGTTCGCCAAGCAGACGGATGTATTCCGGAATATCCTGTTTAATGGCGCAAGCAGTAACGCACGGTGCAACGTAGCAGTCGGTCAGCGGCAGGTCTTCTGCCACTTCAATACGCTCTTCTGGCTTCCAGTGTTTCTGCGTGTATTCCATGGTTAACGCGTCTGCTGCCAGTTTGTTCAGTCGTTCGACGTCAACATGGTCAAGCCCCCAGGCGTCGGAGCCTTCCAGCTCGCGCATGCAGGCACTTAAGCGCAGATAGCCGCCAGGTTTCAGCAGGTCGGTTGCCATAGTAATAGGGCGAATACCAGTATCAAAAATATCGCGGATAGTCAGCTGACTGGCACCACCGGAATAAGAAATGGGCAGTTTGCCGTCAAAGGCGCGAGAGAGAACTGCTGCAACATTGATGGAGAGCGGGAACAGCGCACGGCCTGACATATACATCTCTTCACCAGGCAGTGCACCTTTGTTATTAATGGTGCCGAGGGTATTGGTCAGTTTGACGCCAAAGCCGAGTGATTTTTCTTTTGCCAGTACCATCAGGCGTTCCAGCATTTCCAGCGCTTGCGTCAGCTTGAGGTCGTGATCAAATGACTCTTCTTTTAAGCCTATGTAACCGAAACCGCAGACATCGAGGATCTCACGAACACGCGCGTACCCCAGTAAGGTCGGGTTGAGTTTCACAAAGGTATTGAGCCCTTTTTCTTCCAGCATGTAGCGGCAAATGGCTTCGATTTCATGCGGAGGACAGCCGTGCATCGTGGAGAGGGTAACGCCTTGTACCATGCTGGTGGGGATGCGTGCCGGTAAGGCCTGCAAGCATTCGCGTTTTTCCTGTAAGCCGTGGCGGGCTAAAAATGCGTCATCCTGGAGTAATTTATTCAGCGTATCGCGATATTGAGCGAATTTCGGATGGTCAGATGCGTCCATCATATTATCGATGAACTGTTGCATCGGCGGTTGCTTAATACCTTCGAGGTTGTAACCGACGCTCATATTAAAGATGAACGATTTACCGGAATCAGAAGGCTGGAACATCGCTTCGAGAAGGTGCAGGGCAAACCAGGCTTTGAGGTATTCATCCCAGGCTTTAAGCAGGGTAAATTCGGTGGACCATTCGGTGTTAAAGCACTCGTCTTCGGCATCAATACAGGGCTTTTCCAGCTCCAGGCGGTCAAGAATTTGGACGGTTTTTAGTTCGATGAAGCGTCCGCCAGTCAGCCAGGATGTGACAATATTTTGCGCGAGCTGCGTGTGCGGACCAGCGGCAGGGCCGACGGGAGTGGCACAGGTTTCACCGAAGACGCTAACAGTTTTACCTTTTACGGGTGAGTAAAACTGTTGCTCGGGAATACCAAAGATTGAGCGTTGTTGTTGGTATTCATCAAATATGCGCGTCAAAAGTTCCTCAAACGGAATGGGACGCATAATATCCCCCATAACCCTCTCCTTAGCTTATACAGATATCATTGAGTGACCGGTGTTGAGAAATCCGGTGGTTTAGGGGGATAGAGCAACAATCGCACCACTCTTGCCAGGTTTGGCGGGAAATATAAAAAAATGTGAGGCGGCTCGAAACTTAAGGGCTTTTTGTGAATGAACTCACAGGTGCCAAATGAGAATTAAAATCACTCCTGGGAATTATTATTACCAGCCCATTTATCACTTTTTCTCTTTTCTCAAAATCAGTGATTCCTTATCATAATGATAAAGCAGGCTGGATGGTTTAAATATTTGAACGCAAACGTTTAACTACGTTTTCTAAATTTCAGTATACCTTTTTTGCGCTGTAATAAAGTCGTCCGGAGTATCAATATCTAAAATTATTTCTGCATTCTCTATTTCGACGGAATAATGTTCTCCCATAAGGAGTGCCTGACGCATATTGGTGACATTGGGTCGCTGGGTTGCCTGCATCAGGCATGGCTTTGACACTAAAATCGGATGGCCGGGGATACCTTTATGGAGTGGCAGTATTGCGCCATCATTACGTAACGACCAGATTTTTCTAAAAATATCGATGGTGAGGGTTGGCATGTCACCGTGGGTGAGAAAACAATGTTCGGTTTGCACCGCGGGTACTGCGGCCTTTACTGATGTCAGTAAACCCTGCGCATAATTTGGGTTGTGGATAATAGTGATATTACTCTGGTTCGCATAACGTTCGTGCAGTTCATTACCACGATAGCCGGTGACTAAAATAATTCGGCTACAAAACTGCAACGCATTTTTGATACTTGCATCAAGAATTGTTCCCTCTTGCCAGGGTAACATCATTTTCCATTGCCCCATTCTTGATGATAATCCGGCAGCGGTAATTATACAGTCGATGGCTGACATAGTGGTTCCATTATTAATAGGGGCTAATAACGCCTGTTAATTGCGTTACTTCCTGATGGATTAAGTTGGGGATAATTTATCCCAGAGAGGTCATAAAGACTCGTGAAAAGTATAGTTGACCCATCGGCATTATTCATTGATTTAGGCGCGCAGAAACGCCCCACTGTGATTTCTGTTGTTGGGGCTGGGGGGAAAACCAGCTTGCTTTTTTGGCTGGCAGAACTGCTCCAGGCTAGCGGCAGGCGTGTGTTAATCACTACGACGACACATATGTTTATGCCAACGTCTCACTGGCCCGTGGTTTTCTGTCGTGATCCCGCCATGCTTCCTCATACGTCTCTTACATCCCCCATTTCATTTTGTTTTCACAGCTGGAAAGCGAACCAGGGAAAAGTGCAGGGATTTATGCCAGAAGCGATTGATGCACTGGTGCAACGACCAGAGTGTGACGTAATTCTCATTGAGGCAGATGGCTCGCGTGGAATGCCGTTAAAAGCGCCTGATGAGCACGAACCTTGCATACCCAAAAGCAGTTGCTGCGTGATTGCTGTGATGGGAGGACATATTTTGGGTGCGAAAGTGAGCACAGAAAATGTCCATCGCTGGTCGCAGTTTGCTGATATTACCGGGTTAACACCTGATGCAACCTTGCAACTGAGCGATCTCGTTGCGCTGGTTCGCCACCCTCAGGGCGCATTTAAAAACGTACCGCAAGGTTGTCGGCGAGTCTGGTTCATTAACCGTTTTTCTCAATGTGAGAATGCGATTGCGCAAAGCGAGCTCCTTCAACCGCTGCAACAACACGACGTAGAGGCAATCTGGCTGGGCGATATACAAGAACATCCTGCAATCGCGCGCAGATTTGTGAATTAGCGGCCCGGGTATTCCGGGTTACTGAAAGGATATCCATTGAGGTTGGTATGAATATTTTCACAGAGGCTGCAAAACTTGAAGAGCAAAATTGTCCGTTTGCGATGGCGCAAATTGTTGATAGCCGAGGCTCGACTCCCCGCCATTCTGCACAAATGTTAGTGCGCGCCGATGGTTCTATCGTCGGTACAATTGGTGGTGGAATGGTTGAGCGGAAGGTGATTGAAGAGTCGCTTCAGGCATTGCAGGAACGTAAGCCGCGATTATTCCATGGACGTATGGCTCGTAACGGTGTGGATGCTGTCGGGTCAGATTGTGGAGGTGCAATGTCCGTGTTTATCAGCGTCCATGGTATGCGTCCTCGTCTGGTGTTGATTGGCGCGGGGCATGTCAACCGGGCGATAGCCCAGAGTGCGGCGCTATTAGGATTTGATATTGCCGTTGCCGATATTTATCGCGAAAGCCTTAATCCTGAATTATTCCCACCATCAACCACGCTTCTCCATGCTGAGTCGTTTGGTGCGGCAGTGGAAGCACTGGATATTCGCCCTGATAATTTTGTCCTGATTGCCACGAATAATCAGGATCGTGAAGCCCTCGACAAACTCATTGAACAGCCCATTGCATGGCTGGGGTTGCTGGCAAGTCGCCGCAAGGTTCAGCTTTTCCTACGTCAATTGCGTGAGAAAGGCGTGGCTGAAGAACATATTGCCCGTTTACATGCGCCCGTTGGTTACAACATAGGTGCGGAAACGCCGCAGGAGATCGCCATCAGCGTGCTGGCAGAAATATTACAGGTGAAAAATAACGCGCCGGGTGGGCTGATGATGAAACCTTCTCATCCTTCCGGACACCAGCTGGTGGTGATTCGCGGTGCGGGGGATATCGCCAGTGGTGTGGCGCTACGTCTGTATCATGCGGGTTTTAAAGTGATCATGCTGGAAGTGGAAAAGCCGACGGTGATTCGTTGTACCGTGGCGTTTGCCCAGGCTGTGTTCGACGGCGAAATGACGGTCGAAGGTGTTACTGCCCGTCTGGCAACCAGCTCTGCTGAGGCGATGAAACTTACCGAACGCGGATTCATCCCTGTGATGGTAGATCCCGCCTGTTCATTGCTTGATGAACTGAAACCGCTTTGCGTGGTGGACGCTATTCTGGCGAAACAGAATTTGGGTACGCGGGCAGATATGGCACCAGTAACAATCGCGCTTGGGCCGGGCTTTACTGCTGGGAAGGATTGCCATGCGGTAATTGAAACAAATCGCGGGCACTGGCTCGGTCAGGTGATTTACTCTGGTTGTGCGCAGGAGAATACCGGTGTTCCCGGCAATATTATGGGGCATACCACCCGACGGGTGATCCGTGCTCCTGCTGCAGGCATTATGCGATCCAACGTGAAATTAGGCGATCTGGTGAAAGAGGGCGATGTGATTGCCTGGATTGGTGAGCATGAAATTAAAGCACCATTGACGGGGATGGTGCGTGGCTTGTTGAACGACGGACTGGCGGTGGTCGGTGGTTTTAAAATTGGTGATATCGATCCACGTGGTGAAACGGCTGATTTCACCAGCGTTTCTGATAAAGCCCGGGCAATTGGCGGCGGCGTACTTGAGGCGTTAATGATGTTGATGCATCAGGGCGTTAAAGCGACAAAAGAAGTGCTGGAAGTGGCTTAAATGAAAATGGCCGGATGGTATTACCCACCCGGCCTTTAAATTACTGACAAATCACCGTTCCGGTTTTGCCTTCAATCCCTTCTTTCGCTTTGCTCAATACGGTAATCAGTGCTTCGCGTCCAGCGCGAGAGCGAGCAAACGAGGCGGCTGCTTCCACTTTAGGCAGCATAGAACCTTTCGCAAAATGACCTTCTTCGATAAAGCGTTCAGCATCACTTAATGACAGGCGATCGAGCCACTGTTCGTTCTCTTTACCGAAGTTAATGGCCACTTTTTCTACCGCAGTCAGAATGATCAGCATATCGGCATCAATCATTTCTGCTAAACGGGCGCTGGCCCAGTCTTTATCGATAACCGCACTGGCACCGCGCAGATGGTTGCCTTCACGAATAACAGGAATGCCACCACCGCCAACGGTGATCACCACCTGGCCTGCTTCTACCAGCGCTTTTACCGTCTCTTTTTCAATGATATCAACCGGTTTTGGTGAAGCAACAACACGGCGATAGCCGCGACCAGCATCTTCTTTCAGGGTGTAGCCCTGTTTTGTCAGAAGTTCAGCTTCCTGCTCGGTAAAGAACGAACCGATCGGTTTGGTCGGGTTGAGGAATGCCGGATCGTTAGCGTCGACTTCGACCTGGGTCACCAGAGTGACAACGGGTTTATGAATGCCACGGGAGAGCAACTCTTCCCTTAAGGCGTTTTGCAAATCGTAACCAATATATCCCTGGCTTAAGGCAACACAGACAGACATCGGCAGCATTGGCGAGTGCGCTTCAGTTTTTGCGGCGGCTTCAAAGGCCTGGTTAATCATGCCTACCTGCGGCCCGTTACCATGAGTGACGATGACCTCATGTCCCTGGGCAATTAAATCAACAATTGCCTGAGACGTAATTTTTACCGCTTTCATTTGTCCGGCTAGATCGTCGCCCAGCGCATTCCCGCCCAGGGCGAGAACAATTTTCTTACTCATTTTTCCTCACTCATCATTCTTGATTGTGTATAGATCCCTGGCAGTGGTTAGAGCACGGGAGGGACAAACGGTTTGCGTCGCAGGAAACGACCTCGCCCGGCTTTACCTGTAAAGGTGCCGTCACAGAAAATCGTTTCACCACGGGATAATGTTCTGACAATCGCGCCCTGACAGGTAAACCCCTCCCAGGGCGAGTAGTCGGCGTTGTCGTGGAGATGGCTATGCTGAATTTGTTGGCTCTGACGTGGGTCGATAATCACCACGTCACCATCGGAACCGGGCGCTAATATCCCTTTTTGCGGCCACAGGCCAAACAGCCTGGCGGGCATTGCACTGGTTAGTTCAACAAAACGTTCCGGTGTTATACGTCCCGTCATCACTCCACTGGAAAACAGTAACTGCATGCGGTTTTCCACACCGGGTAAGCCATTTGGGCAGCGACTGAAATCGCCTTTAGAAATTTGCAGGCGTTGAGCCATCGAGAAGGTGCAGTGATCGGTCGCCACCACGTCAATCGCACCATCACTAATGCCACACCACAGTTTGTCCTGCTCGCGTACGTTACGCAGTGGTGGGCTAAGAATGAACTTCATGCCGTCTTCTGTATCGTAACTGCGTTCGTCCAGCAGGAGATATTGCGGGCAGGTTTCAACCCAGACTGGCTGCTGATTCGCGCGGGCAAGACGCAGATAATCCAGACCTAAGCCGTTAGAGAGGTGGACGATATAGAGCGGGGCGTTACCGGCAATTTGTGCCAGGTTAATCATGCGGGCGATGGCTTCCGCTTCGCATTCCAGAGGGCGACTCAAGGCGTGATAGCGCGGCGCGGTTAACCCTGCGGCAATAAACTCCGCCCGCTTGCTGGCGATAGCCGCGTCATTTTCCGGGTGCACGGTGGTCAGTGCGCCAGACTCATGCAAGCGGCGTAATGCCTGCAACACTTCATCATCGTTGAGTTTATATTGATAGGTTAAATAGAGTTTAAAACTGCTCAGCCCTTCTTCGACCATCATCGGAATTTCGTCGAGGATGGCGTGATTAATGTGCTGGATAACACCGTGAAAGCTGTAGTCAATAACCGCTTTATGGGCGGCATAACCACGATAAACTTCCAGTTGATGGCGTAATCGGCAGCCATTTGGTCCAAATCCCATATGGTCAATAATGGTTGTTGTACCGCCACACGCAGCTGCGCGGGTACCGGTAAAAAAATCATCACAACTGCGCGCGATGCCGACATCAATATTGAAGTGTGTATGGACATCTACGCCGCCAGGGAAAACGTAACAGCCAGTAGCATCAATTTCTTCATAAGGGAGCTGCGGCGAAATATCGGAGCCCAACTGGCGAACAATCCCGCTTTCAATCAGCAAATCTTGTTTGGCTTGTCCATCTGCGTTAACGACAGTGCCGTTTTTGATCAATACGCGCATAGCAAACTCCAAAAACCCTCCGGCGAACCGGAGGGGAATAAGTGAAGAGTAATTATTCGGTTGCCAGCCAGCTTAACGGGATTGCAGCGTACATCGCGGCACAGGTCACCAGGTGAGATTTCCAGGTTTTTTCGTTAGGTGCATGCGCTTCAGGTTCTTTACCCGGGCCAAAGCCGATCACCGGAATGCCGTGACGACCCATGATAGATACGCCGTTAGTTGAGAAGGTCCACTTATCAACAACCGGCGCTTTGCCAAACAGACCTTCGTAGGCATTCACCAGTGCTTTAACAGTGAAGTGATCTTCTTCCACTTTCCAGGTCGGGAAGTAGCATTCGGTTGGGTAAACCAGGCCAGTCCAGGACGGACGGTCGTAGTTGTACATAGAAACAACCGCGTTAGCTTTCTGTACCGCAGGCAGGGCGCGGATTTCGTCCAGCGCGCCTTCCCAGGTTTCGCCCCAGGTCAGACGACGGTCGATTGAAACTGCGCAGCTATCTGCTACAGCGCAACGGCTTGGGGATGTGAAGAAAATTTCAGAAACGGTGAGGGTGCCTTTGCCGAGGAATTCATCATAGCCCAGGCGCTGGGAGAGTTCTTGTAATTCGCCAAGAATCGGACCCATTTTGAAAATGGCGTTGTCACCGCGTTCTGGTGCAGAACCGTGGCAGCTAACACCCTGAACATCAATGCGAATTTCCATACGACCGCGTTGACCACGGTATACCTGGCAATCAGTCGGTTCAGTACTGACCACAAATTCCGGGCGAATGCCGGATTGTTCAATAATGTACTGCCAGCACAGACCGTCGCAGTCTTCTTCCTGCACCGTACCGGTAACCAGCAGGGTATATTCATCTTCCAGACCGAGGTCTTTAATGATTTTACCGGCATAAACCATAGAGGCCATGCCGCCTTCCTGGTCGGAAGTACCGCGACCACCGATCAGTTCATCAGTTTCCATGCCTTCGTACGGATCGAAGTCCCAGTTTTTGATGTTGCCAATGCCGACGGTATCAATATGAGCATCCATTGCCACCAGACGCGGGCCGTGACCGATATAACCGAGAACGTTGCCCATCGGGTCGATTTCAACTTTATCGAAGCCGACTTTTTCCATCTCTTCTTTAATACGATGCACTACGCGTTTTTCGTCGCAGCTTTCGCTGGGGATCGCAACCATGTCGCGCAGGAAGCGAGTCATGTCTGCCTGGTAATCTTTTGCTTTTTCAAGAATCAGTTTGAATGGAATATTCTTAGCCATTATTTTTCTCCAGATTTTTTACTCCCCGTTTTGCGGGGAGCAGTTCCAATAGGGTGATTAAGGTGCTACAGAGTGTTTGCCTTCCCAGACAACTTCGCGGTAGTGCTTCACGTCGGTGTCGCCTTCAGTGCTGATAACCAGCACCACTGCATCTTTGTTCAGCGCTAGTTTTTCCATCAGGCTTTGACGTTGCGGGTGATAATGAACCGCCGCGAGAACGCCCAAACCGACAGCGCCGGATTCACCGGAGATGATGCGCGGGTCGTTGCCGTACGGATTACCCAGCACGCGCATACCTAATGCGGCAACGCTGTCCTGGCAGGAGATGAATTGGGTGGCGCAGTTACGTAGGATTTCCCAGCCCAGTGGGTTAGGTTCGCCGCAAGCCAGGCCCGCCATGATAGTGGCCATATCGCCGCCAACGTTGACGATGTCGCCTTTGACACCAGAACGATAGATACAGTCAGCTTTGTCAGGTTCAACAATAATGCTGTGCAGGTTTTGCGGGCTGTAGACGTCGACCAGATAACCCAGTACGCCGCCGGCCATCGCGCCGACACCGGCTTGCAGCAGAACGTGAGTTGGGGTTACGCCCATTTCACGCATTTGCTCGACGGCTTCATCTGCCAGAGTGGCATAGCCCTGCATGATCCAGGTTGGGATTTTGGTGTAGCCTTCCCAGGCGGTATCTTGCACCACTTCCCAGCCGTGTTGCTGCGCGTGTTGCATGGTCAGGCGAACGGTATCGTCATAGTTCATATCAGTGACGATGCACTCGGCTCCGAGGTTCAGAATGGCGTCAACGCGTTCCTGAGCGGAACCTTTCGGCATGTAAATTACCGCGTTCTGACCGAGTTGCTGTGCTGCCCAGGCAACACCGCGCCCGTGGTTGCCGTCGGTCGTTGTAGCAAATGTCATTTTTTCGCCGATGGCATTTTTCAGATGCTCGAATGACAGTGTTTCGATATCAAGATGATATTTTTCGCACAACAACTGAGCGATGGCATATGCGCCGCCGAGCATTTTGAATGCGTTCAGACCGAATCGTTTTGATTCGTCCTTAACGAGAATTTTTTTCACCCCAAAAAGGTTTGCGAGATCGTCCAGCGCGCAAAGTGGTGTTGGGCGATAGCCAGCAATTTTCTGGTGGAACTGGCGCGCCAGTTTTGCCTGGCTTTGCGAAAAGAGCGGTGATGTTTCGCCGTTGAAAAATTTGTTATCGGCGATATCAATCTTCAATGAGAAAACGGACATATCCTATCCTTTTGGCCTCTGGAAATAGAGAGCCGACCTGTCGATCGGCCCGAGGGGGTTATTTCACGCGTTCTTGCGCTTCTTTCAGCAGTTGTTCGAGCAGTGCGCCTGGTTTGGAATATTTACGGGAAAGGATCATTGCTGCGATGATGTATGGCTTCCAGCTGGCTTCTTTGTAGGTCGCGATACGGTATTTTTCGAATACGCCTTCAGTGACTTCACCTTCTTTGCAGGATACGCCGCTGATATCTGCTGGCAGGCAGTGCATGTACAGGGCTTCGCCATCACGGGTCAGTTCCATCATCTCTTCAGTGCAATGCCAGTCTTTGTGTTGCGCGTTCTGTGCCAGACACTGTTTTTCCAGTGCTTTTAAGCCTTCGTGATCGTTCGCACGCAGCAGTTCAGTACGCTCTTCCATCACTTTGTAAGGTGCCCATGACTTCGGATAAACGATGTCTGCGTCTTTGAAGGCTTCTTCCATGCTGGTGACCTGACGGAAGCTACCGCCAGAGGCTTTAGCATTATTTTTAGCTACTTCAACTACATCCGGGATCAAATCGTAGCCTTCCGGATGGGCCAGGGTGACATCCATACCGAAGCGGGTCATCAGGCCGATAATGCCTTGCGGTACAGAGAGCGGTTTGCCGTAGCTTGGCGAGTATGCCCAAGTCATGGCGATTTTTTTACCTTTCAGGTTTTCGAGCGAACCAAAGTGTTCACGCAACCATGCCAGGTCAGCCATTGACTGAGTCGGATGGTCGATATCGCATTGTAGGTTCACTAAAGCCGGACGCTGTGGAAGCACGCCCTGCTTGTAGCCGTCATCAAGCGCAGCGCCAACTTCACGCATATAGGCGTTACCTGCGCCCAGATACATATCGTCACGAATACCAATAGCGTCGGCGCAGAAGGAGATCATATTGGCGGTTTCACGTACGGTTTCGCCGTGAGCGATTTGTGATTTGCCTTCGTCGAGATCTTGCTGTGCAAGGCCGAGCAGGTTAAGCGCGGAAGCATAAGAGAAGCGGGTACGGGTGGAGTTGTCGCGGAATACGGAAATACCTAATCCACTATTAAAGACTTTGGTTGAGATGTTTTCAGCACGCAGTGCTTTTAATGCTGCGGCAACGTCCAGTACTTGTTTCAGTTCATCAGGCGTCTGTTCCCACGTTAACAAAAAATCTTTCTCGTGAAGGTGAGAGGTCAGCGAATTGATATCCTTAATCAGCTCATTAACAGTTTTCATCATAAAGTCCCGGTAGTGGAATGACAGGCAAAGTGGTTTATTTCACTGTGACTTGCCAAAGTGATTGGTGTTTTCACAGCTATACCAGGGACTAACAATAAGTGTGCCAGAATTATCCACACGGCTATAAAAGACTAATTTGACGGGTAATGTGTGGTGTAGATCACAAATTGATGCCAGCTTCCGGTTGTGTGTAAAATACGAAAACGTTTGGCTTTTTTTATTGCGTTGTTTATTTGCTGCTAAGTATCAGAAATAAGATAAAGGGGCAGGCTATCCCTCGTCAGTTTGATAAACTCACCGCTGTAATTCTCATATTGATATAGAAATGTGATATCTCTTCCATAATTTCATTAGAAAGTGATAAAAACCTTATGTTTTTATCAAAGCCAATTTCGCCTGAGTTAATATCATGATGATCTGTGAACCATCAACGTCTTCAATGATCGACTTTTAAGTAAGTCTGGAAGGTAAAGCTATGGAGCTTGCTACTACGCAGTCAGTATTGATGCAAATTCAACCGACAATTCAGCGTTTTGCCAGAATGCTTGCCAGCGTTTTGCAGCTTGAGGTTGAGATCGTTGATGAAAACTTGTGTCGCGTCGCCGGAACGGGCGCGTATGGGAAGTTTCTTGGCCGCCAGTTGAGCGGCAACTCACGCCTGCTCCGCCACGTCCTGGAAACGAAAACTGAAAAAGTTGTGACACAGTCTCGCTTCGATCCCCTTTGCGAAGGTTGCGATAATAAAGATAATTGTCGCGAAAAAGCATTTCTGGGTACGCCTGTCATTTTACAGGATCGTTGTGTTGGGGTGATAAGTTTGATTGCAGTTACCCACGAGCAACAAGAACATATCAGTGATAATTTACGCGAGTTTTCTGATTACGTTCGCCATATATCCACCATTTTTGTTTCGAAACTTCTGGAGGATCAGGGACCAGGAGATAACATCAGTAAAATATTCGCGACCATGATCGATAATATGGATCAGGGCGTATTAGTTGTTGATGACGATAATCGGGTTCAGTTTGTTAATCAGACGGCCTTAAAAACACTCGGTGTTGTGCAAAATAATATTATTGGGAAACCTATCCGTTTCAGACCATTAACATTTGAGAGTAATTTTACCCACGGACATATGCAACATATTGTTTCGTGGGACGATAAAAGTGAATTAATCATTGGCCAATTGCATAACATTCAGGGCAGACAATTATTTTTAATGGCGTTTCACCAATCGCATACCAGTTTTTCTGTAGCAAATGCACCTGATGAACCGCATATTGAACAATTGGTTGGCGAGTGCCGTGTTATGCGGCAATTAAAACGACTCATTAGCCGTATTGCGCCCAGCCCATCCAGCGTTATGGTGGTTGGTGAAAGCGGCACGGGTAAAGAAGTCGTCGCGCGTGCAATCCATAAGTTGAGTGGAAGACGAAATAAACCCTTTATTGCTATCAACTGTGCCGCGATTCCTGAACAACTTCTGGAGAGCGAACTATTCGGTTATGTTAAAGGCGCATTTACTGGCGCTTCAGCCAACGGTAAAACAGGGTTGATTCAGGCGGCGAATACGGGCACGCTGTTTCTCGATGAAATTGGTGATATGCCATTAATGTTGCAGGCTAAATTACTGCGCGCTATTGAGGCGCGTGAAATACTGCCGATTGGTGCCAGTAGCCCAATTCAGGTCGACATCCGAATCATTTCTGCAACTAACCAGAATTTGGCCCAGTTCATTGCCGAAGGTAAATTCCGCGAAGATCTCTTCTACCGACTCAATGTTATCCCGATCACTCTTCCACCGCTGCGTGAACGTCAGGAAGATATTGAACTGCTGGTACATTACTTTTTACATCTGCATACCCGTCGTCTGGGATCGGTTTATCCTGGCATTGCTCCCGATGTCGTCGAGATATTGCGTAAGCATCGTTGGCCCGGAAACCTGCGCGAGTTAAGCAATTTAATGGAATATCTGGTTAACGTTGTTCCTTCAGGTGAAGTTATCGACAGCACGCTATTGCCTCCAAATTTGCTGAATAATGGCACAACGGAGCAAAGTGATGTAACAGAGGTCAGCGAGGCGCACTTGGCACTCGATGATGCGGGCGGCACGGCGCTGGAGGAGATGGAAAAGCAAATGATCCGCGAGGCGCTTTCACGTCATAGCAGCAAGAAGCAAGTTGCTGATGAACTGGGTATCGGCATTGCTACGCTCTATCGCAAGATAAAGAAATATGAGTTGTTAAACGCATAACCTCAGTAAATCCGGCCTGAGTTCAGGCCGGATATCCTTTTACTTCGTTTTCTCGCAATCCAGAACTGTATTTACAATCATCTGATACCCCGTGCAGCGACAAAGATTTCCCGCCAGGCCGCGACGAATCTCCGTAATAGTTAATGGCTTCTCGCGTGGTTTCGCCAGCATTGCCGTGGTAGCCATAATCAGGCCAGGCGTACAAAACCCGCACTGCACCGCGCCGGATTTCGCATAAGCTTGCTGGACATGAGAAAGTTTTCCGCCTTTCGCTTCACCTTCCAGCGTGCGGATTTCTTTGCCTTCAGCCCAGGCGGCAAGGTATAAGCAACTGTCTATCGCAGTACCGTCGACCAGCACCGTACAGGCACCACATTCACCCACGCAGCAACCTTGCTTGACGCTTAGCAGCCCTTGTTCGCGGAGTAATTCCGAGAGCGGCGTGCCTGGCGCGGCGTGAAGCTGAAAAGGTATCCCGTTAATGGTGCATGCGATGGTAATTGTTTCGCTGTGATTCATTGCAATTTTCCCCCCGCCGCGGCGACGGCTTCGCTAATCACTTTTTTAGTCATCGTCTGGATGAGATGCAGACGAAACTCTTTGCTGGCCCGCCATGAAGAACGCGGGGCGACATCCTGCAGGACTGATTCGCTGATGGCTTCCAGCGTTTGCAGGTTTAATGGCGCATTTTGTGCAGTTTGTTCGGCATGTTGGCAGCGAATCGGCGTTGGCGCGGCAACGCCAAATGCCAGGCGTAATTCGCTGAAATTGCCGTTATCCAGTCGGCAATGTGCGGCACAGCCAATCGTTGAAATATCCATCGCATCGCGCATGGCATATTTAAAATGGGCGCTGCCTGCGTGTTCTTTCGGCTGGGGCGGAAAAT
Organism: Escherichia sp. MOD1-EC6021; assembly: GCF_002965245.1. NCBI lineage: Bacteria > Pseudomonadati > Pseudomonadota > Gammaproteobacteria > Enterobacterales > Enterobacteriaceae > Escherichia > Escherichia sp. MOD1-EC6021. The sequence continues at coordinate 23,582 of NZ_PTRU01000014.1, read as the reverse complement.
GAAAGGCGACAAGGATTTCGTCATGCTCAAGGGATACTTTGCCCGGTCCGGTGTGGAAGCCATTAATCGGGACGAAATGAACACCGCGCGGGGAGTGGATCTCCAGCTTCGCATCATAAATTAGCGTTGGCGTGGCAGAATCCGCGCTGGTGGCTCCATTGCAAATATTTCCTCCGTAGGTAGCGACGTTACGGATCTGCGGTCCAGCAATGGACGAGGCCGCAGCACATAACGCCGGGAGATGACGTTGAGTTACAGGATCTTCAATGAGCTGGGTAAATGTCGTTGCTGAGCCGATGCGTAGCGAGTCATCTTCCGCTAGCGTAATTCCACGAAGCTCCGTCAGATTGTGGATATCAACAATATGGCGATAACGGTCATTGTGATGGTGGAGCTGAATCAGTACGTCAGTGCCACCGGCGAGCAGTTTGGCCTGTGGGTTGTCAGCCAGCAGGTTTATTGCATCGGCAAGGGATGCTGCGCGATGGTAAGAAGCAAAATCAAACATGATGTTATCCTCAAATCAATCCTGCCAGATGGAACTCTTCATATAACCGTTTTGGCGTCAGCGGCAGTGTATTGATTGCAACACCGGTAGCCATTTTCACCGCGTTACGAATAGCAGCGGCAACAGGAATTATTGGTGGCTCACCCAGTGACTTATGTCCGTATGCGGATTGCGGCTCATTGATTTCGACGAACGCGCTTTCCAGTTGTGGCAGATCTGGCATGGTCGGCATTTTGTAATCCAGCAGATTGGGGTTACGGACCACGCCGCTTTTCGCATCGATGATCATTTCTTCAAATAGCGCCCAGCCAATGCCCATCCCCATTCCGCCGTGTACCTGACCTTCTGCCAGCAACGGATTAAGAATATGACCCGAATCATGAACGTTGAGGATGCGGTTGATGGTGACTTTGCACAGCGCAATATCGACCGTCAGATCAACAAAGGTACAGCCAAATGCTGGTGGGTTAGTGGTGGTTTTGATGGAGCTTTCGGCAGAGAGCTGCCCGCCGCGTTCAGGGTGGTAGAAAGCGTCCATCGCCAAATCTTTTAACGACAATAACGATTCTTCCGGTCGTTCAACCAGCACGATATGGCCTTTTATTAGGGTCAGATTCATCGCTGACTGATGTAGCATGACAGCGGCGTGAGCGATGATTTTTTCTTTTAATAACAGTGCCGCACTGCGCAATGCAGGCGCGGCAACATAGCTCTGGCGTGAGGCAAATGCGCCGGGATCGAACGGCGTAACGTCGGTATCTTGTGTTGAAATAACGCGAACGTCGCTGACCGGAACCCCTACGGTTTCTGCCACCATTTGCGAGAACACGGTGTCGGCACCCTGGCCGATTTCCGTCGCGCCGCTTTGCACATTGATGGTTCCATCCTGATTCATCAGAAGGCGCGCGCCGGCTATTTCTACGCCGACAGGCCAGGTGTTAGAGGTGTAGCTAAAACAGGCGACGCCAACGCCGCGGCGTAAATTGCCTTGCTGGTTCTGGCATTCTGCACGGCGTTTTTCCCATTCAAAGATTTTCCGGCCTTTTTCAAGACACTCCGGCAACCTTGCGCTGTAAATACGTTTGCCCGTGAGCGGATTAGCATCTCCTTCGCGGGCGGCGTTGCGTAAACGAATTTCAATAGGATCAATATTTAACGCTGTCGCGGCGTCATCAAGCATTGACTCAACGGCAAATACGACTTGTGGCGCGCCATAACCGCGCATCGCTCCAGCCGAGGGGAGGTTGGTATAAAAGGTCTTTGAACTGTAAGCGTAGGCACAACGAGGATAAAGGTAAGCGACTTTATTCCCGCCCGCAGAAGCGATGGAGTGCCCGTGAGATGCATAAGCGCCTGTGTTAGACAGAACATCCAGACTATAGCCTTTCAACGTTCCGTCTCGGTTTACGCCCATTTGCCCGTCAATAGTAAAAGCGTGGCGGGTACGGGTTGCGAGGAAACACTCTTCACGGCTAAGGGAAACTTTCACCGGAATGCCGCCGAGCTTGCTGGTCAGAAAAGCCGCCATGGGCTCTTCCAGCACATCCTGTTTATTACCAAAACCGCCACCGACAAACGGTTTGATGACTCGTACGCATGACCAGGGAATACCCAGCGCCTGACCAACCACGCGGCGAACAATGTGCGGGATCTGGGTGCTGGAAACGATGGTAATTCGAGAGTCATCCTCCATCCATGCCAGCGATGTCACGCTTTCCATATGACAATGTTGAATAACGGGAGTCTGATAGTGCCCCTGCACCTGGTAATCGGCGGCATCGATTGTTTGTTGGACATTACCCGTCGACATCGAGCTTTGTTTTAGTAAATTGCCGCCGTTATGGATTGGTGCAGCGTCATCTGCCAGCGCCGCTTCTGGCGTGGTGATAACGGGTAATTCTTGCCACTCAATGCTGACCAATTGCGCCGCTTTTTCTGCCGTGAGTTCATCACGGGCCACGACGATGGCAACGGCGTCACCATGATGACGAACATGGCGAGTTAGCAGTGCGCGATCGGCGGTATCGCGCTTGTTTTCGTCAAGTGTCCAGGCATGCCCAGCTGTAGCGAATGGGATATCAGGTACATCTTCCCAGGTAAAAATTGCCAGTACGCCTGGTAAACTTCTGGCTTGTTCATCATTAATACTTACGGCATAACCATGTGCGATAGGGCTACGTACATATTTCGCGTAACACATGCCCGCCATAACATAATCGTCAGTATATCGTGCCCGCCCAGTGACCTTAGCAATGGCATCGACGCGCATGCATGATTCACCCGTAGCGGTTGCTTCCCGCGCTTCCATAGAAATCCCCTCGATTTGAACATTTGGTTCTTATGGCAAAGATTTAGTCTAAGCAGGCAAGATTTACGCCAGAAACGACGATAAACGTTAGGGGAGGAAGGAAGTGTGATGACGTTAAAAAAATACAGATACGATACGAAACAGGACCCTGAATAGGGACAGTGATACGTATCAATATGAGTGGCGATAAAATCAATGTGATAAATCAGGATTATTACGCATCAGGATGGGAAATAGGGTAAAAGAGTCAGGAACTTCGATACCACCACAGCAAATATTTTGCTTATGATACTTCCCTTTGCCAAATGAAATTAATCTCTTTCTCAATTACCTCGTTTTTCCAGAAGCGAGAGATTGGGTATCCAGAGGCTGGCTGCTATGATATGGCGTCTTGTTTTTTAAGCGAGGAAAGATTTTGAGTGCGGGACGCCTGAATAAAAAATCTCTGGGTATCGTGATGTTGTTATCGGTTGGACTGCTTATGGCGGGCTGTTCGGGTAGCAAATCATCCGATACAGGAACGTATTCCGGCTCCGTTTACACCGTGAAACGGGGGGATACGCTATATCGTATTTCGCGCACCACGGGAACCAGCGTAAAAGAGCTGGCGCGGCTGAACGGCATTTCCCCCCCTTACACCATTGAAGTTGGTCAGAAACTAAAACTGGGTGGGGCGAAAAGTAGCAGTACACGTAAATCAACCGCCAAATCAACGACCAAAACCGCATCGGTTACACCGTCATCAGCAGTACCAAAATCTTCCTGGCCGCCAGTAGGGCAACGTTGTTGGTTATGGCCAACGACAGGGAAAGTTATCATGCCGTATTCGACAGCTGATGGCGGCAATAAAGGGATTGATATCTCAGCTCCACGGGGTACACCTATTTACGCCGCGGGTGCAGGAAAGGTGGTGTATGTGGGCAACCAGCTGCGTGGCTACGGTAATCTCATCATGATTAAACACAGTGAAGATTACATTACGGCTTACGCCCATAATGACACGATGCTGGTAAATAATGGGCAAAGCGTGAAGGCTGGGCAAAAAATCGCCACTATGGGGAGCACTGATGCGGCATCGGTTCGCCTGCATTTCCAGATTCGTTACCGTGCAACGGCAATTGATCCGCTACGTTACTTGCCGCCTCAGGGCAGCAAGCCAAAATGCTGATGGCGAATTAATCAGCAGTCAGCAGCGCGGCACTTGCTAAGGAGAGCGTAAGGTTTATAATGCCTTACGCATCTCGAAGCGGGCGTAGTTCAATGGTAGAACGAGAGCTTCCCAAGCTCTATACGAGGGTTCGATTCCCTTCGCCCGCTCCAATTTATCTTCACCTCATCAATCTGCCATTTTTGCTGTATCTGATTTTCTATATTATCTTAATTCAATTGCTTCAGACTTTTCACAATCGCTGTAACACTTCCCCATTTTTTTGTAAATAAAAAGCGTTTACGCAATGCAATCCTTTTGTAACAACCCAGGTAAAATACCTTATTTTCAAGTTGTTAAATAAGTGGTTATCTACGCTTTTAACAAACGATAGATGGAATATTTTATGAAAGGGAAATCTGCATTAACTCTTCTGCTCGCTGGTATATTTTCATGCGGCACATGCCAGGCGACAGGGGCAGAAGTGACGAGTGAATCTGTATTTAACATTCTTAATTCCACAGGGGCGGCAACTGATAAAAGTTATTTATCGTTAAATCCAGATAAGTATCCTAATTATCGTCTTCTGATTCACTCAGCCAAATTAAAAAATGAAATAAAGAGCCACTATACCAAAGACGAAATTCAAGGATTGTTAACATTAACAGAAAATACACGAAAGTTAACGTTGACGGAGAAACCCTGGGGAACATTTATTCTTGCTTCTACTTTCGAAGATGACAAAACAGCGGCAGAAACCCACTATGATGCTGTCTGGCTGAGGGATAGTTTATGGGGCTATATGGCATTAGTATCAGATCAGGGAAATAGTGTAGCCGCAAAAAAGGTTCTGCTCACTCTGTGGGATTATATGTCTACGCCCGACCAGATTAAGCGGATGCAGGACGTCATTAGCAACCCAAAACGACTGGATGGTATTCCTGGGCAAATGAATGCTGTGCATATCCGATTTGACAGCAACTCCCCCGTGATGGCAGATGTGCAGGAAGAAGGCAAGCCGCAGCTGTGGAACCATAAACAAAATGATGCGTTAGGTCTTTATCTTGATCTCCTTATACAAGCAATCAATACTGGTACTATTAACGCTGAAGATTGGCAAAAAGGTGACCGATTAAAATCGGTTGCGCTGCTGATTGCTTATCTGGATAAAGCCAATTTCTATGTTATGGAAGATTCCGGAGCGTGGGAAGAAGATGCCAGATTAAACACATCTTCCGTTGCACTGGTGACCTCTGGACTGGAACGTTTGTCGAACTTACTCTCGAAGAAAGACTCTGTTTTTGTCTCTGATTTACTACGCGAAGCTAAAGCCAATGAACTGGATGAACCTCTTTCAACAACGAGGTTGAACCACCTCATAGATAAAGGTTATGAAAGAATAACGTTACAGCTTGATTTAGGGGGAGAATCCCCAGGTTATCTGGAAAAAGATAAACATTACAGAGAAGCTGATGCGGCCTTACTTAATGTTATTTATCCTGCAAATCTTTCAAAGATAAATACCAGAAGAAAAGAGCAAGTTCTAAAAATAGTTAAAAAACTAGCAGGTCCGTATGGTATAAAAAGATACGAGAAGGATAATTATCAGTCGGCAAATTTTTGGTTCAATGATATTAAAACCGATACCGATCAAAATTCACATGCGAAAAGAGAAAAGAGCTTCATTCCATCAACAGAAGCAGAATGGTTTTTTGACTCATGGTATGCAAAATCAGCAGCAATTGTTTATAAAGAATCAAGAAAAGAAGAGTATTTGAATGACTCAGTGCAATTTATGAATAGATCATTGGCCCAAATAACAGGCGAGAATATGATTGGTGCAAATGGCAGGAGTGTACCTGAAATGGCACTTCCCGAAAGCTATAACTATATCCACAAGTCGGGAACTTTGCATGAAGCGCCAAGCCCTATCATTCCGCTAAATTGGTCGAAAGCTTCAATGACTCTCATGTTGAAAGAGATGTCCAACCTTATCAATGATGAGGGAAATAAATAGTTTTCATAATGAGGCGGTCCTGGATTAAAAGGACCGCTCAAAGAGAAATCGAAAGGGGAGGTAAAAGTGATCAATAAATTACTGTTAGCTTACCTGATAGGTCTGGTTGTGACATCGACTTTAATATTTATCTTCTCGGAAGAAAAAGTAACATATCGGTTGTTTGCTGCAATAATTACAGGTTTAACCTGGCCGCTTAGTCTCATTCCTTCCATTATAAGTCTCATGATTCGTAAATCCGACTAACAAGAAAATTATATGATCGATTAAGAAAAATAGAATCGAACAGGAGAATAAAATATATGCGGGGAGTAACAAAACACTCGCAGTGCGTTAATGAAGAACTAACAAATATGATTTGTATTGAAAATAGTTACCAAACAAGTGTTATAAGAAATACGAGGTGTGTTTAAGTAAAACATATCAACAGTTACAAATCTGTATATGGACAGGATGACGTACAAGTGTAAGTGACTGAAAGCTATTCGCTCATAACAAAATCATTATTTTATAAATAGGAATCATCACTTTTTAATCATGTTTTTATAGCAAGTTTATGGAGAATGAGAATATGGAATAAGGAGATGAAACATGATTGAAGAAGGGCTGTTACTTCCAATGAATGTTTTGCTTCAAGGACAGAAGTTAACCCTACTGGACCCTGAAATGTGGTTCTTACGGGGAAATGAAAACAAGGATGTAACCCTTGTTATTACAATTGGTAATAACCATCAAAAATTAATTGTAGTGGAAGACATATTACTGCTCATTGACCGAAGCCAAATTGAGGTAACTGCAGGGAAAGTAATTTATCATCCACTTCGCATTGATATCCTGAGTAAATTATTAGCTTTTATAGATGAATCAACGGGGAGTGTGGAAAGGGAACACCATGACTTGTTTGCTGATGCCTTGCCCTTTGCATCAGAAGTTGTGCTATTCAGTAAAGTTGCAAGTGAAGCCTGGTTTTTAGCCACTTATCTGAGCAGCGATAATATTAATGAAATTCTGTTTCAGCATCTAAGAAAAACAGAATGCTATAAACTGGTTCGCTATTTATTATCGCAATCGCTCATACAGACTTCACTCTATGATCTTGGTGAGCTTTACGGCGTATCGTATTCACATTTTCGCCGTTTATGTAGTTATGCATTGGGTGGTAAAGTTAAAACGGAATTATGTGGCTGGAGAGTTGCCAGAGCCGTGTTGGAAATCATTGAAGGAAACAGTGATATGACAACTATTGCGCATAAATATGGCTACTCATCCTCATCACACTTTTCAGCCGAAGTAAAAAGCCGGTTAGGAAAAACACCGAGAGAACTATGTAAAAAGTTATGAAAATAAAATTACGTATTACTATTATATTAATTTCAGCCTTATGCATTTTTAATGGATTATTGACTCCTGGTGCATATGCCGCAGCAGCGAATGGATACGTAGCAAATAAAGAAAATCTACGTAGTTTTTTTGAAACGGTTTCATCATATGCGGGTAAGCCTACAATAGTAAGTAAGCTTGCCATGAAGAAACAGATCAGCGGAAATTTTGATTTAACCGAACCCTATGCCTTGATTGAACGCCTGTCGGCGCAGATGGGACTTATTTGGTACGATGATGGCAAAGCTATTTATATCTATGACTCATCAGAGATGCGTAATGCGCTGATTAATCTGAGAAAGGTATCGACGAATGAGTTTAATAATTTTTTAAAAAAATCGGGTCTGTATAACTCTCGTTATGAAATTAAAGGGGGCGGCAATGGTACTTTCTATGTATCGGGGCCACCGGTTTATGTTGACCTGGTCGTTAATGCTGCAAAATTAATGGAGCAAAACAGTGATGGCATTGAGATCGGACGCAATAAAGTAGGGATTATTCACCTGGTCAACACATTCGTTAATGACCGGACTTATGAATTACGTGGCGAAAAGATAGTTATTCCTGGCATGGCAAAAGTACTATCGACGTTGTTAAATAATAACATTAAGCAAAGCACTGGGGTTAACGTACTTTCTGAAATTTCAAGTCGTCAACAACTAAAAAACGTATCACGTATGCCTCCTTTTCCTGGTGCTGAAGAAGATGATGACCTACAAGTAGAGAAAATAATATCGACAGCTGGAGCGCCAGAGACTGACGATATACAAATTATTGCATATCCAGATACCAACAGTTTACTTGTTAAAGGAACAGTATCTCAGGTTGATTTTATCGAGAAGTTAGTAGCTACGCTCGATATTCCAAAGCGACATATTGAATTATCTTTATGGATAATAGATATTGATAAGACTGATCTAGAACAGTTAGGAGCTGACTGGTCGGGCACGATAAAAATTGGATCCAGCCTAAGTGCATCATTTAATAATTCAGGTTCAATTAGTACCCTGGATGGGACACAGTTTATTGCAACAATACAGGCACTTGCGCAAAAAAGAAGAGCCGCCGTTGTTGCTCGTCCTGTCGTTTTAACACAGGAGAATATTCCTGCTATATTTGATAATAACCGTACTTTCTATACTAAATTAGTCGGCGAGCGTACTGCGGAGTTGGATGAAGTAACCTATGGTACGATGATTAGCGTGCTACCACGATTTGCTTCGCGAAATCAAATTGAATTACTCTTGAATATTGAAGATGGCAATGAAATCAATTCCGACAAGACCAATGTTGATGACCTGCCTCAGGTTGGTAGAACGCTTATAAGTACTATTGCGCGCGTGCCTCAAGGGAAAAGTCTTTTGATTGGTGGATATACACGAGATACGAATACCTATGAAAGTCGCAAGATCCCAATATTAGGCAGTATTCCATTTATTGGTAAATTATTTGGATATGAAGGAACAAATGCGAATAACATCGTTCGTGTCTTTCTTATTGAGCCAAGAGAGATCGATGAGCGCATGATGAATAATGCGAATGAGGCTGCGGTTGACGCCAGAGCAATAACACAGCAAATGGCAAAAAATAAAGAAATCAACGATGAATTACTGCAGAAATGGATAAAAACTTACCTGAATCGTGAAGTCGTCGGAGGATAGTGAAATGGCGATTCATGTAGAGCATGTCGGTGTATTAGAAAGAGCCAGAGAAGTTTCTCGCTTAGAGGATATTATCACAGAAGATAATGAAGATATTGAAGCTGAAATGCCTAAAATGGGAGATGATCCCGCCGGTAAAGAAGCTCGATTCTTACAAGCTACTGACGAGATGTCAGCAGCGTTAACGCAGTTTATGAAGAAAAAAATCTACGAAGAACAACTGGCCAACTTTCTGGACGGAGAAGAATATGTCCTGGAAGATCAGCCAATAGAAAAAACCGATAAAGTCATGGAGGCGCTTAAGGCAGCAACTACCCATGACTATGAAGTGTATAGCTTTGCTAAAAAATTATTTCCAGATGAAAGCGATCTGGTGGTTGTATTACGTGCAATTTTACGTAAAAAACAAATATCTGAAAATGTGCGGCTAAACGCTGAAGCATTACTTAGAAAAGTTAATCAAGAGACTACTAAAAAATTCATTAATAGTGGCATTAACTCGGCATTAAAAGCAAAGTTATTTGGCCAGGCGTTGTCATTAAATCCAAAATTACTAAGGGCAAGTTATCGACAATTTTTAATGGCAGAAGACGATGCTGTAGATACTTATGTAGAATGGATTGGTAGTTATGGCTATCAAAATAGAATGCTGGTGACAAAATTTATCAAAGAGACGCTTTTCTCAGATATAAATGCACTTGATGCGAGTTGTTCATCATTGGAATTTGGTATGTTTCTCAATAAGTTGTCACAACTATTGTCTCTTCAGTCGGCAGAGGCTTTATTTCTGAAAACTTTAATGAATAACCCAATAATTAAAAAATTTATTAGCGCAGAAGATTACTGGATATTTTTTCTGATATCGTTAATAAAATTTCCTGAGACTGCAGAGGAACTCCTGAAAAATGCACTGGTAACCCTACCCGCAGATGCTAATTATAAAGACAAAACGTTACTCCTGAAGGCGATTTACAGCGGATGTACAAATCTTCCATTTTCACTTTTTATTAATAATGAACAATTATTAGAGATTAGGGAGTGTTGTAAACAGGCAATAAAAGTAACATTTGCAGTAGAGCTCTTTGATACACAAAACAGTAATAAAAAACAAAATAAAAAACCATGGAAGAAGGTAATGTTCAATGTTTAACAAAGTTTTGATAGGGTTAAGGAGTCATCCAGAATTAATAATTCTTGGATTAATGGTGATGATTATCGCCATGCTCATAATTCCATTGCCCACTTACTTAATCGATTTTTTGATTGGGCTGAACTTAACATTGGCAATACTTGTGTTTTTAGGATCATTCTATGTTGATAGGATCTTAAGTTTTTCTTCATTCCCATCAATTCTCCTCATCACAACGTTATTTCGTTTGGCGCTGGCGATCAGTACCAGTCGACTTATACTTCTTGAGGCGGACGCCGGAGAAATTATAACGAGTTTTGGTGAATTCGTTATTGGAGATAGCCTGGTAGTTGGTTTTGTTATTTTCTCCATTGTTACTATTGTTCAGTTTATCGTGATTACCAAAGGTTCGGAACGTGTGGCTGAAGTTGCTGCCCGCTTTTCGCTTGACGGTATGCCAGGTAAACAAATGAGTATTGACGCCGATCTACGCGCCGGGATCATTGATGCAGATTTAGCAAAAGAACGTCGTAGCGTATTAGAACGAGAGAGTCAGCTGTATGGTTCCTTTGATGGTGCGATGAAATTTATCAAAGGTGATGCTATTGCAAACATCATTATTATCTTTGTTAATATTATCGGTGGGCTATCAGTAGGAGTAGGCCAAAATGGAATGGATTTCTCGACAGCGTTGACCGTCTACACAATTCTTACCGTCGGTGATGGTCTTGTTTCTCAAATTCCAGCTTTATTAATTGCTATTAGCGCAGGGTTTATCGTAACGCGCGTGAATGGCGATAGTGATAATATGGGGCAAAATATAATGTCCCAGTTATTAAGTAATTCTTTTGTCATTATTGTGACATGTGTCCTCGCGCTAAGTATTGGGTTGCTTCCAGGTTTTCCCCTTCTTGTGTTTTTATGTTTGGCAGTAATCTTAGGAATTTATTTTTACTTTAAATTCAAAAAGAAAGGGGTTGAAGAAACGGTTGTTGAGGGAGATATCACCGTTGGGTTGGAACCCTATAATCAGGATGATGATATTTCATTAGGTATTATTAATAAACTTGATCAGGTTATTACCGAAACGGTACCCTTGGTTTTGATTATGAATAGTGCACAGGCTAAAAAATACACTGAAATCAATCTTGCTGATAGGATTCGTAGTCAGTTTTTTATTGAGTATGGTATCCGTATTCCCGGTATTGTCATTCGCGAGGGGGAAGGCCTTAATGATGAAGATGTCATATTAATGCTAAATGAAGTCAGAGCCTCGCAATTTAAAATTTATCATGATCTTGTCTTGTTGGTTGAATATTCAGATGAAGTGGTTTCGACTTTGATCAAGAAACCTGTCATCGTAAATAGTAATGGTGAACAATATTATTGGGTTACAAAAAGTGATGCCCAAAAATTAACAAAAATTGGCTGTTATACACGCACGGCCATGGATGAAATGTACAATCATTTATCTGTATGTCTGGCTCATAATATTAATGAGTATTTTGGTATACAAGAAACCAAATATATTCTTGATCAATTAGAGATGAAGTATCCTGATCTATTAAAAGAAATATTAAGATATATAACCGTGCAGCGCATTTCAGAGGTAATTCAGCGTCTGATCCAGGAGCGAATTTCAGTGCGCAATATGCGTTTAGTTATGGAGGCTTTAGCATTATGGAGCCCACGAGAGAAAGATATAATTACACTCGTTGAGCATGTACGAGGTGCATTAGGTCGCTACATTTGCCATAAGTTTTCATATTCTGGAGAAATTAAAGCAATTGTGATTTCGCCTGAAATAGAGGACAGAATCAGAGATGGTGTCAGGCCTACCGCTGGCGGTACTTTTCTTAATCTCGATGCATCCGAAGCTGAGATGATTCTGGATAATTTTAAACTGGCACTTTCTGGAATCAATATTCCTATTAAAGACATTATTTTACTGGGATCTGTGGATATTCGTCGTTTTATCAAAAAACTTATTGAATCTAGTTATCGAGACCTCGAAGTACTTTCGTACGGGGAACTAACGGAAAATGTTCCCGTTAATATTCTGAAAACTATTTAGGATAATGTCTTGCGATATGGAGCATGCTGGTATGAAAAAATTAAAACTATTAAATAAATACAGCTACTTACATAGCATAAACGGCTCGCTGATTGAAGCAGAGCTTGACGACGTTTCAGTGGGCGAAGTATGCGAAATTTATGCGAGCTGGCAAGCAAATGAACGTATAGCCAGGGCTCAGGTCGTTGGCTTTCGCAATGGAAAGACATTATTAAACCTTATAGGCAGCTCTGTGGGGCTTACACGTACTGCAGTATTGAAATCAACGGGAGAGCAGTTAACCATACAGATCAGTGATGCCTTTCTTGGTTCAGTTTTGAATGCTTCTGGTCAAATTATGGAAAGGTTTGTCCCGGTCACTCCAGGGGATAGGGAAAATTTACGCCTGATTGATGAACTGCCACCGTCGTATCAGGAACGTCGAGTTATTAATACACCACTAGAGACACGGATAAGAGTCATTGATGGCGTACTGACATGTGGCATTGGTCAACGTGTTGGGATTTTCGCATCGGCTGGCTGTGGCAAAACGGTTTTAATGCATATGCTTGTAAACAACACTGAAGCTGATGTGTTTGTTATTGGCTTGATTGGCGAACGTGGAAGGGAAGTTACGGAATGCGCGGAATCGCTGAAAAAATCAGTAAATGCAGCAAAATGTGTTTTGGTTTATGCCACCTCTGATTTTTCGTCAGTAGATCGGTGTAATGCCGCCCTGATGGCGACAACCGTGGCAGAGTATTTTAGAGATCGAGGAAAGAGAGTTGTACTTTTTATCGACTCAATGACGCGCTATGCACGAGCACTACGCGATATGAAGCTGGCAGCGGGTGAACCACCTGCCAGACGTGGTTATCCTGCTTCTGTTTTTGACAGCTTACCTCGCTTACTGGAGAGGCCGGGACCAACACTAAAAGGAAGTATTACTGCCTTTTATACCGTATTACTGGAGGGGGAGGATGAATCAGACCCACTGGGGGATGAAATTCGCTCAATCCTTGATGGCCATATCTATCTAAGTCGCAAACTCGCTGGGCAAGGTCATTATCCGGCAATAGATGTTCTAAAAAGTGTGAGTCGAGTATTTGGTCAGGTCACTGATGAAAAACACAGAGATAATGCTGCACGGGTAAGGAAGATCCTCACCACTTTGGAAGATCTACAGGTGTTTATTGATTTAGGGGAATATCGCGCTGGGCAAAATGCTGAAAATGATTTTGCTATGAATGCCCGGCCTAAACTCACAAATTGGTTAAAACAGTCAGTTAATGAAAAAATGCCAATGAGTGAAACGCTAAAAGAGCTTGAACGAATTGTTAAGTAAAGTTAATCGACTTATCAGAAGAACAGCGCAGAGCCTGGCTGCATGTGAAGCATCATTACAAAAGTTAAATGCAGAAAAAGAAAAGTTAGTCGAAAAGGAACGCCTGTATGATATGCAACTTAAAAACCTACAGTCACTGTTAGATATGAAGGAGTTACTCGGCGAAGTAGTATTTCGCCAGGATATATTTTACTCGTTACGTAAAGTTGCAGTCATTCAGCAGCAGATCGCTGAGATAAATCTTGAAAAGCAAAAAATAGCAGAGCGGCGAAAAATACTTAACAAGGAAATAGTTCAACAGCAAGCACAAAGAAAACACTGGTGGCTAAAAGGAGAAAAGTACGATCTACTAAAGAAGCGCATCAAAAAACAACTTTTAAATCAGATGCTTTATCAAGACGAGCTTGAACAGGAGGAGAAATATAATGGACGAAGTCAAGAAAATTGAACATTATAAAAATTTAAACACAGACACATCCGAGAATTCTGCTGCGTATTTAGACAGTTTCGTAAAGAAAAACAAAAAAAATAAAGAAATGAGTGAGATTGTTGCTGGATCCATTCTCCAGTTATTACGTCAGGCTCAGGATAGCCAATTCCCTACGTTTGGGAAAAAGAATGGGCAAATGAAGTCTATTGATAACAAATCGTCTCTCCAGGTTGACAGGAATTCATCTTTTTCTTTGCAAACAAATGGAATAGAGCAACTTTCTACAAAGAAAGTCCTCAATATGACTTCACGAGATCAGGGTCTTAATTCTGAACTATCTGATAAAACGATACAATTTAAGGGGGGAATCCATAATGGTATCCATACAGAAAAAATCACGGTTCAAAACCACAGTAATAATAAAGAGCGTGAAAAAAAATATCGCGATGGAGACAAAAAAAATGGAGAGCAGGCCCATTTATTAGATATTACTAACGAAAGAAGGTTTGCTGATAACAAAACCATGTTTACTCAACATATCGAAAAGCAAAGGAATGTTCATACGCTCAATCAGAATGATATAAATAATTCTGTTAATAGTGCCAATGTACCCGAAAATGAATTGACATATCAGTTTCAGCGTTGGGGACAGAATCATACAGTTCGGATTCTGGAAAGTAGTGAAGGGATACGACTAAAACCATCAGACACGATTGTCTCCGACAGACTCCATGAAGCCCAACACAATGATGTTACAGCACAACGTTGGGTATTGACTGAGCAAGATGAACGACAAGGGCAACGACATCAGCCTCATGATGAGCAAGAAAATGAAGGTAAATTCGAAAACGATCAGAAGGACGAAAGTTAATGTTCGGTCTGAGAAAAGTAAATGGAAACACTCATTCCTTTGAAACCACTTTTCAAAACTGGAAAGAAAATGGTGAAGATGTTGCGTTATTAATTCCCGAATTTAGCGCCAAATGGCTACCGATAGCAGAAGAGAGCGGCAGCTGGTCTGGATGGGTGTTACTTCGAGAAATATTTCCCTTAATTTCTGCCGAGCTCGCTGGGATGGCTTTTATGCCAGAAACGGAAAGGTTAATAGTGGAATGGCTCAGTTTATCTAGTACCCCGTTAAATCTAAAGTATCCTGAACTAAAATATAATCGTTTGTGTGTAGGTAAAGTATTTGATGGAGTATTGAGTCCAGCTCAGCCACTAATAAGAATATGGACAGGGGAATTAAATGTTTGGTTAGATAAAGTCACGGTCTGCCAATACGAAAACGCTCCAACGCTAGACAAAAAAACATTATATTGGCCCATTCATTTTGTAATTGGATTTAGTAAAACATGTTATAGAACCATTGTTGATATTGAAGTTGGTGATGTTTTATTAATTTCAAATAATTTTGCTTATGCGGTTATTTATAATACAAAGATTTGTGATCTGATTTATCCAGAGGAGTTAAAAATGGCTGATCATTTTGAGTACGAGGAAGATTTTGAAACAGATGACTTTGATATCAAAAAAAGCGAAATCGAGATTAATGATGAAAATGACCATCAGCAGATTAATAGTTTTGAAGACTTGCCTGTAAAAATTGAGTTTGTTCTTGGAAAGAAAATAATGAATCTATATGAAATAGACGATCTCTGTGCAAAAAGAATTATATCTTTGCTTCCTGAAGCTGAGAAAAATATAGAGATACGTGTAAATGGCGCGCTAACTGGCTATGGCGAACTTGTTGAAGTGGATGATAAATTGGGCGTAGAAATTCATTCTTGGTTATCAGGGAATAATAATGTCAAATAGTATTTCGCTGATAGCGATATTATCATTATTTACACTATTACCGTTTATAATAGCATCCGGGACATGTTTTATTAAATTCTCGATTGTTTTTGTTATTGTCCGAAACGCACTGGGACTTCAGCAAGTGCCATCAAATATGACACTTAATGGGGTAGCTTTACTATTGTCAATGTTCGTAATGATGCCGGTTGGGAAGGAAATATATAATAACAGTCAGAATGAGAATCTTTCATTCAATAATGTAGCGTCGGTTGTTAATTTTGTTGAGACAGGCATGAGTGGTTATAAATCATATTTGATAAAATATTCTGAACCGGAGTTGGTTAGCTTTTTTGAAAAGATTCAGAAGGTGAATAGTTCTGAAGACAATGAAGAGATAATCGATGATGAGAATATTTCAATTTTCTCGTTACTCCCGGCATATGCGTTGAGTGAGATAAAAAGTGCATTTATTATAGGTTTCTATATCTATTTACCCTTTGTTGTAGTTGATCTGGTTATATCCAGCGTTCTGTTAACGTTAGGTATGATGATGATGAGTCCGGTAACCATATCTACACCGATAAAATTAATTCTGTTTGTCGCGATGGACGGTTGGACAATGTTATCGAAAGGACTCATTTTACAATATTTTGACCTATCCATTAATCCCTGAGGAAAAAATATGGACGACATTGTTTTTGCGGGGAATAGGGCGCTGTATCTGATTTTAGTTATGTCTGCAGGACCTATTGCAGTTGCGACATTTGTTGGTTTATTGGTAGGGCTTTTTCAAACGGTAACACAGTTGCAAGAACAGACTTTGCCATTTGGCGTCAAATTATTGTGCGTAAGTATTTGCTTTTTTTTAATGAGCGGATGGTATGGTGAAAAATTATATTCGTTTGGTATCGAAATGCTTAATTTAGCATTCGCGAGAGGATAGCATGGGGGAGGCGATACTCTATCAGTTGCATAGTCTGCTGGCTGCTACAGCGCTCGGTTTTTGCCGATTGGCACCAACTTTCTATTTGTTACCATTTTTCGCCAGTGGGAATATACCAACAGTAGTCCGCCATCCAATAATAATAGTGGTATCATGTGCATTAGTTCAGCATTACCACTATGAATTATCTACCCTAAATGAAATAGATATCGCTTTGTTTGCTGCCAGAGAAATTATCATAGGGTTGTTTATTGCTTGCCTATTAGCATCCCCATTTTGGATTTTCCTTGCTATAGGCAGTTTTATCGATAACCAACGTGGTGCAACGTTAAGTAGTACTTTGGATCCGGCTACAGGTGTCGATACATCGGAATTAGCAAGATTATTTAACCTTTTCTCTGCAGCAGTTTATCTTACTAACGGTGGATTGAACTTTATTCTGGAGACTCTATGGCAAAGTTATAACTTATGGCCTTCAGGAAATTTTAATTTTCCTAAATTAGAGCCTTTATTCTCATATATTAATAATATAATGACTCATACTATCGTTTACGCAAGCCCCGTGATTGCGGTTATGCTGGGCGGTGAAGCTGTCCTGGGATTGCTGGCACGCTATGCTTCACAACTAAATGCTTTTGCCATCTCACTGACTGTCAAAAGTGCGCTGGCATTTTTAATATTAATTATTTATTTTGGCCCAATACTGGCTGAACGAGTTATGCCGTTATCCTTTTTCCCAGAACAATTGCAATTATACATTGATAAATAGAGTGTTTCATGGCAAATAAAACTGAAAAGCCAACACAAAAGAAACTCCAGGATGCTTCTAAAAAGGGGCAAATTCTAAAAAGTAGAGACTTAACAGTCTCTGTAATAATGCTTGTGGGCACTTTATATCTCGGATATGTATTTGATGTGCATCATATTATGTCGATTCTTGAATACATCCTTGATCATAACGCTAAACCGGATATTTGGGACTATTTTAAAGCTATGGGGATAGGTTGGTTGAAAACGATCATTCCTTTTTTGCTGGTTTGCATGTTTACAACAATACTTGTCTCATGGTTTCAAAGTAAAATGCAATTAGCAACTGAAGCTATTAAGTTTAAGTTTGATTCATTAAATCCAGTAAATGGCTTAAAACGTATATTTGGCTTAAAAACCGTAAAAGAATTTGTCAAAGCAATACTTTATATTATTTTTTTTGCATTGGCGATCAAAGTATTTTGGAGTAACCATAAATCACTGCTTTTTAAAACTCTTGATGGAGATATCATATCTTTATTATCAGATTGGGGAGATATGCTATTCCTTCTCATACTATATTGTCTCGGCAGTATGATAATTGTTCTAATATTTGATTTTATCGCTGAGTATTTTTTATTTATGAAAGATATGAAAATGGATAAACAAGAAGTTAAAAGAGAATACAAGGAACAAGAAGGAAATCCAGAAATTAAGTCTAAACGCAGAGAACGCCATCAAGAAATTCTGTCAGAGCAATTGAAATCTGATGTCAGTAATAGCCGTCTGATGATTGCCAACCCTACGCACATTGCCATAGGGATATACTTTAAGCCACATCTGTCACCTATACCATTGATTTCTGTAAGAGAAACTAATGAGGTCGCATTAGCCGTAAGGAAATATGCAAAAGAAATCGGAATACCAATTATTACAGATAAAAAATTAGCACGAAAAATTTATGCTACCCATCGTCGCTACGATTATGTTAGCTTCGAAAATATAGATGAGATCTTGCGTCTTCTGCTGTGGCTTGAAGATGTGGAGAATGCTGGACAACCTATTCCAGATGAACTGCTCCCCTCAGAAGATAAATTCAAAGAAGGTGAAGACACAAAAAGTGAGAATAAAGACAATAATTAAAAAAATTAAACATCTATCATAGTCGGAAATTTATAAGAATCTACACGCAAAAAGCGTGTAGATTCTTATTTAATGTGTTAAACGATCTTGCGAAATGACAAGCAATTGATACATACTCATCTCTTTATAAGCTGGAACAGTCGTAACCTGTGCAAATTCGCGATATAGTTTCTGCTCTAGTTCTGCTGATGATATATATTCCGGGTGTTCGCTAAAGAACTGTCTTGCATCTACTATCGCTTGAGATTCGCCACTTCTTTTATTCTGAGTATCCTTTAATGAATTTTCTCTGGTGCATGCAGAGAGCAACGATATCAGCGCGACAGTTATTATGATTTTACTATTATATCTTACTAATGACATATCAACTTTCTCTTATGCAAGATTGGAGTTTAAAATAATGTTTATCCCATTCACAGAGTGCTATAAACAACTCAACAGTACCTTTTATGTTAAGTTTATTTAGGGCTCTTATTTTGTGATATGATACTGTTTTATAATCAATTCCCTTGATAATGGCTATTTGTTTTAACGAATAAGAAACACATAACCGCAGGATATCTATCTCATCATGGGTAAGTGGTTCTTGAGTGGAATACACATTTTGTGTATGAAGATTCGAAACCAGGAAATGCGTTAAATCAGATAATGTAATATTCTTATTGATCCTGATGAAATTGTTGCTCAAAAGGGTGTTTACAGGTTCTGTATTTGGTTTGAGATTTCGATGTTGGTGCTCATCAATAACAACGAACGAATGTCCAAGATCAACCAACGCAACCAAATCGCTGTAATATTCCTTTTGGGATGCTAATAATGCATTAGTGCCTACAGTGAAGTAGACATCACTGGAAAAGACTTGCATATGCCAACCTGCACTCTAAAATCATTTAGGGTAAATATTACAAGTAAAATTTAAAATAATGGTAATTGTTATATTTGCATATCAATGAGGGAATAGGGTGTATACCTTAAATTGCAAATAAAGTTAGGTATGTAGGCATTTAAAATGGTTCTCGAAAATTATAATCTTTTTATTGTGTGTCATCATAATTTGGTCATGAAATTTCCGTCTTGTTACACTACTCTAAACTAGAGCTTATGGAATTAGCGGGTGGTATTCATGGGAAATAATGATAAATTCTTATCACAAGACTTATTGGAATCTTATGCCATTCGTTTATTGAGCGGACCATTGAATGGATGCGAGTATGAAATACTTAATGGGCGTGTACTCGTTATCGTTGGTAATGATGTTTCGTTAGGAAGAAGTGATTCTTTTTCTGAGTTACCAGAGAATACGATAGTCATTCCTTATGGAGAGCTTACAGGCAGTTTTGAGGTAATAATCACTACCGACCCTGATCTGGTTGTAACAATCAGAGAATTAACAGCACAAGAACCTGAAGATAGAACGTTAACATTGAATCAGCAAATAGAAGTTTTAGGCCTCAAATTTGCTGTAAAAGGAAAAAATGAAGTTTGGCAGTATTCAATACCAGGTATTGTTGAAAATAACATTACTTCAACAAGACAACATTTCTTTAGTAGTACGCTGTTTAAATATGTAACGCTATTTTTTCTTTTTGCTATCATTTTTATAGCTTTTTATATTGTTAATGCCAGTAATGATCCGCAGCTGAGACATATCGATAAAATTCTTGTAAACAAAAATAGAAATTATGAAATTTTATATGGTAGGGATCATGTCATCTATATCAATACCAATAGTTTGGATGAAGCTGTCTGGGTCAAACAAGCACTGGAAAAAAATCAACCAGGAAAGCCAGTACGGGTGATAAATCCTGATGATGAATCGATACGAATTTTTTCATGGCTTGCTGATAATTTCCCAGATCTACAATATTTTAAACTACAGCTATTAGATGCCAGTAATCCAAGACTGACAGTGAGTAAGCAACGGAATGCTATCACACAGCAACTAATCGATAATCTTATTAAAGGATTACTGCAAACTATGCCATATGCCAGCAATATAAGTATTGCGGTATTAGATGATAATATATTGGAAAGTCAGGCAATTGAAACATTGTCGGCAATAGGTCTTTCTTATGAAAAATATAAAACAGCTAACAATGTATATTTCAATATCATTGGTACGTTAAGCGACAGTGAATTAAATAAAATTAATAATTATGTTGACGAATATTATAAACAATGGGGTAAACAATATGTAAGATTTAATGTGAATTTGAAAAATCAGGACACAAATAATAGTTCATTTAGCTACGGAGATAACCGATTCGAGAAGTCTCAAGGTAGCAAGTGGACATTTCAGGAATAATTGAGGAGGACTTATGGCAGATTGGAATGGTTATATTATGGATATCAGCAAACAATTTGATCAGGGCGTTGATGATCTTAACCAACAAGTTGAAAAGGCGTTGGAGGATTTAGCAACCAATCCTTCCGACCCGAAATTCCTTGCCGAATATCAGAGTGCATTAGCTGAGTATACATTATATCGAAATGCGCAATCTAACGTTGTAAAAGCGTATAAAGATCTTGATTCGGCAATCATACAAAACTTCCGCTAAACTGGATAAGGATTTTATTATGTCAGTAAGCAATATGCCACCTATTGATAGAGCTGAGCAATCAACTGCTCATGAAATACAGCAAGCGAAAGTTATTGATTTAAATGACCGGGTTCTCAATCTTGATAACCCGGATGATAAAATGATCTCCGCTTTTGCTAACTATGCGGTACAAACTGAAAATTGGCAGCAAAATGCGTTACAAGCATTAAGGTCTGATAAAAAGGGGTTAACACCTGAAAAATTATTAGTCTTGCAGGATCATGTGCTTAATTATAATGTCGAGGTTTCATTGGTGGGAACATTAGCAAGAAAAATTGTCGCTGCAGTTGAGACGTTGACTCGCTCATGAAATATATATCATTATTCTTGTTTATCCTGCTGTTGTGCGGTTGCAAGCAGCAGGAATTACTGAACCATCTTGATCAACAGCAAGCTAATGATGTCCTTGCTGTTTTACAAAGACATAATATTAATGCTGAGAAGAAGGATCAAGGCAAAACTGGATTTTCAATCTATGTAGAACCAACGGATTTTGCTTCTGCGGTGGATTGGCTAAAAATCTACAATCTCCCGGGTAAGCCTGATATTCAAATATCGCAGATGTTCCCTGCAGATGCACTCGTTTCCTCTCCACGAGCGGAAAAAGCAAGATTGTATTCTGCTATTGAACAGCGTTTAGAGCAATCTCTCAAAATTATGGATGGCATTGTTTCTTCAAGAGTACATGTTAGTTACGATGTTGATACAGGTGATAGTGGCAAAACTGCTTTACCAATTCATATTTCTGTACTCGCTGTATATGAAAAAGATATCAATCCAGAAATAAAAATAAATGACATTAAGAGATTTATTGTTAATAGCTTTGCAAGCGTACAATATGAGAATATTTCAGTCGTATTGTCAAAACGAAGAGATATTATTGAACAAGCACCAACATATGAAATTAACGAACCTGTTTTTGCTTATGATAAGACTATGCCGGTTTCTATCTTACTTGCATTAATGTCCATTGCGACTTGCTGGCTGTTATGGAAGTACAGGGCTATTCTAACTAATTTAATCAGGTTAAAAAATAAGTAGACATATGAGAACGTTATGAATCTTGCCCTAAGAAAGATTATATATGATCCAATTAGTTATATTCATCCTCAACGAGTAAGTTTGAATAATGCACGTATTAGCAATCCGGTACTTAGATCTATTACCAATGAAATGATACTCCTACAGTACAATCTTTCAGTTGAGCATTTCAGTCTGAATAGTTCACTTATTTACTACATAAACAATTGGAAATTATTTCCATTGATCTGTTTACTCAGTGGTTGTCACTTTTATCGAGAAAGGTTTGCAGAACGGGGATTTTTTTACAAGGTTCCTGATGTGCTAAGGAATTATTTATCAGCGATACCGATGGAAATAAATGAAAAGGCACGATATAAACCTGGCATCGTTAACTATCAGAATATCATCACATGTGGTTTTTCAACGTTGTTGCCCTATGTAAGGCAACAACCGTTGGCAATGCAGCAACGATTTAATTTATTATTTCCTGATTTTGTTGACCACATACAATTGCCGTTACCACTTGCGTCTACTCTTTTGGAGAGAATTACATTTTATGCGAAAAAAAATAGAGATGAGCTTGATAAACTCTCCTGCAAATGGTGTTGTGATTAAAAGAATAATTTCTGATGGATTGAAAGAAATAGTCTCTCTAAAAGAACAGATCCTTCTTGAAACCACCGCAAAAATTCAGAGTATTGAGGAAAAGAGAGAAGAAAAAGTTATTCAAGGTTATTATGATGGCTATGCGAAAGGCATTATTGATGTGATGGATAATTTTATACCCTTGATAAGTTTGCTGAGCTCAGAATTAGAAAAAAACAGAATAAACATGATAAACGATCTGAAGAGCATATTGTTAAAATCTTCAGAGGAAGTTGAAGTATTTATCAAAATTTTTGAAAGTTGGGTAACAAAATTACCGTCAATATCAGGCCCTTTAAATCTCTATATACCTAACAGTTTCAAAGATAAGTCTATTGAAGTAGAGTCATATTTTGTCGACAAGTCAATATGGAATGTCCATATTTCATATCATGATGACAAACGTTTTATTTTTTTTACAGATCAATTTATTGCTGAATTTAGTCCGCAGGAATTTGTGGATAATTGTGAGCAATATTTAATTAGCAATCACTGTTTTTCCCCTGATAAGGTCAATGAAATCTGTGAACATGCCAGACATTATTTAGTTGAAAGAATGTGTGAAATAGATTCTTTGGCTATGAATAATTCTGATTTGACGAACCCAGAGGACTTATAGATCACTGTCTCCGGTTTAATGACTTGAATATAATCTAATTCTAATATTTTAAACGCCTAATAATTTTTCAACACTGGTCTTATT
>NZ_PTRU01000147.1:0-285 GCF_002965245.1 Escherichia sp. MOD1-EC6021 | reverse complement strand
CGATTACGGTTTTCTGCCGTCAGCGCGACCACACCGGAAAACTGTGGCCATTGCTTTGTTGCCCACTGTGCACTTTTGGCCAGCGTTTTTGTAGGTGCAATGCCCACCCCCATGGCGAGTCCTGTCCAGCTCTTTACTTGTTCCCTGAGCTGATGACCAAAAACCTCCGGAGAGATGCAACGGTTCACCCCCCGCAAATCAATGAACAACGTGAGTGACAACACCAAAAATACAGATGTTTTCCGGATACAGTGTGCGGAACTCCGGGCTGTCTGAAACCGGCTC
>NZ_PTRU01000146.1:0-300 GCF_002965245.1 Escherichia sp. MOD1-EC6021 | reverse complement strand
CGGGTCGTTAGCTCAGTTGGTAGAGCAGTTGACTTTTAATCAATTGGTCGCAGGTTCGAATCCTGCACGACCCACCAGTTTTAACATCAAACTCAGATGTTAAGCGTGAAGGATAACGTTGCGCCAGCAACGGCCCGTAGGGCGAGCGAAGCGAGTCATCCTGCACGATCCACCAATATTAAAGATTGGTCCCGAGTAGAAATCATTCAGGTAACACCCGTATGGGTCGTTAGCTCAGTTGGTAGAGCAGTTGACTTTTAATCAATTGGTCGCAGGTTCGAATCCTGCACGACCCACCAA
>NZ_PTRU01000145.1:0-300 GCF_002965245.1 Escherichia sp. MOD1-EC6021 | reverse complement strand
TTGGTTGCGGGGGCCGGATTTGAACCGACGACCTTCGGGTTATGAGCCCGACGAGCTACCAGGCTGCTCCACCCCGCGTCACCGTACTGCTTTACTTCATCAAATTTTGATTGGTTGCGGGGGCCGGATTTGAACCGACGACCTTCGGGTTATGAGCCCGACGAGCTACCAGGCTGCTCCACCCCGCGTCACCGTACTGCTTTACTTCATCAAATTTTGATTGGTTGCGGGGGCCGGATTTGAACCGACGACCTTCGGGTTATGAGCCCGACGAGCTACCAGGCTGCTCCACCCCGCGTC
>NZ_PTRU01000144.1:0-319 GCF_002965245.1 Escherichia sp. MOD1-EC6021 | reverse complement strand
TTTCAAATTTTGGAGCGGGAAACGAGACTCGAACTCGCGACCCCGACCTTGGCAAGGTCGTGCTCTACCAACTGAGCTATTCCCGCTTAATCTTCGTCTTTCGAACCGCTACTGCCTTGGCTGCCTTCACTCACCTTAGTCACTTACTTTTGTAAGCTCCCAAGGATTCGTTCAGTTGCCGCCTTGTCGCAATTCGAAATACTGCGATTGGGTGGTCTGTGCTTTGCAGCACTTTTCAAATTTTGGAGCGGGAAACGAGACTCGAACTCGCGACCCCGACCTTGGCAAGGTCGTGCTCTACCAACTGAGCTATTCCCGC
>NZ_PTRU01000143.1:0-336 GCF_002965245.1 Escherichia sp. MOD1-EC6021 | reverse complement strand
AAGGCGTTGCTGCCCGGCACGGTGATACTGCTCAAGCAGCTCGATACCGATATACCGGCGTCCGGACTGGAGGGCGGCGACGCAGGTTGAGCCGCTGCCTGCAAACGGGTCCAGCACAATTGCGTTCGGGTGTGTGAAGCTCTCAATCAGCGGTTGCAGGCTGGTAACGGGCTTTTCCGTCGGGTGATGGCGATTGCCCGAATATTTCCAGCCCAGCACGTCCGGCAGCGGGTTTTGTGGCAGACGTGGACGGCCTTTTGCCAGGATGTAGGCGCATTCGTGGCGATAGCCCACATATGCGGCCTTCGATGTGTAGTTTTTGGTGAAGACCAGGTG
>NZ_PTRU01000142.1:0-340 GCF_002965245.1 Escherichia sp. MOD1-EC6021 | reverse complement strand
AATGGAAAGGTCTGAAGAAATTATGCGTGGCAGTCTCCTTTCGGTCAATAATAGCAGAACAAAAGAAAGAGCCAGAAATGACGGTCAGATATTATATCAGTTCTGCTGATTTAACCGCAGAGAAGTTCGCCACAGCAATCCGAAACCACTGGCACGTGGAGAATAAGCTGCACTGGCGTCTGGACGTGGTAATGAATGAAGACGACTGCAAAATAAGAAGAGGAAATGCAGCAGAATTATTTTCAGGGATACGGCACATCGCTATTAATATTTTGACGAATGATAAGGTATTCAAGGCAGGGTTAAGACGTAAGATGCGAAAAGCAGCCATGGACAGAAA
>NZ_PTRU01000141.1:0-343 GCF_002965245.1 Escherichia sp. MOD1-EC6021 | reverse complement strand
TCCAGAATTTCGGTATATGCCTCCATCAGGAGGCGGTTTGCGCGAAACAACGTCTGACGCACCAGACGTTCCGGAAGTGTGTCAGCATTAAAGCTGTACCGCCGCTCCATCTCATTCATGGTTGTACGCAGGTCGCACATGGCACTGGCCACCTCCGCCACTTCGGCGCGAAGTTTTTCGTGTCCGGCATAGTTCATTTACGCAGCCTCCGGCATAAACCAGTCATCATTCGCGGCCCCCTGCTGCATGGCCCGTTGCACGGCGGCAAGGCGTTGCTGCCCGGCACGGTGATACTGCTCAAGCAGCTCGATACCGATATACCGGCGTCCGGACTGGAGGGCGG
>NZ_PTRU01000140.1:0-343 GCF_002965245.1 Escherichia sp. MOD1-EC6021 | reverse complement strand
TCCAGAATTTCGGTATATGCCTCCATCAGGAGGCGGTTTGCGCGAAACAACGTCTGACGCACCAGACGTTCCGGAAGGGTGTCAGCATTAAAGCTGTACCGCCGCTCCATCTCATTCATGGTTGTACGCAGGTCGCACATGGCATTGGCCACCTCCGCCACTTCGGCGCGAAGTTTTTCGTGTCCGGCATAGTGCATTTACGCAGCCTCCGGCATAAACCAGTCATCATTCGCGGCCCCCTGCTGCATGGCCCGTTGCACGGCGGAAAGGCGTTGCTGCCCGGCACGGTGATACTGCTCAAGCAGCTCGATACCGATATACCGGCGTCCGGACTGGAGGGCGG
>NZ_PTRU01000139.1:0-348 GCF_002965245.1 Escherichia sp. MOD1-EC6021 | reverse complement strand
TTCTGGCTCTTTCTTTTGTTCTGCTATTATTGACCGAAAGGAGACTGCCACGCATAATTTCTTCAGACCTTTCCATTTAAACGTGAAATCAATAAGTTCATCAGGGACATCGCAAACAATATGAAGACGGATTTCTTCTCTGCCGTGACTCTTTTCACTTATTTCGTAACTGTCATGCTCTGGATTATTTAATTCTTTCAGCGGAAATTTTCCCTCAAAGGCTTTATTTAGTCGTCCCTGATTTCCTTTTACAGCGAATACATAATCACCGCCCTGTTTTTGTATCTTCTCTGCAATATCTTTCTGGCAACCCATCGCATCAGTTGTGATGATTTTTCCTTTAATATC
>NZ_PTRU01000013.1:0-150251 GCF_002965245.1 Escherichia sp. MOD1-EC6021 | reverse complement strand
TTTTTCGTCTTGCGACGTTAAGAATCCGTATCTTCGAGTGCCCACACAGATTGTCTGATAAATTGTTAAAGAGCAGTGCCGCTTCGCTTTTTCTCAGCGGCGCGGGGTGTGCATAATACGCTTTCCCGCTACAGAGTCAAGCATTTTTTTGCTTTTCTCTGTCGAGATTCTCAGGAGAACCTCGCTGACCCGGCGGCGTGTTTGCCGTTGTTCCGTGTCAGTGGTGGCGCATTATAGGGAGTTATTCCGGCCTGACAAGAGGAAATTTAAAATAATTTTCCGAATGCGCAACATTCAACCAAATCAGTCTGAAACTGCCAGTTTTTCGAGCGTTTTGAAGCCGTAACGCTGTAAAACGGGTAATAACTGTTCAGCTTCTGGCGTCATGTCCATGCAAAAGGCAATATTCGCATCGGCGGATTTTGCATCCGGGGCTTCATGTTCTAACAACCAGGCCGTTCGGCGAGCAATCGCAGCGCCTGAATCCACCAGCCGTGTTCCCTCTGGCAGTACCTGTAACAGTTCTTCTTGTAGTAGAGGGAAATGGGTACACCCCAGTACAACGGTATCTGGCGGCTCTTTCATTCTTAACCACGGACGCAAGATACGTTTTAGCGCATCCAGAGAAACATCTTCGCCATGCAGCTTCGCTTCAGCCAACTCAACCATCTCTGCCGAGCCCAGCATTTCTATCTGGCATTCATTAGCGAAACGCGTGATCAGCTCATGAGTATAAGAACGTTTAACTGTTCCGCGGGTTGCCAGTAATCCGACAATGCCATTAGCTGTCAGACGTGCCGCTGGCTTAATTGCCGGAACGACACCGACAACCGGGAACGCAAACTTCTCGCGTAATGCAGGAAGTGAAACGGTACTGGCGGTGTTGCAAGCGACCACTGCCAGCGCAAGGGGATAGCGTTCTTGCACTGCGGTGACAATTGCCACCACTCGCTCAACAATAAACTCTTCGCTTTTTTCGCCATACGGGAAAGCGACGTTATCGAAAGCATAAATGTAATGGAGATCCGGTAAGAGATGCCGGATCTCGTCATAGACCGACAACCCACCAACGCCGGAGTCAAACACCAGCACGGTGGGACGTGGTTCAGAAGGTGTAGCTGCCAGACAAGGTGTATTCCCGTCCTGCAGTTTGGTAGCCATAGACTGTCTCATAATCTTTGTCGAACAGGTTGGCTATTTTACCACGAACTGTCAGGTGAGAGGTGACCGGATACGCAACCGCAAGATCCCACACACTCAGTCCCCCCATTTTCACCCTACGGGCATTGTCAAAGTCGTAATCGTATCGCTCACCGATGTACTGATACGTAACATCCCATCCAAGCTCATAAATCTCACCGCTCAACTCATATTTTACCTGCTGTTTTGCGCGACGATAGAGTTGCTGATCAGTTTCATCATCGCGGGGGTCAACATACTGCAACGTCAAACGATGATCGACTGGACCAGTTATGAGATTACCCGTCCATTCAAGGCCCTTAATTGTCGCGGATTTGACGTTAAAATAGGTATTTTTGTTGTAGTCAATCAGATTCTGGATTTTGTAGTGATAGGTCGACAAGCGCCAGTCAACTGGACCGGTTAGGCCTTCTAATCCAGCCTCCCATTGCTTAGATTCTTCTGGCTTCAAATTAGGGTTAGAAGCAATACCGAATCGCTCTGCGCCAAATTGTTGACCAAGCGAAGGAGCCAGGAAACCTGTTCCATAGGAAAGCGTTACTTTGTAATTATCAACAAACTGCCATCCTGCCGCCGTTTGCCAAGTACCATGCCAGCCGAACTGACCATCGTGATCCTCACGACCAGAGGCTTCCAGCGTGACGTTGTCAATTTGCTGCTGCCCGGTCAGATAAAGCCCGGTGTTGTTGCGCTTATAGTTATCTGTGCCATAAGCACCGAAGGACATCAGTTTTTCCTGTTTCCAGTCCGCTCCTGCGCTGATAGCACCATGTCCAACAATGACATTGTTACCCCACTGGATATAACGTTGCTCCATATCATCAAGAGTATAACCTGACGCGTAACGTCTAGCCTGACTGCTGTAGTTGTAGTCCTTAATGCGCTGATAATTTGCAACCAGCTGAGAAGAATAGATCCCCGAATTAAAACGCAACCCCGTATCCCACGACTGCGTATAATTTTGATGCTCGTCATTGCCGCCATCATATCCCCAGTTCCCCTGGTCGTAATCAGCATTACTGGCATAACCATAACCACGGAAGTAACCATCAAACTGATCGTTAAATTTGTGCTCAATTCCGCCCCAGAACAGCTTGTTGCGATAACCATCGCGATCGCTATCTCCGCTATAGCTTGAGTATGGCTGGATGTTGAAACCTTTGGTCGTTTGATAAGCCCCTGCAGCAGTCACGACCGTGTCACCAAAACGCTGACGGTAAGTACCATCGTATTGCTGGTAACCTTTCGAACCAATACCGATATTAATCTGCGAACGCTCTTCATTCGTCATAGTAATGATGTTGACAACACCACCAATCGCGCCAGAGCCATAAACTGCCGAGCGCGGACCGCGGATATATTCGATACGCTGGACCAGCGAGACCGGGATCTGGTCAATCTCTGAGTTATTCGAAATACCAGGGCGTGCTACTGGAATGCCATCGACTAACACCAGAACGTGTTTCGCTTCAGTTCCCCGGATAAAAAGAGAAGAACTCTGCCCCATACCACCATTCTGTGCGACATCAACGCCAGGCAAGCGGCGCATCACATCCAGAACAGTTCTGGATTGCCAGCGTTCGATATCCTCACGCGTGACAATATCCGTCGGAGCCAGAACCGTATTGACCGGTTGCTGAAAACGGTTAGCAGTAACGACGAGAGTATCCGGGCTGGTATCCTGTGCCCAAGCGGAAAATGCCGTGACGGAACACGCCGTCAGCAGCGAAGCTTTTTTAATCATTGTAAAGCATCCACAATAGAAGAAGGATGCCGCAGGCTTCATCAATATTACGCGATGATGAGAACCAGATGCGACGTTAGCCGGCAGGTCTTCGGGCTTGGAGGGGTATATAAAATACTAAGAGATGATGACTTCCCACCGGATGGCAGTGTCCGCATAACGCAATCATCGCACCTTTCCTTACCGCTGCGCGTCAGCTCCAGATTTGCACTGGATTCCCTATTAACTCACAGGACCGGCGAGTGGATGCTACAGGTTGTAACAAGTTGCTGTCCAGACGTAGCTCACAAATAGGAATACATCAAGATCTGGACATCTGATGAGCAATCCCTACAATCGCCGCGTACATTTCATTTTCAGGATACATCATGACCCCCGAACACCTTCCAACAGAACAGTATGAAGCGCAGTTAGCCGAAAAAGTGGTACGTTTGCAAAGTATGATGGCGCCGTTTTCTGACCTGGTTCCGGAAGTGTTTCGCTCGCCGGTCAGTCATTACCGGATGCGTGCGGAGTTCCGCATCTGGCACGATGGCGATGACCTGTACCACATCATTTTCGATCAACAAACCAAAAGCCGCATCCGTGTAGATAGCTTCCCCGCTGCCAGTGAACTCATCAACCAGTTGATGACGGCGATGATTACGGGTGTGCGTAATAATCCCGTTCTGCGCCACAAGCTATTCCAGATTGATTACCTCACTACGTTGAGTAATCAGGCGGTGGTTTCCCTGCTGTACCATAAAAAGCTGGATGACGAATGGCGTCAGCAGGCGGAAGCTCTGCGCGATGCGTTGCGCGCACAAAATTTAAATGTGCATCTGATTGGTCGGGCAACGAAAACCAAAATCGCGCTGGACCAGGATTACATCGACGAACGTCTGCCGGTCGCAGGGAAAGAGATGATCTACCGTCAGGTAGAAAACAGCTTTACCCAGCCGAACGCGGCGATGAATATTCAGATGCTGGAATGGGCGCTGGACGTCACCAAAGGCTCAAAAGGCGATTTACTGGAGCTGTACTGCGGCAACGGTAACTTCTCATTAGCCCTGGCGCGCAATTTTGATCGGGTATTAGCCACCGAAATCGCCAAGCCTTCAGTCGCTGCCGCGCAATACAACATTGCCGCTAACCATATTGATAACGTACAAATTATTCGTATGGCGGCAGAAGAATTTACTCAGGCGATGAAGGGTGTGCGCGAGTTTAACCGCTTGCAAGGGATCGATTTAAAGAGTTATCAATGCGAAACCATTTTTGTCGACCCGCCGCGCAGCGGTCTGGACAGTGAAACCGAGAAAATGGTGCAGGCGTATCCACGTATTCTGTATATCTCCTGCAATCCGGAAACGTTATGCAAGAATCTGGAAACATTAAGCCAGACGCACAAGGTTGAACGTCTGGCTCTATTTGATCAGTTCCCCTACACGCACCATATGGAGTGCGGCGTATTACTGACCGCGAAGTAAAACCTATGCCGGATGCGCCAGCATCCGGCATGATACCGATTACTCAGCAACTTCCTGCTTACGGTTACGCATCTTCGCGCCAATCCAGAACACCATAATGACGGACAGTACTGCCGGGAAGAAGTTAGAACCGATATCCGGATATTCCGCACGAACCACAGTGCTATACAGCAGAACGCCGAGAATAAAACAGGCAGCTGCCAGACCCGGCAAGCCTACCGGCATAGTGCGATTAAGATAACGTTGATGCAGGCAGTAAACCGTCAGCACCAGGGAAATAATCGGGAATACAGAAAATGGCACAATGGAGCTAAACAGCGCTGCGAAAGTACCATTAATCGATAAGCCAGCCACCAGCGCCAGCAGCAGCGTACCTCTATCTTGATTTGCTTGTTTCATTACTCGTCCTTCACATTTCCCGGAATAATTGCGGTTTTCTCTTGTTCACGGCGATACCAGTAATAAGCCCCTTTCGAAATCATTCGCAGTTGCAGTACCAGTCGCTCTTCTAATTGCCGACGTTGTTCGATGCCGACGTCCAACGCCTCGGCCCCCGCACTGAAGACAATCGTCACCATGGCTTCGGCTTGCGCTTCAGTAAACGCACGCGGCATATGGTTTTCGAGTTCCAGATAGTCCGCAAGTTCCGCAATGAAGTGCTGAATTTCACGCGCAACGGCGGCACGAAACGCAGCGGAGGTGCCGGAGCGTTCCCGCAATAATAACCGGAAGGCGTTAGGATTATTACCGATGAACTCCATAAATGTGGAGACCGAGGTGCGGATCACACTCCCGCCTTTGGCGATACGCTGACGCGCCTGGCGCATGAGTTGGCGTAGCATTAAACCGCTCTCATCAACCATGGTCAGACCCAGTTCGTCTACGTCGCGGAAATGCCGGTAAAAAGAGGTGGGAGCAATGCCCGCTT
The DNA here is from genome assembly GCF_002965245.1 of Escherichia sp. MOD1-EC6021. NCBI lineage: Bacteria > Pseudomonadati > Pseudomonadota > Gammaproteobacteria > Enterobacterales > Enterobacteriaceae > Escherichia > Escherichia sp. MOD1-EC6021. The sequence continues at coordinate 144,910 of NZ_PTRU01000013.1, read as the reverse complement.
CACGCGCCACTTCACGCAAACTCAGGCTGGCGAAGCTGCGTTCAGCACTTAATTGGCTAAATGCGGCTTCCACCAACGAACGGCGGGTTTTTTCTTTTTGTTGCGCTCTTACGCCCATCACGATGTCTGAATCCTTGCCAAAAGTACTGCTGGCACTATACCAGAGAATGAACATACTGGATTGCTCCAGTGTTGTGAATGAACCGTAACGCAATAAAACATATTTACTGCAATTCTTTGGCTGGTTCTTTTACGAACATCGGAAACCTGCCGCTTAAACGGTGAGTATTGGCGATAAAAATCCAATAAAACGTTCAAGGCAAAAGTAAGAAACAGACAAAGCAAAGGCCGCTCACGATATAGCCAGATAAATGACGGGGATCAATTGGCTTACCCGCGATAAAATGTTACCATTCTGTTGCTTTTATGTATAAGAACAGGTAAGCCCTACCATGCCACATTCCTACGATTACGATGCCATAGTAATAGGTTCCGGCCCCGGCGGCGAAGGCGCTGCAATGGGCCTGGTTAAGCAAGGTGCGCGCGTCGCAGTTATCGAGCGTTATCAAAATGTTGGCGGCGGTTGCACCCACTGGGGCACCATCCCGTCGAAAGCTCTCCGTCACGCCGTCAGCCGCATTATAGAATTCAATCAAAACCCACTTTACAGCGACCATTCGCGACTGCTCCGCTCTTCTTTTGCCGATATCCTTAACCATGCCGATAACGTGATTAATCAACAAACGCGCATGCGTCAGGGATTTTACGAACGTAATCACTGTGAAATATTGCAGGGGAACGCTCGCTTTGTTGACGAGCATACGTTGGCGCTGGATTGCCCGGACGGCAGCGTCGAAACACTAACCGCTGAAAAATTTGTTATTGCCTGTGGTTCTCGCCCTTATCATCCAACAGATGTTGATTTCACCCATCCACGCATTTACGACAGCGACTCAATTCTTAGCATGCACCACGAACCGCGCCATGTACTTATCTATGGTGCTGGAGTGATCGGCTGTGAATATGCGTCGATCTTCCGCGGTATGGATGTAAAAGTGGATCTGATCAACACCCGCGATCGTCTGCTGGCGTTTCTCGATCAGGAGATGTCAGATTCTCTCTCCTATCACTTCTGGAACAGTGGCGTAGTGATTCGTCACAACGAAGAGTACGAAAAGATCGAAGGCTGTGACGACGGTGTGATTATGCATCTGAAGTCGGGCAAAAAGCTGAAAGCCGACTGTCTTCTCTATGCCAACGGTCGTACCGGTAATACCGATTCGCTGGCGTTACAGAACATTGGGCTGGAAACTGACAGTCGTGGACAGCTGAAGGTCAACAGCATGTATCAGACCGCACAGCCACACGTTTACGCGGTGGGCGACGTGATTGGTTATCCGAGCCTGGCGTCGGCGGCCTATGACCAGGGGCGCATTGCCGCGCAGGCGCTGGTGAAAGGCGAAGCCACCGCACATCTGATTGAAGATATCCCTACCGGTATTTACACCATCCCGGAAATCAGCTCTGTGGGCAAAACCGAACAGCAGCTGACCGCGATGAAAGTGCCATATGAAGTGGGCCGCGCCCAGTTCAAACATCTGGCACGCGCACAAATCGTCGGCATGAACGTGGGCACGCTGAAAATTTTGTTCCATCGGGAAACAAAAGAGATTCTGGGCATTCACTGCTTTGGCGAGCGCGCTGCCGAAATTATTCATATCGGTCAGGCGATTATGGAACAGAAAGGTGGCGGCAACACTATTGAGTACTTCGTCAACACCACCTTTAACTACCCGACGATGGCGGAAGCCTATCGGGTAGCCGCGTTAAACGGTTTAAACCGCCTGTTTTAACACTTTATCGAAATGGCCATCCATTCTTGCGCGGATGGCCTCTGCCAGCTGCTCATAGCGGCTGCGCAGCGGTGAGCCCGGACGATAAACCAGGCCAATAGTGCGGCGTGGTTCCGGCTTAATACACGGCAAATAAACAACCCCATCGCGTTTGCGCTCCGGCGGCACAGCCAGTGCAGGCAGTAAAGTGATCCCGCTACCTGCCGCCACCATGTTGCGCAGAGTTTCCAGGCTGGTCGCGCGGAAGTGTGTATCTTCATCCGCCCCGGCTTCAAAGCAGAACCCCATTGCCTGATCGCGCAAACAGTGACCATCTTCCAGCATCAGCAGTTTTTCCCCTGCCAGATCGGCCATCGGTACGCATTCGCGGTTCGCCCACGGGTGATCTTCATAGATAGCCAGCAACATTGGCTCATCAAACAACGGCACTTCAATGAATGCTTCGCTCTCTTTCACCAGCGCGAGGATCACGCAATCGAGTTTGCCGCTGTCCAGTTGCGCCAGTAACTGGTGGGTCTGTGCTTCATGCAGATACATTTCCAGCTTTGGAAAGGTCTGGTGCAGCATCGGGATAATATGCGGTAACAGGTAAGGCCCAACCGTGGGAATCAAACCAATATGCAGCGGTCCGGACATCGTCTCACCCTGCTGGCTTGCCATCTCTTTAAGGACTTTCACCTCACGCAGCACGGTACGCGCCTGATCCACCAGCAGCATTCCCGCCTGGGTGAATAACACTTTACGGCTGGTCCGCTCCAGCAACATCACGCCCAGCTCATCTTCCAGCTTACGAATTTGCCCGCTAAGCGTCGGCTGGCTAACGTGGCAGGAATCTGCCGCACGCCGAAAATGGCGGTGTTCAGCCAATGCCACCAGGTACTCAAGATCACGAATATTCATTATCCATCCTCCATCGCCACGATAGTTCATGGCGATAGGTAGAATAGCAATGAACGATTATCCCTATCAAGCATTCTGACTGATAATTGCTCACAGAAACGGAGCGGCACCTCTTTTAACCCTTGAAGTCACTGCCCGTTTCAAGAGTTTCTCAACTCGAATAACTAAAGCCAACGTGAACTTTTGCGGATCTCCAGGATCCGCTTTTTTTTATTCTACAGGCCCACAGCAAGAAAGCCTGATAGTAACAGTTACTCAATCCGATCTTTGACAATAAAGAAGTAACACAGCGCCCCGGTGAACGTCACACAGGCCGCGATAACCAGCGCCAGATTAAACGAGTGCGTGGTATCCACTACCCAACCGGTTACGATCGGAGCAAAGGAAGCAAAAACAAAACTGCCAAAGTTTTGAATCCCGGCGATGGAAGCCACTTTTGTTTCTGACACCATCACCTGCACCAGTCCCCATGCAGATGTTCCCGCGAAATGCACGCAGAACAGCGCCATTGAGATAAACGCTACAGCCTGGGCTGGCGAGGAGGATTGCACGACCAGCAACGTGCCTAATGCCGACATCATCAAACCGCAGACAATAGCCGTTTTACGCGTCTTCGCCAGGTCGTAGCCTTTTTTCGCCAGCCGATCGACAACAATACCGTTAACCCACATCCCGACCGCCGCCGCGAGGAAAGGAATCGCCGCCACCCAACCGGTTTTCGCCAGACTGAAGCCTTGCTCGGCTTGTAAATAACCGGGTAACCACGCGATGTAGAGCCAACCGGTATAATTGACGCCAGAGAAACCTAAAATCATCCCCCAGGTTGTCCGATGCTTAAACAGCGCCAGCCACTCGCTAAATTGTAATTGTGGACGCGGTTTAACCGGCGCGGAGAGATAGGTCCGTTCTTCGTCGGTCAGGACAAACTGCGCCCGGTTGCGATACCACGCGTACCAACAGATCCCAACCAGAATCCCCGCCACGCCGATGATGACGAACATTGCCCGCCAGCCCCATGCCAGCTGCATCAATACAAGAGCAGGAGGCGCAATAGCCTGACCGATAACGGTAGATGAGTTAAAAATCCCCAGCGCCGTGCCGCGTTCTTTTTGCGCATACCAGTCGGTGATCGACTTTACTCCCGCAGGCATAAATGGCGCTTCGCCAATACCCAGACCGATACGCATTAAAATAAAGTGGCTAAAAGAATTAACCATTCCTGTTAATGCCTGCATTAATGACCAGAATATTAAGCCTGCGCCTAAAACTATTCGTGGGCCAAAGCGGTCTAGCAAAATACCGGAAGGGAGTTGTGAAAAACCATAAGACAGAGAAAATGCAGAAAGCAAAACGCCAAATTCTGTCGCCGATAATCCTAACTCGCCACGAATCGCTTCGCCTGCCACGCTCAATGACGAACGGTCGAGGAAATTAACGATCCCCGCCATAAATAATAAAACCAGCGTTACTGTCTGAATACGACGAATCCGTTGCGGTTTATTACCCGCAACACTGGTTGACACATCAACGTCCATTTTTAGCTCCTTGAGCGGAATTAATCGATTTGCTGACTATTCAGAAAATAATTAAGCGAACCGTTATTACCAGTTCCACAATGTGCCATCTTCCAGTCGTGCGACGGGGAGATACGCCGGGTCATACGGATATTTCGCCGCCAGTTTCTCATCGAAAGAAATACCCAGCCCCGGTTCATCGCCTGGGTGCATATAACCTTCATCGAAGCGCCAGCTGTGCGGGAAGACTTCAAGCATTTGTTCGGAATAGCCCATGTACTCCTGAACACCAAAGTTTGGCACCCAGAGGTCAAAATGCAGCGCCGCCGCATGACAAACAGGCGATAAATCTGAAGGGCCATGCGAACCGGTACGTACCTGATAAAGCGATGCAAAATCGGCAATCCGTCGCATCCCGGTAATGCCGCCTGCATGGGTAATCGTCGTGCGAATATAGTCAATCAGCTGCTCTTCGATTAACTGCTTGCAGTCCCAGATACTGTTAAACACTTCACCGACCGCAATCGGCGTCACAGTATGCTGGCGAATCAGACGAAAACATTCCTGGTTCTCGGCAGGCGTCGGATCTTCCATCCAGAACAGGCGGTAATCCTCAATGCTCTTCCCAAAGCGCGCCGCTTCGATAGGAGTCAGGCGATGGTGCATGTCATGCAACAGATGTTCGTTAAAACCGAACTTATTACGCACCGCTTCAAATAACTTCGGTGTAAAATCGAGATACTTTTCTGAAGACCACAACTGCTCTTCCGGCCACAGGCCTTTGGTTGCCGGTTCATACGCCAGTCCTTTGCCCTTCGCCAGGCCATAAGTGGTTTGCATACCCGGTACACCGCACTGCACACGAATCGCCTTAAAGCCCATCTGCTGGTGCTTTGCATAGTCTTCAAGGACTTCATCAATCGTGCGCCCGGTGGTGTGGCAATAAACCATCACGCCTTCACGAGAAGCCCCACCAAGCAGTTGATACAATGGCATATTTGCCGCTTTGGCTTTGATATCCCACAACGCCATATCAATGGCAGAAATGGCCGACATCGTGACGGGGCCACGTCGCCAGTAAGCACCTTTATAAAAGAATTGCCAGATATCTTCGATACGACTGGCATCGCGGCCAATTAATTGTGGACAAAGATGATCTTTCAGATAAGAAGCGACCGACAATTCGCGACCATTTAATGTGGCATCTCCCAATCCACAAAGTCCGCTTGCAGTGGTTATTTTAAGCGTAACGAAATTACGTCCTGGGCAAGTAACAAAAACATCTGCAGCAATAATTTTCATTATTGCAATCTCCTGTGTTGTAAATAGACGCTTCAAACTTAATTTTACGCCTACTACCATACAAGAGAGAAAGAGCGATTATTCAACCGTGATCACATTAAAAATAAAAATTTCCACCGAGGAACAAAAATATCCTCAAATCTCACCTACACTATTAACTACCATCGTTAAAACAACGTGTTAAATAATCACATAACAAATTCCTTTAAGGAAAGGAGTTATAACAACAACAAAAGATAATCATATTTTACTTAATTCAATACGTATCGATAGGTTTATTTAAAAAGGATTTTTCGGAATGAGAGATGAAAAGAAGATACACAAGCAGGAAGAAATACGATTAATATTAGTTGCGGTAAGGGTAGCCGTTCCTCCCTTCCGCAACCCATTAACCGTTGAAGTCACAGACTATTTCAGGCATTTCTCAACTCAAAATAACGACAGCCAACGTGAACTTTATGGCTCTCCAGGATCTGCTTTGTTTTCCATCAAACAACGGAGCTCAGCGCACTGGCTACCTGTTTAAAGCGAGCAAACCGTCGCCTGAGCATGTGTGCTTTTTCTACATTCGGTTCAAGACGAATCACGTTGAGCTGCGTAGCCTTCATGGCCTGTTTGAATCCAGAATAAGCCCCTCCTCCTACTGCCGCACACATTGCAGCCGCTCTACAACCTGACTGTTCAATATCGACAATTTCAAGAGGCATTTTGCTGGCATCACAAAACATCTGCATCCAGATTCTGGAATGCGTTGGCCCGCCAGAGAAACGAATCGTTTGCAATGACTTATCAATCTCAATAAGACGGTCCTGATGCAACAAATGAGAAAAGACAACGCCCTGATAAATAGCGTACACCAAATCTTCTCTTTTATGATGCCCACACAGCCCCAAAAATCCCCCGCTTAATGCCTCATGGTAATTCGAGCCAAACAACCACGGGAAAAAGAGAATATCATTCTGTTTCTCATACCCTCGTTCCACCCACTCATTAATCACCCGATAACTGTCAGGAAGACCCGGTAAAAATTGCTGCAAGAACCATGTTAAATTACTGGCTGATGTAGGGCTTCCCTCATGGGCGAAAAATGTACCTGGAATGCTAAATTTCCCCCATACATAGGGATAATCAGAAGGAATAATGCGATCAAAGATTCGCGTTGCAATTGACCAGGTGCCAGCAACCGCACTTAACGTTGTACTGTCATAGATGCCAGAAGTGAGCGCCGCACCAACGACATCAAAAACACCACCAAAAACAGGCGTTCCGGCGAGAAGCCCACATTGGCTGGCTGCTTCAGATGTCACAAACCCAGCTAAATCAGCGGAGCCAATAATATCGGGAACCTTACCCGCAACTTCCTTAATCTCAAATAGGCGAAAAAGTTCAGCATCATAAGCACTGGTATATTGATTATAAAAATTACTGCCTGAAATATTGGTTTCTTCACAAGCCAGTTTGCCAGTAAGCCGTGAACGTATGTAATCATGAACCATCAAAATGGTTCCGATGCGGCCATAATTGTCAGTCTCATGTTTTTTCAACCAATGCAATAGTGCTACAGGGTGCGATGGCCAGAGCTGTTGCAGACTACGGTGATAACTTTCGCGGTCAATTCCTTGTTCTTTCCAGCTTGCAACCAGTTGTTGTGCGCGAGAATCAGAGGAAACAATGCCGTGTCGTAAGGGCTTACCTTGCCGGTCGAGCAGGTACAAACCTTTACCATGAGCAGAAAAACTGATGCCATCAATCTGACTCGCAGTAATATTGTTATCTGACATCGACAGTGAAATGACCTGGCACGTTACCTTCCATAACGCCTCCATGTCGCGTTCGCAAAAACCAGGACATGGGCTTAACAGAGGTAACGCCTGCGAAGAGACACCTATTTCACGTCCTTCTGCCGTATAAATTCCCGCTTTGGTTTCTGTACCACCTAAATCGACACCAATAAAATACCGCTCCATGATCCCTCCTTAGTTTCTAAATATTATCCCAGCCGGCAAGGCGCATTTTCTCTTCAATCCATTGACGTGCATGAATAATTTCTAATAGAGGTTCCGTCGCTTTTTCTGTCCACATTTCTATCAGAAACGTTCCGCGATAATTAAGATTACGCAGGATCTTAAATAATTTAATAAAATCTACACACCCTTCACCAAAAGGAACGTCACGAAATTGCCCTGGAGAATCAGGCGTTACTGGGTACGTATCTTTAAGATGGATTGCGGCAATTCGATCAATCCCCTTTACCAGCTCACTTTCCAGTTCATTACCCCATGCGGTCAGATTGCCAACATCCGGATAAACGGTAAACCAAGGGGAATTAATTTTTGTATCCAGGACTTTCCATTTACTAATAGAATTAATAAATGGCGTATCCATGATCTCTACAGCACACATAACTTGTGCCGCTGCGGCCTGTTCAGCTGTCCAGGCCATCGCATCTTCAAACCAGGCGATAGTTTCTTCATTCTGCGGCTCATAATAAACGTCATAGCCTGCCAGTTGGATTGTTCGAATCCCCAAATCCTGCGCCAGGCGTAACGCCTTCAACATAATCGTACGTGCCTGCTGACGAGTATCTCTATCATGGCTACCAAATGGAAAACGCCGGTGAGCAGACAGGCACATTGTCGGAATACGGATCCCCGTTTGCTGAATGGCGCTAATAAGCTCCATACGCTCGGTGAGCGACCAGTCCAGGCGGGCGAGTCGTTCATCATTCTCATCTACCGACATCTCAACAAAATCAAAACCGCAAGATTTAGCCAGGGCTAGTTTCTCTACCCAACTGGTATTCCTGGGTAGCGCTTTTTCATAAATACCTAACGGGTGGCGTCGCATTATTTTCCCTCACGAGTGATCAATTGTTGTTGAAAGATTTTCCGGCTCTTATTCATGTCACGCTGCAACTGCCATTTTTGTTTGATGAATTTAAATGCCAGTGCGGCGATCAATGTGATCCCCCATACCGCCAGATTGAAATGCAAACTAAGTCCCAACAGACTAAGGCCGGTAGCAATAACCTGAAGCACAAGTAAGGCACAAAAAACATGACTGACTTTACCCGCCCCACCGAATGGATCTGTGCCTCCCAATACAATTGCAAGAACCGTCAAGAGCAGATAGGAATCGCCATAGCCCATACGCGCCGAATTAAATCGCGCGAGCATAATAAGACCTGCTAATACACACAACATGCTGGATATAGCATATATAGCAATTAATACGCGGTCGGTGCGAATACCGCTAAACCATGTGGCGTTAATATTACTGCCACACATATAAATCGTTTTTCCCGTACGGGTTTTGCCGAGGAACAGAGCTAAAGCAACGGTGGTGACGATAAAAATTATCATCGGTACTGGGATCCCCATGATAACTTCAGACCCAATACTGCGGACTACTGGTGGCATACCACTTAAAGCTGCCCCCTTAGTCAGGTAAATACCGATACCACTAATAATGGTCATGCTACCCAATGTGACCAAAATAGGGTGAGCGCCTATATGAGAAATAATTGACCCAGTAATAGCTCCAATGATGATGGCAATAAGCATCGCCCCGACAATAGCCAGGAAGAGCCAAAACAACTGACTACCTGTAGATGCATCTGCGGGTACATATTGAATCAACAGCCAGGCCATAAACAGGCTGGTCAGATTCGCAGTACCGATGATTGCCAGATTGAGCCCCCCGCTCAACATGGGTATAAACATCGCAAACGTGAGCAACCCAAGCTCTGGCAATTGAAATGCAATGCTCAGAAAAGTATTGCCGGTGAAAAAACGCCCCGGCATTACCAGACTAAATAACACCACCGCAATAAAACATATTGATAATAAGCCTGAACTGGTACCATCTAGTGGAACAAATATCCGCTTGTTCATTTCGATCCTCCCGTTAGACGAAACCAACATCAGTTTCTTTACGTTTTTTGTAATGGGTCACACAAATCGCCGAGACAATAACCACTCCAATAACGATATTGACGAAATAACTCGAGATGCCAATCAAATTAAGGCCGTTTTTAAGAATACCGATAAGAAATACGCCCATAAGCGTACCAATGACCGTACCACGTCCGCCTGATAAACTGGCACCGCCCAATACCGCTGCAGCCAGCACATCCAACTCTCCGCCAACCAATGCATTCGGCACAACTTCACTCATACGGTAAGCTTGCAGCATTCCACCAATTGCTGCAGCGGCACCAAGATAACCATAAGCAAACAGATAAATTAGCGACACCCGAATCCCAATACGTCTTGCTGATTCGGTATTCCCTCCCACGGCATAAAGCTGACGCCCAATATGGGTTTTGTTCATTATCATCCACGTCAGAAATGCCATTCCCAGCATAACCACTAACGTTAATCCGATCTGGTAATCTTCTCCGCCAAATTCAAAACTCAGGAAAGAACGCTGCGTAATCCACCAATCCGGTAAATCGTAAATACTGTGGCCATTAGTCAACCACATCAACATACCGAACAGTAGCGACTGCATACTAATCGTAATGATGATGGAAACGACATTAAGGTAATAAATAAGAATAGCGTTTATCAAACCAAAAATGATGCCAAGAAAAACAGCAAACACCAGACAGAAAAATGGATTTGATAGCGTTTCATTAAGCAGTAACGACGCCACAACATATTGCACAACCGAAGCTACTGCTGCAAAAGAGATATCAATTCCGCCAGTAACCAATACGACAAATAATCCGAGGGCGAAAATACCCGTTACGGCATAACTTTCCGAGAGATCGAGCAAGTTCTGTATTGATAAAAACTCATCGCTCATGATGGAAAAAAATACCAGCATGAGAACAATGACCCATCCTAACCAAGCTTCGACTGAACGAGGAAACCGCAGCCGCATAAAGCTAACCATTAATCACCTCCGCCAACTGCTGCTCGGTATAATTCGAAGGCAACAGCTCATTAATAATCTTTCCGCGCTTCATATGAAAAATACGATCGCAGTTATAATAAGCTTCTGGTGCTTCATCAGTAATTAATATCACTGAAATACCCACACCTGAAAGCCGATGAATAAGCTGGTAAATACTATCTTTTGCGCCAATATCTACACCTACCGTTGGCGCATCCAGAATTAAAACCTTAGGTCGTGTTAAAATCCATTTAGCCAGGACAACCTTTTGTTGATTGCCGCCAGATAGCGTTGAAAGTGGATTATTTGGATCGGTGACTTTAATATCCAAATCCTGGATCCACTCCTTGACTAAGGTTTCTTTTCGATTTTCATCAATAAACCCCGATGCCGTCTTTAAACGATCCAGAATCGAGAGCACCATATTATCGCTGATAGATTGGGGTAATACGGCCCCCAGTGTCAGGCGATCTTCTGAAACATATGCTATTCCCAGTTTTACCGCATGCGTGTTGTCTTTAATTGTAACGGGCTTACCTTCCAGATAAATATCACCACTATCTGGTCGAGTAATACCGAAAAGACTCAATGCTAATTCAGTTCTCCCCGCACCAAGTAAACCACACAATCCCAGAACCTCGCCCTGGTGTAGTTTTAGAGAAACATCTTCAAATTGCCCTTTTCTGCATAATTTGTTTAGTTCAAGGACTACTTTGCCTTCAACGCTATTTGGTAGCTTCTTCTGGTGGACTATAGTTTTTCCGGTCATTAACTCAGTAATATCGCCCGGAGAAAGTTGATTGGCGGCCCACGTTCCAATTATCTCTCCATCACGGATGACCGTAATCCGATCTGAAATTTCCTTAACTTCATCAAGGCGGTGGCTAACAAAAACTACGGTAATATTTTTATCGCGTAAGTAATTCACTGTGCGTAGTAATTGATTAACTTCTGTACGCGTCAATGATGCCGTTGGCTCGTCCATGATGACTAACCGGGCATCGGCAATCAGAGCCCGGCAAATCGCGACCTGTTGGCGTTGTGCAATCGGCAAATGTTGTACTAACGCATCAGGATCGAGATTGAATTGCAGCTCCTGAATTATTTTCTGCGATACATCTCGAAGTTGTTTTTTTCTGTGCAGCCCTAAATATCCCTTCAGGTTGTATTCAAAAGCGATATTTTCAGCAACAGAAAGATTTGGGAATAAAGAAAGATCCTGATATATCACCTGAATACCCAGTTCCCGAGCTTTATCAGGAGAAAGACGAGTCCAGGACTTATCATCTATAATAATTTCACTTCCCGAATCAGGGACATAAACACCACACAGCGTTTTGATCAGAGTACTTTTACCACACCCATTCGCACCAGCAAGACAATGAACCTCACCTTTATTTAAGGTAAGATTGATATTCTTTAGAGCCCTATGGCCACCGAAACTTTTCGTTAGTGACCTTAGCGTCACTAATGGTTGCTCCGCATTCTTCTCTATAATATGAGGCATCATAATATTCCTGAATACGACTAAAGGAATTCCGGGTCAAATTTGACCCGGTGATTTACGGTAAAATTACAAGCCTAGCTTCACTAAACGTCGTGTATTTTCAAGATCGAGCTTTTCTGGATTATCACTATAAATAGTGTTGTTATTAACCTTGATCTCGCCCATATCACCGATTTTTACACCGTCTTTAATAGGTTCACCGTTCATCATTGCCGTCGCAACCTGGACAAAAACCTTACCCGTAATCATAGGGTTTGAAATATATCCCCCATCAATGGCACCTTTTTCGAGTAGCTTAATTCCCTGACCTGGAGTGAAGGTTCCAAAAACGCAAATTGCATCATTTTTCTTCCGCTTATCAATAGCACGCCCCGCACCAATTGGTCCTTGTGAACCAAATGACATAATGCCTTTAAGATCTTTATATTTAGACATTAAATCGTTCGTCGTGCGCATTGAATCATCCACCGACTCAGCAACACCAAAACGATCTTCAACCAACGTCATATTTGGATAATGTTCTTTTTGATAGGCAATCGCGGCATTGGCCCAGTCATTTACCAAAGGCACAGTCAGACTGCCGACAAACATGGCGTATTTACCTTCTTCGCCCATACACTTCGCCATATCTTTCATATGATTGGCACCCATTGTCTGGGTATTTAACAACTCAAAATCCCAATCTGCATTTTTTTGATCTGGTGATTCGTGGGTAATAACTTTAATACCGGCTTCTTGTGCACGCTTAAGTACAGGTTCAAGAACCTTTGCATCGTTAGGAACAACACCAATAACATCCACTTTTCGTGCAATTAAATCTTCAATCGCCCGAACCTGTTCAGCTGGATCTGCCGTTGTAGGGCCGACCTGCCATGCATCAACCCCCAATAGTTTTCCTTCATTTTTAATGCCTTGTTCCATCACATTAAACCAGGGAATTCCACCGACTTTTACTACTACCCCCATCGTAAAAGGTTTATTCGCTTTTTGTGATGTTACAGTCTGATCAGCCCATGCAGCAGTGGAAGATAATACGGTAGCAATAAGGCAGGGTAAGATTAATTTTTTCATCGTAATTTCCTTAAGAAATAGTTCAGGTGTCAGGAAAACTCGATATAATATCGACCTGACTATTTATATAATTTATAATCCCTTAGGCATTGATTAATAATTTAGACAATAAATAACGCCTATTATTTATCAACCTCCACAATGTTTAATTGTGGAAATTGTGTTCGATACCGAGTATCTGTACAAACATTAGTCACCAGAATATCGATTTCATCCAGCGTGCATATTTTACTAAATGCATACTGTTCAAACTTAGTGGAGTCGACCAGCAATATTTTTTGTCCTGACACCTGAAGCATCACCTGTTTAAGTCTGGCATTAATTTCACTGCCATCGCGGACACCATTCCCCAGATTCAACCCCTGGCATGAAAAGAAAAAACTGTTGATTTGAAAATTTCGGATCGCACTCTCTGCAACCGGGCCATGAAAATCATCATGTCGCTCAGAATACTCACCACCGATACCAATAATTCGAACTCGATCACGGCAAGCTAACGCCTGAATTATCCGTAATGAATTTGTAACTACGGTAACATCTATATCGGGAATTTGACGAGCTAAAAACCAACAAGTACTACTGTTATCCATTAAAATACAATCACCAGGGTGAATAAATTGCAATGCGGCCTTCGCAATTCTGGCTTTTATATCAGGATTTTCTTCAGTCCGTTTACGGAATGATTCCGCACGATCGATACTATTATCTTGCCACGCATTATCGGCGAGCATAACCGGAGCGCTATCAGATGAATCCAGAGCGACCGCGCCACCAAAGCTACGGATTAACTTTTTGTTGCGCTCCAGTACCGTTAAATCCCGACGAATTGTCTCAGGAGACGCTTTAAATAATCGTGATAATTCAGTTACCCGCACAGCACCTTGTTTTTGTACATGTGCGCATATCATTTTATGGCGCTCTGCCTGCAACATAGTATCGGTCCGTTATTATCAAATTAGCATGCTTATATAATTAACTGTTCCCTCATAAAATAAAGTGATAGGAATCAAGATTCATTTTATAATTATAATCGCAAACAGGAATGGTGATCTTTATCACAAATTAAATTGAGAACACTCTACTATTTGACATTACTTTGAGATATCGGTCACTAAATAAGTCTTATTCTGCCATCTAACGAAAAATTTAAATACAAAAACAAAAATAATCGGGCATAGCAATCGCTTCCATTCATGACCGAATACGCCCGAATAAAACCGTTTATACCCACTTATCCTCTTTCGTTGCCTTCTTACATGCCTTGAATATTTTACATTTCTTATATTCAGCGTAATTTAGGAAACATAATTTATGAGCAAAAAAAGCCCAAACTCAAAAGTTAAAGTTTATTTATATAATACATACAGATTATCGTGGAGTTAAAAATGGATATGCTAAAGGAAAAAGTTCTTGCTGCGAATTTATCATTACCCCTTCATCAGTTAGTGACGTTTACCTGGGGAAATGTTAGTGGTGTTGATCGCGAAAAAGGTGTCATGGTTATTAAACCTTCTGGGGTCGAATACAGCCAAATGGGCATTGCAGATATGGTGGTAGTGGATTTACAAAGTGGTGAAGTTATTGATGGACACAGGAAACCCTCTTCAGACACCGATACTCATCTGGCGCTATACCGTGCTTTCCCGGATATTGGTGGTATCGTTCATACCCATTCCCGACACGCCACAATATGGGCTCAGGCCGGAAAAGATCTCACGGCCTTTGGGACAACCCACGCTGATTATTTCTACGGCACTATCCCCTGTACACGCCCCATGAAGGATGACGAAATTAATGGACAATATGAATATGAAACGGGGCGAGTGATTATTGAAACGTTCAGACAACGAGAAATATCTCCCGCTGACATTCCGGCTGTTTTAGTAAACAGTCATGGCCCCTTTGCCTGGGGAACTGATCCCGCGAACGCCGTGCATAACGCCGTTGTACTTGAAGAAATTGCCTATATGAATCTCTTTACACAACAACTACAGCCCCATCTTACGGCTATTCAACAGCCTCTACTGGATAAGCATTTTTTACGCAAGCATGGTGCCAATGCTTATTACGGGCAGTAACCCTCTTAGCATGGCCTGGCGTTTTGCCAAGCCATAAATCGCCTAAGACTTACTCCAACCGCGCCTGCGCAAAAGCAATCGCCTGCGCCACCTGCTGCGGTGAGACGCCGCCTTTTGCCGCACGCTTGTCGAGGCACGATTGTAGCGACAGAATCGGATAGACATCTTCGCCAATCACCTGACTGAATTTCTGCAACTCACTGAGCGGTAGTTCTTCCAGCGGTTTGCCCTGACGAATGGCTTCCACCACCGCTTCACCAACAATATGGTGCGCCTCGCGGAACGGTACGCCTTTCGCCACCAGGTAATCCGCCAGTTCAGTGGCGTTGGCGTAACCCTGCTGAGCCGCTTCCTGGCAACGCGGACGTTTCACCTGAATGCCGTCCAGCACCAGCGCCGCCATATGCAGGCAGTCCAGCCAGGTATCGAGCGCGTCGAACAGACCTTCTTTGTCTTCCTGCATATCTTTGTTATAGGCCAGCGGCAAACCTTTCAGCGTCATCATCATGCCAGTCAACGCGCCCTGAACACGACCGCATTTACCCCGAATCAGCTCCAGCGCATCCGGGTTTTTCTTCTGCGGCATTAATGATGAACCGGAAGTCACGCGATCAGAAAGCTCCACAAAACCGGCTTCACCGGTGTTAAAGAAAATCAGATCTTCGGCAAAACGCGACAAATGCACCATACCGATAGCGGCGGCAGAAAGCAGTTCCAGCACGTGGTCGCGGTCAGAAACGCTGTCGAGACTGTTACGGGTCGCCGAGGCAAAGCCCAGCCAGCCTGCTAACTGTTCACGGTCGATTTCATAAGCCGTTCCCGCCAGTGCGCCACAGCCTAACGGGCTGACATCCAGACGCTTAAGCGCATCCTGCAAACGGCTTTCATCACGCGCCAGCATCTCAACATAGGCCAGGCACCAGTGAGCGAACGTCACCGGCTGGGCGCGTTGCAGGTGAGTGTAACCAGGCATTACCGCGTCCTGATTGTTTTCCGCCGTTTCCACCAGCGCCGATTGCAGCTGTCGGTTAGCCGTCAGCAACTCGCTAACGGTATCCTTGCACCACAGTTTCAGGTCAGTCGCTACCTGATCATTACGGCTACGCCCGGTGTGCAGTTTTTTGCCTAACTGACCCACTTTGTCGATCAGTTTGCCTTCCACCCAGCTATGGATATCTTCGGCGTCGCTTTCAAGAATTTGTTGTGGCCTGGCGCGAACATCTTCCAGCAGCACGTTCAGCGCCTCTTCCAGTTGCGCCTGCTCTTCTGCGGTTAACACGCCGACCGTGACCAGGGCTTTGGACCAGGCCACAGAGCCAACAATATCCTGCTCCGCCAGACGGTAATCAAAGCGCAGTGAGTCGTTGAATTGTTTGAACCGTTGATCTGCTGCCTGGGTAAAACGCCCGCCCCAAAGTGCCATAACTCTGTTTCCTTATTTTGAAATTCAATGCCAGAAAGCTACGTCTCCGGCCAACAAAACTTAAGCTAAAATCCGCGTACCCATCGGCATACCGTTAAACAGTGCCGGAAGCTGTTCCGCATGACGCCAGGAGGCAATATCTACCGGGCGACCCAACGTGCGCGCAGCATCCAGCGCCGCGTTCACTTTCACTATCATGCCGTCAGTAATAATGCCCTGCTCAATCAGTTGTTCTGCTTTCGCGGCGGTCATTTCGGCAATGCGTTGCCCTTTGCCGTCGAGAATGCCGCTGACATCAGAGAGCAAAATCAGATCCGCGCCCAGCGTTGCCGCCAGCGCCGTCGCCGCCTGGTCGGCATTGACGTTCATCAGTTGCCCTTCGTCTGTTACGCCAATGGAGCTGACCACCGGCAGATAACCGTTTTCCAGCAATGTATTGATAAGCTTAGGCGAACCTGGCTGCGCCAGTCCAACATGGCCTAACTCTTCATCGAGCTGGGTCACTTTTACGCTGTCGCCGTCACCGAGAAACAAACCTACGGCTGCAATCTGATGTTTCTTCGCCCATGCCAGCAGGGTTTTATTTGCCGTTCCCGCCAGCGCTCCGGTGATAATGTCTATCTGATCCGCAGGCGTCACCCGCAGGCCGTTTTTCTTTTTCACCGGCAGATTCAGTCCTTTCATCAGCTCATCCACCACGCAGCCGCCGCCGTGGACAATCACCAGCGGACGCTGATGTGACTCGCGATAATTCACCAGGGCGCTAAACAGACGTTCCAGCGCCTCTTCACTATCCAGCAGTACGCCGCCCAGTTTGATAATTAATGGATTCATCATTGCACCCCTAAATAAGAGACTGCGTTTCCGCATAGCCGAAACGAATATTGGCGCACTGTACCGCTTGTGCTGCCGCGCCTTTCAATAAGTTGTCTTCGGTCGCCACAATAATCAGATGTTCCCCCTGAACGGCAAAACCGATATCGCAGAACGGCAGCCCGACGACATTTTTCAGCGCCGGAACGCCTTTGTCATACAACCGTACCAGCGGTTTATGGGCATACGCCTGCTGTAACGCTTGCGCGACTTGCGCCTGGTTCACGCCAGGCTTCAGGCGGCAGGTAATGGTTTCGAGAATGCCGCGCGGGAAATTTCCCAGATGCGGGGTAAAAATAACGTCAGCACCGAGATGCGTGGCGATCTCCGGCTGGTGGCGATGGGTAAAGACACCATACGGTTGCAGGCTAACTTCACAAAAACTATTTGAAATCGCGGCCTTACGTCCTGCTCCGCTCACACCACTGGTGGCGTTGATAACCGGCCACTGATTGAGGTCAAGAAGATCGGCATCAATCAACGGTTTCAGCGCCAATTGCGCCGCCGTCGGATAACAGCCAGGCACCGCAATTAAGTTCGCTTCTTTTAATTTATGACCGCACCACTCCGCCAGACCGTAAGCTGCCTGTTCCAACAGTTCCGGGTATTGATGGCTAAAGCCGTAATATTTTTCATAGAAGGTGGCGTCGTTAACACGAAACGCGCCGGAAAGGTCGAACACCACACAGCCCGCTTCAAGAAATTGTGGCGCTAAATCGTGACTAACTTCATGGGCAGTAGCAAGAAACACCACGTCCACCCCTGGGCTAAACTCACTGATATCCGACATCGGCTGCAACGGCAGATCAACGATGCCTTTTAGCTGCGGATGCAAATCGGAGATTAACTTTCCCGCATCATTGCTTTGCGCTGAAACAGTCAAAGCGGTTATGTTCATATGCGGATGGCGATTTACATAGGTCACTAGCTCTGCGCCAGCGTAACCGCTGGCACCCACAATCAGCGTATTCAACATCGGGGCTATTCACCTTCTTATGTCTGGTTGCCTGGTTAAACGTAAAACATTCACCTTACGGCTGGTGGGTTTTATTACGCTCAACGTTAGTGTATTTTTATTCACAAATACTGCATGAATATTGATACTATCATGACCAGAGGTGTGTCAACAATGAAAAACAAATTACCGCCATTTATCGAGATTTACCGTGCTCTGATTGCCACACCTTCAATAAGCGCCACGGAAGAGGCACTCGATCAAAGCAATGCAGATTTAATCACTCTGCTGGCGGACTGGTTTAAAGATTTGGGCTTCAATGTGGAAGTGCAGCCCGTGCCGGGAACTCGCAACAAATTTAATATGCTGGCAAGTACCGGACAGGGAGCTGGCGGTTTGCTGCTGGCGGGGCATACCGATACGGTGCCATTTGATGACGGCCGCTGGACGCGCGATCCGTTTACGCTGACGGAGCATGACGGCAAGCTTTACGGCTTAGGCACCGCCGACATGAAAGGCTTTTTTGCGTTTATCCTCGATGCACTACGCGATGTCGACGTCACGAAACTGAAAAAACCGCTCTACATTCTGGCGACTGCCGATGAAGAGACCAGTATGGCAGGAGCGCGTTATTTTGCCGAAACTACCGCCCTGCGCCCGGATTGCGCCATCATTGGCGAACCGACGTCGCTGCAACCGGTACGCGCACATAAAGGCCATATCTCGAACGCCATCCGTATTCAGGGCCAGTCGGGGCACTCCAGCGATCCAGCACGCGGAGTTAACGCGATCGAATTGATGCACGACGCCATCGGGCATATTTTGCAATTGCGCGATAATCTGAAAGAACGTTATCACTACGAAGCATTTACCGTGCCATACCCTACGCTCAACCTCGGGCATATTCACGGTGGCGATGCATCTAACCGTATTTGCGCTTGCTGTGAGTTGCATATGGATATTCGTCCGCTGCCAGGCATGACACTCAATGAACTTAATGGTTTGCTCAACGATGCATTGTCTCCGGTGAGCGAGCGCTGGCCGGGTCGTCTGACGGTCGACGAGCTGCATCCACCGATTCCTGGCTATGAATGCCCACCGAATCATCAACTGGTTGAAGTGGTTGAGAAATTGCTCGGAGCAAAGACCGAAGTAGTGAACTACTGTACCGAAGCGCCGTTTATTCAGACGTTATGCCCGACGCTGGTGCTGGGACCTGGCTCAATTAATCAGGCTCATCAGCCTGATGAATACCTGGAGACACGGTTTATCAAGCCCACCCGCGAACTGATCACCCAGGTGATTCACCATTTCTGCTGGCATTAAAACGTAGGCCAAACAATGTCGGATGCGATGCTTGCGCATCTTATCCGACCTACACCTTTGGTGTTACTCAAGGCGATTTTTTAACATTTCCATAAGTTACGCTTATTTAAAGCGTCGTGAATTTAATGGCGTAAATTCCTGCTATTTATTCGTTTGCTGAAGCGATTTCGCAGCATTTGACGTCACCGCTTTTACGTGGCTTTATAAAAGACGACGAAAAGCAAAGCCCGAGCATATTCGCGCCAATGCGACGTGAAGGATACAGGGCTATCAAACGATAAGATGGGGTGTCTGGGGTAATATGAACGAACAATATTCCGCATTGCGTAGTAATGTCAGTATGCTCGGCAAAGTGCTGGGAGAAACCATCAAGGATGCGTTGGGAGAACACATTCTTGAACGCGTTGAAACTATCCGTAAGTTGTCCAAATCTTCACGCGCTGGCAATGATGCTAACCGCCAGGAGTTGCTCACCACTTTACAAAATTTGTCGAACGACGAGCTGCTGCCCGTTGCGCGTGCGTTTAGTCAGTTCCTGAATCTGGCTAACACCGCCGAGCAATACCATAGCATTTCGCCGAAAGGCGAAGCAGCCAGCAATCCGGAAGTGATCGCCCGCACCCTGCGTAAACTGAAAAACCAGCCGGAACTGAGCGAAGACACCATCAAAAAAGCAGTGGAATCGCTGTCGCTGGAACTGGTCCTCACGGCTCACCCAACCGAAATTACCCGTCGTACGTTGATCCACAAAATGGTGGAAGTGAACGCCTGCTTAAAACAGCTCGACAACAAAGATATCGCCGACTACGAACATAACCAACTGATGCGCCGCCTGCGCCAGTTGATCGCCCAGTCATGGCATACCGATGAAATCCGTAAGCTGCGCCCAAGCCCGGTAGATGAGGCCAAATGGGGCTTTGCCGTAGTAGAAAACAGCCTGTGGCAAGGCGTACCGAATTACCTGCGCGAACTGAACGAACAACTGGAAGAGAACCTCGGCTACAAACTACCCGTCGAATTTGTTCCGGTGCGTTTTACCTCGTGGATGGGCGGCGACCGCGACGGAAACCCGAACGTCACTGCCGATATCACCCGCCACGTCCTGCTGCTCAGCCGCTGGAAAGCCACCGATCTGTTCCTGAAAGATATTCAAGTTCTGGTTTCTGAACTGTCGATGGTTGAAGCAACTCCGGAACTGCTGGCGCTGGTCGGCGAAGAAGGTGCCGCAGAACCGTATCGCTATCTGATGAAAAACCTGCGTTCCCGCTTGATGGCGACACAGGCATGGCTGGAAGCGCGCCTGAAAGGTGAAGAAGTACCAAAACCAGAGGGTCTGCTGACGCAGAACGAAGAACTGTGGGAGCCGCTCTACGCTTGCTACCAGTCCCTTCAGGCGTGTGGCATGGGTATTATTGCCAACGGCGATCTGCTCGACACCCTGCGCCGCGTGAAATGTTTCGGTGTACCGCTGGTCCGTATTGATATCCGTCAGGAGAGCACCCGTCATACCGAAGCGCTGGGCGAACTGACCCGCTACCTCGGCATCGGCGACTACGAAAGCTGGTCAGAGGCCGACAAACAGGCGTTCCTGATCCGCGAACTGAACTCCAAACGCCCTCTTCTGCCGCGTAACTGGCAACCGAGCGCCGAAACGCGCGAAGTACTTGATACCTGTCAGGTAATTGCTGAAGCACCGCAAGGTTCCATTGCCGCCTACGTGATCTCGATGGCAAAAACGCCGTCCGACGTACTGGCTGTACACCTGCTGCTGAAAGAAGCGGGTATTGGATTTGCGATGCCGGTTGCACCGCTGTTTGAAACCCTTGATGACCTGAACAACGCCAACGATGTCATGACCCAGTTGCTCAATATCGACTGGTATCGCGGCCTGATTCAGGGCAAACAGATGGTGATGATTGGCTATTCCGACTCAGCAAAAGATGCGGGGGTGATGGCGGCTTCCTGGGCGCAATATCAGGCACAGGATGCATTAATCAAAACCTGCGAAAAAGCGGGTATTGAACTGACGCTGTTCCACGGCCGCGGCGGTTCCATTGGTCGCGGCGGCGCACCTGCCCATGCGGCGCTGCTGTCACAACCGCCAGGAAGCCTGAAAGGCGGCCTTCGCGTGACCGAACAGGGCGAGATGATCCGCTTTAAATATGGTCTGCCAGAAATCACCGTTAGCAGCCTGTCGCTGTACACCGGGGCAATTCTGGAAGCCAACCTGCTGCCACCGCCGGAGCCGAAAGAGAGCTGGCGTCGCATTATGGATGAACTGTCAGTCATCTCCTGCGATCTCTACCGTGGCTACGTACGTGAAAACAAAGATTTTGTGCCGTACTTCCGCTCCGCTACGCCGGAACAAGAGCTGGGCAAACTGCCGTTGGGTTCACGTCCGGCGAAACGTCGCCCGACCGGCGGCGTCGAGTCACTGCGCGCCATTCCGTGGATTTTTGCCTGGACACAAAACCGCCTGATGCTCCCCGCCTGGCTGGGTGCAGGTACGGCGCTGCAAAAAGTGGTCGAAGATGGCAAGCAGAGCGAACTGGAAGCCATGTGCCGCGACTGGCCATTCTTCTCGACGCGTCTCGGCATGCTGGAGATGGTCTTCGCCAAAGCAGACCTGTGGCTGGCGGAATACTATGATCAACGTCTGGTAGACAAAGCATTATGGCCGTTAGGTAAAGAGTTACGTAATCTGCAAGAAGAAGACATCAAAGTGGTGCTGGCGATTGCCAACGATTCTCACCTGATGGCCGATCTGCCGTGGATTGCGGAGTCTATTCAGCTGCGAAATATTTACACCGACCCACTGAACGTATTGCAGGCCGAGTTGCTGCACCGCTCCCGCCAGGCAGAAAAAGAAGGCCAGGAACCGGATCCTCGCGTCGAGCAAGCGTTAATGGTTACTATTGCCGGGATTGCGGCAGGTATGCGTAATACCGGCTAATCTTCCCCCCTCCTGCAAACCCTCGTGCTTTTGCGCGAGGGTTTTCTGAAATACTTCTGTTCTAACACCCTCGTTTTCAATATATTTCTGTCTGCATTTTATTCAAATTCTGGATATCCCTTCAGATATCCTTAAGGAATTGTCGTTACATTCGGCGATATTTTTTCAAGACAGGTTCTTACTATGCATTCCACAGAAGTCCAGGCTAAACCTCTTTTTAGCTGGAAAGCCCTGGGTTGGGCACTGCTCTACTTTTGGTTTTTCTCTACTCTGCTACAGGCCATTATTTACATCAGTGGTTATAGTGGCACTAACGGCATTCGCGACTCGCTGTTATTCAGTTCGCTGTGGTTGATCCCGGTATTCCTCTTTCCGAAGCGGATTAAAATTATTGCCGCAGTAATCGGCGTAGTGCTATGGGCGGCCTCTCTGGCGGCGCTGTGCTACTACGTCATCTACGGTCAGGAGTTCTCGCAGAGCGTTCTGTTTGTGATGTTCGAAACCAACACCAACGAAGCCAGCGAGTATTTAAGCCAGTATTTCAGCCTGAAAATTGTGCTTATCGCGCTGGCCTATACGGCGGTGGCAGTTCTGCTGTGGACACGCCTGCGCCCGGTCTATATTCCAAAGCCGTGGCGTTATGTTGTCTCTTTTGCCCTGCTTTATGGCTTGATTCTGCATCCGATCGCCATGAATACGTTTATCAAAAACAAGCCGTTTGAGAAAACGTTGGATAACCTGGCATCGCGTATGGAGCCTGCCGCACCGTGGCAATTCCTGACCGGCTATTATCAGTATCGTCAGCAACTAAACTCGCTAACAAAGCTACTGAATGAAAATAATGCCTTGCCGCCGCTGGCTAATTTCAAAGATGAATCGGGTAACGAACCGCGCACCTTAGTGCTAGTGATTGGCGAGTCGACCCAGCGTGGACGCATGAGTCTGTACGGTTATCCGCGTGAAACCACGCCGGAGCTGGATGCGCTGCATAAAACCGATCCGAATCTGACCGTGTTTAATAACGTGGTGACGTCTCGTCCGTACACCATTGAAATCCTGCAACAGGCGCTGACTTTTGCCAATGAAAAGAACCCGGATCTGTATCTGACGCAGCCGTCGCTGATGAACATGATGAAACAGGCGGGTTATAAAACCTT
This sequence comes from Escherichia sp. MOD1-EC6021, assembly GCF_002965245.1. NCBI lineage: Bacteria > Pseudomonadati > Pseudomonadota > Gammaproteobacteria > Enterobacterales > Enterobacteriaceae > Escherichia > Escherichia sp. MOD1-EC6021. The sequence continues at coordinate 121,099 of NZ_PTRU01000013.1, read as the reverse complement.
CTGGATCACCAACCAGCAGACGATGACCGCCCGCAATACCATGCTGACGGTATTTTCGCGCCAGACCGACAAGCAGTACTACATGAACCAGCAACGTACGCAGAGTGCGCGTGAATACGACACCAACGTGCTGAAGCCGTTCCAGGAAGTGCTGAATGACCCTGCGCCGAAGAAACTGATCATCGTTCATCTGCTGGGTACGCATATCAAATACAAATACCGCTACCCGGAAAATCAGGGCAAGTTTGATGGCAATACCGATCATGTTCCGCCGGGACTAAGCGCAGAAGAGCTGGAGTCATATAACGATTATGATAACGCTAACCTGTATAACGATCATGTGGTTGCCAGCCTGATTAAAGACTTTAAAGCAGCAGACCCGAACGGTTTCCTGGTTTACTTCTCTGACCACGGTGAAGAGGTTTACGACACGCCGCCGCACAAAACTCAGGGGCGTAATGAGGACAACCCGACGCGTCATATGTACACCATTCCGTTCCTGCTGTGGACGTCAGAAAAATGGCAAGCGACTCATCCGCGTGATTTCTCGCAGGATGTTGATCGTAAATACAGCCTGGCGGAGCTTATCCACACCTGGTCAGATTTGGCAGGCTTATCTTACGACGGTTACGACCCAACCCGCTCGGTGGTAAACCCACAGTTCAAAGAAACCACCCGCTGGATTGGTAACCCGTATAAGAAAAACGCACTGATCGATTACGACACTCTGCCGTATGGCGATCAGGTGGGTAATCAGTAATTATCAGCCAAGTGCTATTTGCCGGATGCGACGCTTGACGCGTCTTATCCGGCCTACAGATCGCGGCGGTAGGCCAGATAAAGCGACTGAAACTGCCGCAATGTTTACATCGCACTCCCATCAGGCCACACTTTTCAGGTGGCCTTTTTTCATAATGCCAGTTACTGTTTTCCCGTCTATGTACCTAAGGGAATAACATGTATCACGACGTCAGCTATCTGCTCTCCCGCCTGATCAACGGCCCGCTGTCGCTGCGCCAGATTTACTTTGCCAGCAGCAACGGTCCGGCGCCCGATCTTGCGTATCAGGTCGATTTTCCACGGCTGGAAATAGTGCTGGAAGGTGAATTTGTTGATACCGGCGCTGGCGCAACGTTAGTTCCCGGCGATGTGCTGTACGTTCCCGCTGGCGGCTGGAATTTTCCACAATGGCAAGCCCCCGCCACTACCTTTAGCGTGCTGTTTGGCAAACAGCAACTCGGCTTCAGCGTCGTGCAATGGGATGGCAAACAATATCAAAATCTGGCGAAGCAACACGTCGCCCGACGCGGCCCGCGCATTGGTTCTTTTCTGCTACAAACGCTCAATGAAATGCAAATGCAGTCGCAGGAGCAGCAAACGGCCAGACTTATCGTCGCTAGCCTGCTTAGCCACTGCCGCGATTTGCTTGGCAGCCAAATCCAGACCGCCTCACGCAGCCAGGCACTATTCGAAGCTATTCGCGATTATATCGACGAACGCTATGCCTCCGCGCTTACCCGCGAATCTGTCGCACAGGCGTTCTATATTTCGCCAAATTACCTCTCGCACCTGTTTCAAAAAACGGGGGCTATTGGATTTAACGAATACCTGAATCACACGCGACTGGAACACGCTAAGACGTTATTGAAAGGCTATGACCTGAAGGTAAAAGAAGTGGCGCACGCCTGCGGCTTTGTTGACAGCAACTACTTCTGCCGTCTGTTTCGTAAAAACACCGAACGCTCGCCGTCGGAATATCGTCGGCAATACCATAGCCAACTGACAGAAAAATCGACTACTCCAGAATAAGATGGGTTTGCTGCGGCGCAGAAAGCACTTTACGCACCGCGCTCATCACCCGCTGCGGCTCACGCAGGAACGCGTAGATGCTGCATTGCACGTAGCGGCAATGTTCAAATCGCTCAGCACCGGCAAGTTCAATATCCGTAATCAACAGCGCAACATCCGCCCGGCGGATATCCTCGTCCGCTAAACGATTCTCCGTTCCCAAAGCACCCTGAGTTTCAATGCTGACGCCCCACTTCTCTAACTGGCACAACTTTTCCAGCCGTTCCGCCGCCATATAAGTATGCGCCACGCCACTGACGCAGGCGGTTACTGCCACCAGGTATGCCATTTTAACCTCCCACGGTAACCTGAAATCCGGCCCGTTCTGCCATTTCGCGCATCGTTGTCACATCGGCTGACGACGGCGCAGGCACCTCTTTCATCGACCATGTTTTCCCCAGCAGGCGGTATTTCGGTTCGCCGTACTGGTGAAACGGTAACAGATGGATCTGCCTGATATTCAGCGGGATCAGTACGTCCAGCGCCTGCTGCATATTCTCCCGACTGAGCGTGAAACCTGGGATCAGTGGCAAGCGCGGTATCACATTAACACCTTCGCTCACCAGCAAACGTAGGTTCTCCAGCACGCGCGGCAGGTTCATCTTCACCACATCCCGCGCCTGAGTTGCATCCATTATTTTTAAATCGAACAACACTTCATCGCACAATTTCGCCAGCGGTAACAGCTTGCTGGCTGGAGCGTCTCCGGCAGTTTCGATGGCGCATGACACGCCCCACAGACGAAGTCGCTGTAAAAAACGGGTAGCAAACTCCGCCTGCATTAACACTTCGCCGCCAGAAAGCGTGACGCCACCGCCGGACGCGCGAAAGAAAATGTCATCTTTCATCACTTCCCGCTCCAGCGCGTCAAGGCTGATATCGCGACCAATCCGTTCAAATGCGCCGGAGGGGCATTCATCCGCATCACGCAAACATTTTGCGCAGTGCAGGCATTTCGCCTCTCTGCGCACCGTCTGGATTTTGCCGGAGATCGACTCCGGATTAGCACACCACGGGCAAAGATGCGGGCAGCCTTTAAAAAAGACCACCGTACGAATGCCCTCGCCGTCATTCAGTGAATAACGCTGAATGTTGAAAATGCGCGCCACATCATCGCGGCGCGTTTCCACAACGTTACAGCTGATGCGCTGTCCGGCGGATGATGTCATCCTGGATCTCCTTCGACAGTTCGACAAAGAAGGCGCTGTATCCGGCAACGCGCACCACCAGCCCGGCATAATCTTGTGGGCGCTGTTGAGCTTCCCGCAACGTGTCAGCGTTCACCACGTTAAACTGAATATGCTGCAACTTAAGCTGGGTAAATGCCCGTAAGAAGTCGGCCAGTTTGCGTAATCCCGCTTCACCTTCCAGGGTCGCCGGAGTGAATTTCACGTTCAGCAATGTACCGTTAGAAAGCAGCGTGTTATCGAGCTTGCTGACTGATTTCAGTACCGCCGTTGGTCCTTGTGCATCCTGGCCCAGCATGGGAGACAAACCACCATCTGCCAGTTGTTCCCCGGCAAAACGGCCGTCTGGCGTCGCACCAACCACCGATCCCAACGGGACGTGAGCAGAAACGGTATACGATCCCGGCGTGAAGTAGCCACCGCGCGGGTTCTGGTATTTTTCCACTTCTTTGCAGTAATGACGCAGGAGTTCGGCGCTAATGTTATCCACCTCGTCGATATCGTTACCGTATTTCTCAAAGCGGTTAATTAAGCGAGCGCGGACTTTTTCGCCTTCTGGCGTTGCGAAGTTGGCTTTTAATACCGACAGCAATTCGTCAAAACTTAAACGCTGTTGCTCAAAAACCATCCCTTTCAACGCATGGAGAGAATCGCTCAGGTTGGCGATACCGATCCCCTGTACGCCGGAGAAGTTATAACGCGCGCCGCCATCGGTAATATCGCGGCCATTTTCCAGACAATCGCTGATAAACGACGAGAGCAGCGGTACAGGAGCCCAGTCACGATGGCCGATATCACAAATATTGCTGCCTTCAACCATCAGGGTGATGTAGTGGCTGATCTTGACGCGGATCTGTTCCAGCAAACCTTCATAACTCAGCGCGGCATTGTCTTCATTTTCATGCAAGCAGATTTCCATCACTTTCAGCAGGTTAAACATCGCGATGTCATGCAAGCCGTAGGTTCTGCCAGGAATAGATAATTCCACGCAGCCCACTACGGAATAGTCGCGCGCATCTTCCAGCGAAACGCCACGGTTGAGGAACGCTGGCACCACCACTTCATCGTTAAAGATTTGCGGAATCCCCGTGCCGAGGCGGATGGTTTCTGCGGTTTTCATCAGGAAAGGCGTGTCGATCAAGGCGTTAGTGCGCACGCCGAGGTTCGGTTGCGGCAATTGCACGCTTTGATAAGCATCGAGACAGAGGAACGAAAGCACGTTCACTGCGCTACGTCCGTTCTCGGTTAACCCACCGAGCAGGGCGGTATAGCCGGTTGGGAAACCTGCGAAATAACGCGCGCTGCTGGTGGAGCGCAACAGCACGATGTCATTGCATTTCACCCATAAAGATTCGAGCAGTTCTTTCAGGAACGCCGGATCTTCGCCCTGGGTTAATGATGCCTGATAGAAAGGCAACATATACTGGTCGAAGCGCCCTAAAGACAGCGAGCTGGCGTTGGATTCGTATTGCAGAATGATGTTCATGTACCAGAACAACTGGCACGCTTGCCAGAACGTCTGCGGCTTATGTTCGGCGTTATGGCGGGAGATCTCCGCGATAGTCAGCAGTTCTTCGCGACGCTGGGCATCAGTGCAGTTTGCCGCCATCGTTTCCGCCAGTTCGGCGTAACGCAAAATGTGTTTCTGCGAGGCTTCGAGCAATAACAGCGCAGCCTGATAAAAGTGATTCTCCGGCTGTTGCTGGCAATGTTGCTGCATCTGCGCCACCAGCTCACCCAGCCCGTGATTCAGCAGGCGCGGGTAATCAATAATGATGTGCCCCTGGCCTTTATCTGTCTGGTTGATACTGAAAATCTGCGTGCTGGTCGCGACTTTTACTTCATCCGTCATCTGCCCGTTGATGAAATCTTTCATCGAACGTTTTTCCCAGTATGGGAACAGCTCTTCGCGGTAGATACGTTTATCTTCTTCACTAATGGCGAAGCGGTCCTGCGGTCGCGTCGGAAATTGATCCAGCTCTTTCAGCAGCCAGTAAGGGTCCATTTCCGGCGACATAATCCCGGCGCGCGGTTTTACGGTACGGTTACCAGCAATCAGTTCTTCATCACGAATCGAAATTTCAACATGTTCAAGGATATACGCTGTTGCTTTCGCCCGGCGCAATATCACTGGTTCGCCTTCGGTTTGCCGATGGCTGGCGGTATAAAGCAGCGCCCGCTCCAGCGAGATTTCACGGGTATTAGCAAACAGTGCAGTTTTAAGGCGAGAGATACGATTCGTCATGAGGAACTCCTGTGGGGAAGCGAACCCGCCCTTGCGAGCGGGATAAGGACTTAAGCGGTTTGTGCCAGGTGAGCTTCAATTTTGCTCATAATGGCGTCAGCGCGTTTTACCGCGTCGCTGATGTTGACGCGCACAATGGTCTTGCCAGCAAAACGCTCTTCAAACTTGATGCCGATATCTTTGGTCAGAATCACCATATCGGCGCTCGCCACGTCTTCCGCAGTCAGTTCATTTTCCAGACCAATCGAGCCCTGAGTTTCTACTTTCACTTCCCAACCTTTCGCTTTCGCAGCGCTTTCAAGCGCCTCTGCCGCCATATAAGTATGGGCAACACCAGATGGACATGCGGTTACTGCAATAATTTTCGTCATGGCTCGTTCCTCAATTAATTTCAAAATCCAAATCCAGGTCGTCTTCTTTTTCATCAGATGAAGACCCATTTTTACGCGCCAGACTTTTCAGCACGTTCACACAAACTGCTGTCACTACTGCCCCGACAGCCACTGCTGCGATATAACCCAGCTTGCCTTCAACCACAGGCAGCACAATCAGACCACCCCAGCCTGCATAGCACTGCGCACCGACCAGCGCCGCAGTTACCGCACCACAAACAGAACCGACCATGATGGAAGGAATGACTCGCAACGGATCGGCAGCGGCGAAAGGAATCGCCCCTTCGGTGACACCAACGCACCCCATCACCAGCGCCGCTTTGCCGGTTTCACGCTCTTCTGCAGAGAAATTTTTACGACCAATCAGCGTCGCCAGCCCCATACCCAGCGGTGGAACACAGATCCCCACGGCAGCAATGGCCACCACGGTATAAACGCCCTGAGCCACACAGATCAGCATGAAGGCATAGGCCACTTTGTTAACCGGGCCGCCCATATCAAAGGCCAGCATCAATCCCATGATCACCGCCAGCATCACTACGCTGCCTTGTTGCATGCCCTGAAGCCACTGGGTCAGGCTGTTGGTCAACGCCCCCACCGGCTCGCCCAGTCCCCACATCATGACACCAGCGGTAATCAGTGTGCCGACGATCGGAATGATGAAGATTGGCATCACCGAGCGCAGAACTTTATGCACCGGAATTTTCTTCAGGTAATGCACCACGATGCCGCCGATAATCCCGGCGATCAGCGCGCCAAAGAAGCCCGCACCAAAGCTGTTACCAACCCAGGCACCGATGGCGCACGGAGCCAGCGCAGAACGTTCTGCAATGGAATAACCGATGTACGCTGCGAGGAAAGGCACCATCAGCGTCAACCCCGCAACGCCGATATCAAACAGTTTTTTCAGATTCGGATCGGCTACGGCATCCGGCACTGCGCCTTTGCCATACAACATGACGGAAACCGCCAGCAAAATACCGCCCGATACCACGAAGGGAATCATATGTGAAACGCCCGTCATTAAATGCTGACGGGTATTTTTCAGGATCTGCACCAACTCATTCATAAGCTGCTCCCGGGCTTGCGAAAGCCCATGTCCATATTTTTGATGGAGGAAACAATAGGCAATCGCAGGCGGAGCAAACAGTGGATAAAAAGGCCATTTACTGGACTTTTGTAATATCAGTACAAAAATGCGATCCGCCTCATAACTTGCGATAACCCGGAAGCATGCCGCAGAACGGCGTCTTGTGAGACGCGTCGCAAATTGACGGTTACATTACATTTGTCCAGCTTTTGGCAGATTTGTCACATGGCAGGCCGTTGCCGTGCGCTCTTATCCTGTAAACAGAAAACCGTACCGGGAGAGAGGCAATGGCCCTGATTGTGGAATTTATTTGTGAGCTACCTAACGGCGTACATGCGCGTCCGGCAAGCCACGTTGAAACGCTGTGTAATACTTTTTCATCACAAATTGAGTGGCATAACCTGCGCACTGACCGCAAGGGCAACGCCAAAAGCGCCCTTGCGCTGATTGGCACCGATACGCTGGTGGGCGATAACTGCCAGTTACTGATTTCGGGGGCCGACGAGCAGGAAGCGCACCAGCGTTTAAGCCAATGGCTGCGCGATGAATTCCCCCACTGCGACGCACCGCTGGCAGAAGTAAAATCTGACGAACTGGAGCCGCTGCCGGTTTCACTGACCAACCTGAATCCGCGAATTATCCGCGCCCGCACCGTGTGCAGCGGTAGCGCAGGCGGCATTCTGACGCCGATCTCTTCTTTAGATCTCAATGCGCTGGGTAACCTCCCCGCAACCAACGGCGTTGACGCCGAGCAATCCGCGCTGGAAAACGGCCTGACACTGGTACTGAAAAATATTGAGTTTCGTCTGCTGGATAGCGACGGTGCTACCAGCGCGATTCTGGAAGCGCACCGCTCCCTGGCTGGCGATACTTCCCTGCGCGAACATTTACTGGCAGGCGTCAGCGCCGGATTAAGCTGCGCCGAAGCAATTGTCGCCAGTGCGAATCACTTTTGCGAAGAGTTCGCCCGTTCCAGCAGCAGCTACCTGCAAGAACGCGCGCTGGATGTGCGCGATGTCTGCTTCCAGTTACTCCAGCAAATCTACGGCGAGAAACGCTTTCCGGCACCGGGCAAGCTGACGCAGCCCGCCATTTGTATGGCTGATGAACTGACCCCTAGCCAGTTCCTCGAACTGGATAAAAATCACCTCAAAGGATTGTTGCTCAAAAGCGGCGGCACCACCTCACACACGGTGATCCTTGCCCGTTCGTTCAACATTCCGACGCTGGTTGGTGTGGATATTGATGCCCTTACTCCGTGGCAGCATCAAACGATTTATATCGACGGCAACGCTGGGGCGATTGTGGTTGAGCCTGGAGAAGCCGTAGCCCGTTATTATCAGCAAGAAGCCCGCGTACAGAACGCCCTTCGTGAGCAACAGCGTGTCTGGCTGACCCAACAAGCCCGTACCGCTGACGGTATCCGCATTGAAATTGCCGCTAACATCGCTCACTCCGTCGAAGCGCAGGCCGCATTCGGCAATGGTGCGGAAGGCGTTGGTTTGTTCCGCACTGAAATGCTCTATATGGATCGCACCAGTGCACCGGGCGAAAGCGAGCTGTACAACATTTTTTGTCAGGCGCTGGAGTCCGCCAACGGACGCAGCATTATTGTGCGCACTATGGATATTGGCGGTGACAAACCCGTTGATTATCTGAATATTCCCGCAGAGGCAAACCCGTTCCTCGGTTATCGCGCCGTACGTATTTATGAAGAGTACGCCTCGTTGTTTACCACGCAGCTACGATCGATCCTGCGCGCCTCCGCTCATGGCAGCCTGAAAATCATGATCCCGATGATCTCTTCAATGGAGGAGATCTTATGGGTGAAAGAAAAACTGGCGGAAGCTAAACAGCAGCTCCGTAACGAACACATTCCGTTTGATGAGAAGATCCAGCTCGGTATCATGCTTGAGGTGCCGTCAGTAATGTTCATCATCGATCAATGCTGTGAAGAGATTGATTTCTTTAGTATTGGTAGTAATGACCTGACGCAATATCTGCTGGCAGTGGATCGCGATAACGCTAAGGTAACTCGTCACTACAACAGCCTGAATCCGGCATTCTTACGAGCGCTTGATTACGCCGTGCAGGCAGTGCATCGCCAGGGCAAATGGATTGGTCTGTGCGGTGAACTGGGGGCGAAAGGTTCCGTGCTGCCGTTGCTGGTCGGTTTAGGGCTGGATGAGTTGAGCATGAGTGCACCGTCAATTCCGGCGGCGAAAGCGCGGATGGCGCAACTTGATAGCCGCGAATGCCGCCAGTTACTCAACCAGGCAATGGCCTGCCGTACTTCGCTGGAAGTGGAACACCTGCTGGCACAATTCCGCATGACGCAACAGGACGCACCGCTGGTCACCGCCGAGTGCATCACGCTGGAAAGCGACTGGCGCAGCAAAGAAGAAGTGCTCAAAGGCATGACCGATAACCTGCTGCTGGCGGGCCGCTGCCGCTATCCGCGTAAACTGGAAGCCGATTTGTGGGCGCGCGAGGCCGTTTTCTCTACCGGTCTGGGCTTTAGTTTTGCCATTCCACACAGCAAATCAGAACACATTGAGCAGTCCACCATCATCGTGGCGCGTTTGCAAGCGCCAGTGCGCTGGGGCGATGATGAAGCACAATTCATCATTATGTTAACCCTTAACAAACACGCTGCCGGCGATCAGCATATGCGCATTTTCTCGCGCCTCGCTCGCCGCATCATGCACGAAGAATTCCGTAACGCGCTGGTTAACGCCGCCTCTGCCGACGCTATCGCCAGCCTGCTGCAACATGAACTGGAACTGTAAAAGGAAACATCATGGAACTGTATCTGGACACCGCTAACGTCGCAGAAGTCGAACGTCTGGCACGCATATTCCCGATTGCCGGGGTAACAACTAACCCGAGCATTATCGCTGCCAGCAAGGAGTCCATCTGGGAAGTGCTGCCGCGTTTGCAAAAAGCGATTGGTGATGAGGGTATTCTGTTTGCTCAGACCATGAGTCGTGACGCACAGGGTATGGTGGAAGAAGCGAAGCGCCTGCGCGACGCCATTCCGGGCATTGTGGTGAAAATCCCGGTAACTTCCGAAGGTCTTGCCGCCATTAAAATGCTGAAAAAAGAGGGTATTACTACACTTGGCACCGCTGTATATAGCGCCGCACAAGGGTTATTAGCCGCGCTGGCAGGGGCAAAATATGTTGCTCCGTATGTTAACCGCGTCGACGCCCAGGGCGGTGACGGCATTCGTACGGTTCAGGAGCTGCAAGCGCTGTTGGAAATGCACGCGCCAGAAAGCATGGTGCTGGCTGCCAGCTTTAAAACACCGCGTCAGGCTCTGGATTGTTTGCTGGCAGGATGTGAGTCCATCACCCTACCCTTAGATGTAGCGCAACAAATGCTCAACACTCCTGCGGTAGAGTCGGCTATAGAGAAGTTTGAGCACGACTGGAATGCCGCATTTGGCACTACTCATCTCTAAAGGAGCAATTATGGACCGCATTATTCAATCACCGGGTAAATACATCCAGGGCGCAGATGTCATTAATCGTCTGGGCGAGTACCTGAAGCCGCTGGCAGAACGCTGGTTAGTGGTGGGTGACAAATTTGTTTTAGGTTTTGCTCAATCCACTGTCGAGAAAAGCTTTAAAGATGCTGGACTGGTAGTAGAAATTGCGCCGTTTGGCGGTGAATGTTCGCAAAATGAGATCGACCGTCTGCGTGGCATCGCGGAGACTGCGCAGTGTGGCGCAATTCTCGGTATCGGTGGAGGAAAAACCCTCGATACTGCCAAAGCGCTGGCACATTTCATGGATGTTCCGGTAGCGATCGCACCGACTATTGCCTCTACCGACGCACCGTGCAGCGCGCTGTCTGTTATCTACACCGATGATGGTGAGTTTGACCGCTATCTGCTGTTGCCAAATAACCCGAATATGGTCATTGTCGACACCAAAATCGTCGCGGGCGCACCTGCACGTCTGTTAGCGGCGGGTATCGGCGATGCGCTGGCGACCTGGTTTGAAGCGCGTGCTTGCTCTCGTAGCGGTGCGACCACAATGGCGGGCGGTAAGTGTACTCAGGCAGCGCTGGCGCTGGCTGAACTGTGCTACAACACGCTGCTGGAAGAAGGCGAAAAAGCGATGCTTGCCGCCGAACAGCATGTAGTAACTCCAGCACTGGAACGCGTGATTGAAGCGAACACCTATTTGAGCGGCGTTGGCTTTGAAAGCGGTGGGCTGGCTGCGGCGCACGCGGTGCATAACGGCCTGACTGCAATCCCTGATGCCCATCACTATTATCATGGTGAAAAAGTGGCATTCGGTACGCTGACGCAGCTGGTTCTGGAAAATGCGCCGGTGGAAGAAATCGAAACCGTAGCTGCACTTAGCCATGCGGTAGGTTTGCCAATAACCCTCGCTCAACTGGATATTAAAGAAGATGTCCCGGCGAAAATGCGGATTGTGGCAGAAGCGGCATGTGCAGAAGGTGAAACCATCCACAACATGCCTGGCGGCGCGACGCCAGATCAGGTTTACGCCGCACTGCTGGTAGCCGACCAGTACGGTCAGCGTTTCCTGCAAGAGTGGGAATAATCTATGCCAAACTCCCGGCTTGTCCGGGAGTTTGAACGCAAAATTGCCTGATGCGCTACGCTTATCAGGCCTACGAAATATCTGCAATGCATTGAATTTACGTGTTTTTTATGTCTGACAAGGCGTTCACGCCGCATCCGGCACTCTGTGCCATTAATCTGATACTCCCACGTTGTTCGGGAGTTTTTATCCGCTTCTGGACATTTTCTCCACAGAACAATCGTTAGCCCGGAAGGTCGAATCTGTGAATATTTTTTCACGGACGAAACAGATGAAAGCTTCACTGGCGTTGTTCAGTCTTCTGACGGTATTTACCAGTTACTCCTTAAAATCTCCCGCTGTTCCACCAACCGTGGTACAAATCCAGGCCAACACCAATCTTGCCATCGCAGACGGTGCCAGACAGCAAATTGGCAGCACGCTATTTTACGATCCGGCGTATGTGCAGCTTACTTATCCTGGCGGTGATGTCCCACAAGAACGCGGTGTATGTTCCGATGTGGTGATCCGCGCCCTGCGCAGCCAGAAGGTCGATTTGCAAAAACTGGTTCACGAAGATATGGCGAAGAATTTTGCCGATTATCCGCAAAAGTGGAAGTTAAAGCGCCCGGACAGCAACATCGATCACCGTCGGGTGCCTAATCTGGAAACCTGGTTTACCCGCCACGATAAAACACGCCCCACCAGCAAAAACGCCAGTGACTACCAAGCGGGCGATATTGTCTCCTGGCGATTAGATAATGGGCTGGCGCATATCGGAGTGGTGTCAGATGGCTTTGCCCGCGACGGTACGCCGCTGGTGATACATAACATTGGCGCAGGCGCGCAGGAAGAAGACGTGCTGTTTAGCTGGCGGATGGTGGGGCATTATCGGTATTTTGCTAAATGAGCGCTCGCCCCACCTGTAAAAAATTCAGATCCTTTTTACGCTGACGGCTTCTTTTTTCTTACGGCTCACCAGCGCCAGTGCCAGCACAATCAGCACAATGCCGCTACCTTCAACGGCCCCCGGATTTTCACCGAGCAGCCACCAGGAAAAGAGTACGCCGCAAACGGGAACAGCCAGTGTACTTAAGCTGGCAATACTGGCGGGTAAGTTTTTCAATACAAACAGCCATAAGCTCCAGGCCAGCGCTGTCGCCAGAATCGCACTGTAGGCCAGCGCCCAGAACACGGTGGGTTGCCAGTCAATTTCACGTTGCGGCACCAGCCAAGCGACCGCACTCATCACCAGCGCCGCATACAACATCTGCCAGGATGTTAACGACAATAAATCCACGCGCGGATGACGGGCGTAAAGGCGTTTAGCGACAATGGCACTCGCCCCCCAACTGACACCGGAGAGGATCGCCAGCATGGCGCTTTTCATCGAAGAGAAATTGAGTTGCCACGGCTGCAACACCAAAAAAAGGCCGAAAGCGGCAATGAGAATCGCGAAATATTGCCCGCGTCGCAGGCGTTCACCGAGAAACAACGCGGCGAAAATCACCACCCAGAATGGCATGGTATAGCTCAGGATCGCCACCTTCCCCGCTCCGCCGCTCACCAGCGCCCACTGCGCCAGGCCAACCATCCCGCAGGTTTGTAACAGGGCAATGGCTAAGGTGTATTTAAACGGCGTCGGGCGCATTCCGCGACCACGTAATAAAAGGACGATGAATAAAACGAGAGCGCCGAAAATGCAGCGTAAAGCGGTAAAGTCGAAGGCACCGATGTAGCTGGTGACTTGCTTCATGAAAATCCAGCTATAACTCCAGATAAGTGTGAGCACAACCAGGCCACTGATTGCCAGTGGGTTGCTCTTTCCTGCGGCAGACATGAGAGATCCAGTGTGTAGTTTTCCTGTGGACACTATACGCTGGTAAAGAAACTTCAGCGACTGCCAGACAGACAGTCGCTGAAGAAGGTCAGATTACAGCAGGTCGAAACGGTCGAGGTTCATCACTTTCACCCATGCCGCCACGAAGTCTTTAACAAATTTCTCGTGGGCATCACTGCTGGCATAAACTTCCGCCACCGCACGCAGGACTGAGTTAGAACCAAAGACCAGATCCGCACGGCTGGCCGTGTATTTCACTTCGCCGGTTTCACGGTCACGGCCTTCGAACAGCTCTTTCGATTCGTCGGTCGCTTTCCACTCGTAACGCATATCCAGCAGGTTCACGAAGAAGTCATTGCTCAATACGCCAACGCGGTCAGTGAAGACGCCGTTTTTGCTGCCATCGAAGTTGGCACCCAGTACGCGCATCCCGCCCACCAGCGCGGTCATTTCCGGCGCGGTCAGCGTCAGTTGCTGTGCTTTATCAATCAGCAGTGACTCAGTGGTGGAAACATCCAGACGAGCGCGGTAGTTACGGAAACCGTCAGCAATTGGCTCCAGCAGTTCGAACATTTCAATGTCAGTTTGATCCTGACGCGCATCAACGCGGCCCGGCGTAAACGGGACATGAATGCTCAAACCTGCGGCGCTTGCGGCTTTCTCTACGCCAACCACACCTGCCAGCACGATGATATCCGCCAGCGAAGCTTTGCCAGACTCTTTCTGAATTTTCTCCAGAACTGGCAGAGCACGAACGGCTGCGGCGTTCACATCCCAGTCGCGCTGCGGCATTAATGCCAGACGCGCACCGTTGGCACCACCGCGTTTGTCGCCACCACGGAAGGTAGAAGCAGACGCCCAGGCCACCGACACCAGTTCGCTGACAGACAGACCAGAATCCGCAATCGCGAATTTCAGATCGATAATGTCCTGCTCGGTCGGGTTGTAGATCGGCTGCGGCAGCGGATCTTGCCAGATCAGATCTTCTTTCGGTACTTCCGGCCCGATGTAGCGAGATTTCGGCCCCATATCCCTGTGCGTCAGTTTGAACCAGGCACGGGCAAAAGCTTCGTTGAACGCCTGCGGATCGTTGAGGAAGCGACGAGAGATCTTCTCGAACTCAGGATCAAAACGCAGCGTCAGGTCGGTGACCAGCATTGTCGGTTTACGTTTCTTCGACGGATCGAACGGATCCGGGATAATTTCCGGTGCGTCTACCGCTTCGAACTGGATTGCGCCAGCCGGGCTGCGAGTCTGTACCCACTCATATTTGAACAGGTTCTCGAAGAAATAGTTGCTCCACTGGGTCGGTGTCTGGGTCCAGACCACTTCCAGACCAGAGGTGATGGCATCTGCGCCAACGCCGCTGCCGTAAGTGCTCGCCCAGCCTAAACCTTGTTCTTCAATCGGTGCAGCTTCTGGATCAGGACCTACGTTAGAAGTCGGACCGGCACCGTGGGTTTTACCCAGCGTATGACCACCCGCAATCAGCGCCACGGTTTCTTCGTCGTTCATACCCATGTTGCCGAAGGTCGCGCGGATAGCCGCAGCCGCAGAGAGCGGTTCACCGCTGTGATCCGGGCCTTCTGGGTTAACGTAAATCAGGCCCATCTCGGTTGCGCCCAGCGGTGCTTTCGCCAGCGCTTCCGGATGACGGTGAGTCAGCCAGGCTTTTTCATCACCCCAGTTAACGTCCAGATCCGGTTCCCAGACGTCTTCACGACCGGCACCAAAACCGAAGGTACGGAAGCCGGAGTTTTCCAGCGCCACGTTACCCGCGAGGATAAACAGGTCTGCCCAGGAGATTTTCTGACCATATTTCTGTTTGATTGGCCACAGCAGGCGACGCGCTTTATCGAGGCTTACGTTATCCGGCCAGGAGTTCAGCGGTGCAAAACGTTGCTGACCACGACCCGCGCCGCCGCGACCGTCGATTGAACGGTAAGTACCCGCGCCGTGCCAGGCCATACGAATAAACAGACCGGCGTAGCTGCCCCAGTCGGCGGGCCACCACGGTTGAGATTCTGTCAGCAGGGCTTTCAGATCTTTTTTCAGGCCGTAGTAATCTAATTTGCTGAATTCTTTGCGGTAGTCAAAGTCCTCACCCAGCGGGTTAGAACGATTAGAATGTTGGTTTAACAGGTCAACACGGAGTTGATTTGGCCACCAGTCGCGCGTGGTTGTGCCCCCACCCGCGCTCTGGTCGTGACCGCCCTGATGGAACGGGCATTTGCCAGTGGCTGTCGTGTTATGGATATCGTCTGACGTGCTCATCAATGTGCTCCCCTCTACAGTGTTACCGTTACGATACACAGCGTTAGAGAGAAGTTATAATTGAATTAATCCACGGATGCGATAGTTGAGATCTTACATATTGTTGGTTAAAGAGATGTAGATCAAATTGATCGTAATTAAGCTTTTTTGATTATGTCCGATTTCGGACAAATGCTTTATAAAAAAGGTTTTAGCTTCGTATTCTTCAAGAA
Organism: Escherichia sp. MOD1-EC6021; assembly: GCF_002965245.1. Lineage (NCBI taxonomy): Bacteria > Pseudomonadati > Pseudomonadota > Gammaproteobacteria > Enterobacterales > Enterobacteriaceae > Escherichia > Escherichia sp. MOD1-EC6021. The sequence continues at coordinate 105,455 of NZ_PTRU01000013.1, read as the reverse complement.
ATGAGGGAGAAAACAAGGCTGACTACCTTATTTTCTCACTCGCATTTCGAGGCAGCATTTTGTGCTCTGTTTAAAATTTGTGATCACAGTGTGATTTTCACAAAAGGCACACTATTTATAAACCAGGACGAACACCCAGCGTATGGCAAATCGCATAACTCATTTCAGCGCGGTTAAGCGTATAGAAGTGGAAATCTTTCACTCCTTCACGGCTTAAAATCTTCACCATATCCATCGCGATATTTGCGCCCACCAGCTTGCGGGTTTCAGCATCGTCATCCAGGCCGTCGAACATTTGTGCCATCCACGCCGGAATACGCACGTTAGTCATGTCGGCAAATTTCTTCGCCTGTTTAAAGTTAGATACCGGCAAAATGCCCGGAATAATTTCCACATCAATGCCTGCCGAGACGCAGCGATCGCGAAAACGCAGGTAGCTTTCAACATCGAAGAAGAACTGAGTAATGGCGCGGTTGGCTCCGGCATCCACTTTTCGTTTCAGGTTAAGCAAATCTGCCTGGGCGCTTTTCGCTTCCGGATGCACTTCCGGATACGCCGCCACGGAGATATCGAAATCCGCGACCTCTTTTAACAACGTCACCAGGTCAGAAGCATACATTTCTGGCTTACCACTTCCCGGCGGCAGGTCGCCACGCAGCGCCACGATATGGCGAATACCGTTGTTCCAGTAGTCGCGTGCAATGGTGCGCAGCTCGTCGGGCGTCGCATCAATACAGGTAAGATGTGGTGCTGCTTCCAGACCAGTGCGATCTTTAATGCCTTTAATAATGCTGTGCGTACGGTCGCGCTCGCCGGAGTTCGCGCCATAGGTCACCGATACAAACTTCGGTTTCAGACTGCTAAGGCGATCGATGGAGTTCCACAGGGTCTGCTCCATTTCACTGGTACGCGGCGGGAAAAACTCGAACGAAACGTTAATCTGCCCCTGGACTTCTGCCAGACTCTGATTCAGGGCATCCCGCTGGCTGGCGTGAAAAAAGCTCATACCTTACCTCATCAATCGCTTGTAGTTATATGTTGTGTTGTGCACATCTATCCGTTTAGACGTCCAGATGTAAAGATGAAGGAAAAGCTGAAGGGCGTCAACCGAAAAATGACCAATGATGGTGAGGAAAAATCAGGGAAGATGAAAAAAACTCATCTTAATTAGAGGTAATAAAGAGATTTCTTTATAGCGCAATCAACCTCACTCGTTTTGACTGATATACAGGCAACACAACGGCACCTGTTCTCATTCGAAAAACAACGCCCTGCCACCAGATGGTGATGCTAAAGCATCTGATTCGGCCTGCGCTCTCGTGTAGGCCGAATACAGAATCTGCGAAATCAACTGGTAACAAACAGTAGAGTCAACTCAATACGTACTTTTACTTGATATCTTTCACGCGCATACCGTTGATCTGTTCATCCGTGATGGTGTTACCCGCTTTAAAGTAATCAACCACCGCGTGATAAACGTAATAACCGCCCGTCGTATTGCGCGCTTTACCCTCGGTAAACGCGGTAAAACCATCTCCACCATCAGCAAGGAAACTCTGAGTGGCAATGTGGTAAACCGTCGCATCTTCAATCGGTTTGCCATTCAGCGTCAGCGAGATAACCCGCTGACCAACCGGCTTGCTGCTGTCGTACTTCATTTCCAGGCCTTTCGATACCTGTAAAACGCCATTACTCAAACTTGCGCCGTGTTCCATCAAACTGCGTAATTGTTTCCCTGTGAGATCCATCGTCACCAGTTCGTTGGGAAACGGGAAGGTACTGATGACGCCGCCCATCGTAATCGCCCCTGCGGGGATCTCATTGCGAATACCGCCAGAGTTGGTTAAAGCCAATTGAGTGTTTTTACCCGCCGCTACCAGTAAAGCGTCCGCCGCCAGGTTCCCCAGGGATGCTGATTCACCATAGGCACGTTTTAATTCAACTGGCGATTGCGCCACCGTTTGCTGCACGACTTCATCCAGCTTTTTATTCCAACTATCAATCACCTGTTTTGTTTGCGGATCGGGCTTCCACTCATCGGCGTAAAGGGTTTTAAGCTCGAAGTTTTTCACCGTAAAATCATGCGGCTTCTCTTTGTAGTCCAGTACCAGTTTACCCACATCAATCCCACCGCTGTCAGTGGAGAGGATGAGCGTATTGCCGACTTTAATCGGTTCCGGCGTACCCACATGTGCATGCCCGGTGATCAAAATATCCAGCCCTTTCACCTGACTTGCCGTCTGAATATCTTTATCCAGCGCGCGACGCACATCTGTGCCTCCCATACTGGACTGGCGGGCCGGAACACCTTCGTGGATCAGGGCAACGGTCAAATCAACCTTGCCTTTGAGTTCATCGATATAACGTTGTAGCCATTTAATTTCATCACGCGCCTCAATACCCACTCGCGTTGCCGCAGATACCGTATCATTAAAGGCAAATACACCGTGCAAACCTATAACACCAATTTTCACGCCGTCTTTTTCAATGATGGTATAGGGCTTATCCCAGAATGATTTACTGCTGTTCTGATAAAAAACATTACCCTGCACAATCGGGAATTTTGCCTGACTCAACTGTAATAGGGTGTTGTCCCAGCCGTGATCAAATTCATGATTCCCTATAGTGACAGCATCGAACGGCATGGTATTCATAATATCGATAATAGCTTTGCCTTTGGTCAGGCTACTGATATATGGCCCGGTAAAATAGTCACCCGCATCAAAAAACCAGGTCGCTTTGTTTTTAGCTTTTTCTTGTTTAACAAGCGTAGTGATATTTGCCCAGCCGCCAATATCTCGTTTACCGTCAGCAATCCACGGCACTTTATAAGGCTCTACATGTGCATGGAGGTCGTTGGTATAAATGATGGTGACATCTTTGGCGCAAGCCCAAAACGGCAGTGTTAATGCGATACCCGCAGCAAGCATTTTAATTTTCATAAACAATCCCTTCCAGTGAGATAAAGGATTGCTACATTACGTTCTGAAAGGCTTTTTTATGTGAGAATACTCACATCCAGAGGCGATAACTGTAGGACAAAATCAACGACCTTATGAAATCGTTGGTGATATATGTCAAATCTGTTTGCGATTAATGTCTGTAAAACGTTCGGTTGTCGAAATTTGGGATTGGCCTCATCGGAAGATTACAGTTGGCCAGACTATAAACTGGGTTTTCCGGCACTGCACTGCCAGGCATGCGGAAGTTACCCCCCTTTGTTTGATGAACAACAATTTCGTGACTGGTTGTCAGTTCACATGACTGCGTGTGCCATAGAAACAGGGCATTTTTGTCCATCATGCTATTGTAAAGAAAAGATTTTTTATGGCCACAACCCGCAGGGAACACAACGCGTTCAATGCCGTTCATGCAAAAAAGTCTGGACTCCGAAACAGCAGCCAGCAAGAGAAATTACGTATCCCCAGTCCATTGAAACCGTTCAACTGTTCATGCCCTTTCAAGGAGCCAGCGCAGTACAAAAGCTCTATGTTTTAGTCAGTCTTGACGCCACTCGTGGCAACATCCTTCATCTCTCCACGAATTATACGCAACATCAGACAGGAGACAGTCTGCGGTACAGTTACAGAGGCAATACAGAACCAACTGAGCACCATAGCGATATTGTGCAGAGGGTAGATATGCGTGAAGCGCAATTCTTGCGCCGGAGCCAGTTCGATGAAATTCAGTATGGCAGTGCTGTGCTCAAGCGCAACGGCAAGGGAGCCATACTACGCCCGGTTATCACGGCACACGGGCATTTCAGAATACTGAAAATCCGCTTTCCACATGTCAAAACGCATATCATTTCACACGAATGTTTTCTGAGAGGCGCAATTATTACAGCCTGGGCAGATCAGTTCCGCCAACAACAAGGCGAACTTTGGTTCGTAGAAGAAGAAATCAGCGACCGTAACGCTGATATTCCCTGGCATTTTCAGGGAACGACATACCATGGTTGGTGGCAAAATCAGTGGCAACGCTGGGGGCAGGGGAATAACAGCAAGATGGTCTGCCTGCTCACAGGAGTCTCCTTAGAAAGGGGCGCAAATGTTTCTCTGGCAACCAGTCGTTGCTTTATCACATGGCTGACAGACCAACACGACTTTACCCAAAGCGCGTTATTATCCGCAGGTCGCGTAACGAAAATGCTGACCTCACTGGCGTTAAAATACAATGAATCGCTCACTCCATCTTGTTAGTCAATACACTCGACAAACGACCATAAATTAATGGGATCACTATTTCTCATTTAATTAAATATATGAATGTATGACTTAAAAATATAATCACAGTCAATGTTTAATTAATAACATTATTTGTTACTAAGATCACATAATACTTTCCTGACCTATGCTTACATAAAAATAAGACACGGTGTTCCTTTTATTTAAATAATTCAACCAATGTAACAACCCCTATCAAGGAGGGATGATGAGAACTGTATTTACGACTTTATCAGTCATATTCAGCGTGATGTTTTCTCACAGTATACTAGCTCAGGACGTTACTATTTATTATACGAATGATATTCACGCACATGTCAATCCGGCAAAAATTCCCGCTGTTGATAAGAACAGACTTGTAGGTGGTATGGCTAATATTGCAGGCATCGTTAATGAAGCGAAGAAAAAAAACAAAGATGTCTTTTTCTTTGATGCAGGCGACTATTTTACCGGTCCGTATATCAGTACCCTGACCAAAGGTGAAGCTATTATTGATATCATGAACACCATGCCCTTTGATGCGGTGTCCGTTGGTAATCACGAGTTCGATCACGGCGTGCCCAATATGGTATCTCAGTTATCAAAAGCAAAATTCCCCATTCTGCTGGGAAATATTTACTACACCGATACAAATAAACCAGTTTGGGATCATCCGTGGACCATTATCGAAAAAGATGGTTTAAAGATTGGTGTGATTGGATTGCATGGTGCATTCGCTTTCTATGATACAGTCGCGGCAAAAGCACGTGAAGGCGTAGAAGCCAGAGACGAAATTAAATATTTAAATAAAGCACTTGCAGAATTAAAAGGTAAAGTCGACATTACCGTTTTGCTAATTCACGAAGGTGTTCCGGCGCGTCAATCAAGCTTTGGTAGTAAAGATGTGGAGCGGCTACTACAGGCAGATATTGAGACAGCTAAAAAAGTGAATGGTGTTGATGTCTTAATTACCGGTCACGCACATGTCGGAACACCGCAACCAATAAAAGTTAATAACACATTAATTGTATCTACCGATGCATACGGCACCGACATCGGAAAACTTGTGCTTGATTACAATCCGAAAACAAAGAAAATTGATAGTTATAATGGTGAGTTAATCACCATCTTTGCAGATCAATTTAAACCTGACACCATCGTTCAAAATACTATCGATAAATGGAGCATAAAGCTTAACAAAATAACACAGGAAGTTGTCGGCCATTCTCCCGTAGTTTTAACACGTGAGTATGGCAGTTCTTCTTCTACCGGTAACCTTATTCTAGATGCAATGATGGAAAAAACACCTGATGCCATTGCCGGATTTCAAAATAGCGGTGGGATGCGAGCTGATTTTCCTAAAGGTGATATCACACTGGGAGATGTTATTAGCACATTCCCCTTTAATAATGACCTCATCGAGATGGATTTGACGGGCCGCGATCTCAAATCATTGATGACGCATGCAACCAATCTAACTAACGGTGTGTTACAGGTTTCAAAAAGCGTTGCGGTTGTCTATGACAGCAAAAAACCACTCAACCAACGGTTAATCTCTTTCACCATTAACGGCAAACCCGTGGAAGATAATCAAACATATCGTATTGCCACGCACTCCTTTTGTGCCAGTGGTGGTGACGGTTTTGAAGCATTTTTGAATGGAAAAAATGTGAAGACGATACCGGGAACAACCTCGGCGGAATCTATCATCGATTATTTCAAAAATCATAAACCTGTCACCCCAGACTTAACTAAACGAGTCATGGACGTCGCCAAATAAAATATCATTTATCAGTCTATTTATTTAACAAGGAATGCGAATGAAAACAGTGCAGCGTACTTTACTTGCCGCAACATTGCTGACTATTTTTTCGGTCTCGGTCATGGCGCAGGATGTCACGATTATTTATACAAATGATCTTCACGCTCATGTGGATTCTTATAAAGTGCCGTATATCGCAGACGGAAAACGCGACATTGGCGGCTTTGCCAATATATCTACTTTAGTAAAACAAGAGAAAGCGAAAAATAAAGCCACCTTTTATTTTGATGCTGGAGACTATTTCACCGGCCCTTATATCAGCAGTCTGACAAAGGGCGAAGCAATAATTGACATTATGAATACCATGCCTTTTGACGCAGTATCAATCGGTAATCATGAGTTTGACCATGGCTGGGATAATGCCCTGCGACAATTAAGCAAAGCGAATTTTCCTGTTTTATTGGGCAATGTTTATCATAAAGAGAGTGAGAAACCCTTCTGGAACAAGCCCTACACCATCCTGGAAAAAGATGGCATCAAGATTGGTATTATTGGGCTACACGGCGTATTTGCATTTAATGATACGGTCTCGGAGCTCTCTCTCCAGGGACTCGATAATGACAATAATAACCGCTTTGATAAATCTTCCGAGACCCTTAAGAATCAGGGGATTGAAGCACGTGATGAAGTGAAGTATTTGCAGCATTATATCGACGAGTTACGTGATAAGGTTGACCTCACTGTGGCGCTGGTTCATGAAGGCGTTCCGGCGCGTCAGTCCAGCATTGGCAATACAGATGTTAGACGCGCTCTTGATAAAGATATTCAAACCGCTAGCAAGGTGAAAGGATTGGATATTCTGATTACCGGGCATGCCCACGTCGGAACGCCAGAACCAATCAAAGTCGGCAACACCTTAATCCTTTCGACTGATAGTGGCGGTATCGATATTGGTAAATTAGTCCTTGATGTCAACCCTACAGCTCGTACCCATAAAATGAAGAGCTTTGAGCTGAAAACAGTTTATGCCGATGAATGGATACCCGATCCAACGACACAAAAAGTTATCAATGGCTGGAATAAAAAACTGGCGGATATTGTACGCCAACCAGTGGGTGAATCATCGATTGCATTAACTCGCGCCTATGGTGAGTCATCGCAACTAGGCAACCTGTTTACCGATGCAATGCTTGTCGCTGCTCCGACTGCACAGATTGCATTGATAAACTCCGGCAGCTTACGTGCGGATATAAATGCAGGCACGATTACCTTTGGCGACATTACCAGTACATTCCCCTTCAAGAATGAACTTACTGAAATGGATCTCAGCGGTAAGGATCTGCGTAACCTACTGGAACACGGGGCATCGCTTACCAATGGCATCCTGCAAATGTCAAAAGGCGCAGAAATGCGCTATACCCCGCAAAAACCAGTAGGTCAGCGCATAGTATCTTTTAAAATTAATGGTGAAGAGATCGTTGATACGAATATTTACCATGTTGCAACAACGACTTTCCTTGCACTGGGGGGCGATGGTTTTCTGGCATTCAAAGAAGGGAAAAATGTTCAGGTCCGCGCCGGAAATAACATGTCCGATGTCGTGATCGATTATTTGAAGAAAGGCCACAAGATTACGCCTGCACAGGTAAATGAAATGCGGGTGGACGTTAGCAAATAATAAAAAAATTATAATGCCATTCATTCACTGAATGGCATTATTTTCTCTAAATCAACAATAGATAATGAGATATATTTATGTGTATAAAAAAGCACGGGATAGCTTTATCGATTCTATTAATACCTTGCATTGGAAACGCTCAGGAAATTAAAAGTGAGGAAGGCTGGTTACATCAAAGCTTGAATGTCATTGGTCGCACAGACTCTCGCTTTGGCCCAAGGCTGACTAACGACCTCTACCCTGAATATACTGTAGCAGGAAGAAAAGACTGGTTTGATTTTTATGGTTATGTTGATCTACCAAAATTCTTTGGCGTCGGCAGTCACTATGATGTTGGGATCTGGGATGAGGGCTCACCACTATTTACGGAAATAGAACCTCGGTTTTCCATTGACAAATTGACCGGATTAAATCTTGCGTTCGGCCCTTTTAAAGAATGGTTCATTGCAAACAACTATGTCTATGATATGGGTGACAACCAGTCATCCCGGCAAAGTACATGGTATATGGGGCTTGGTACAGATATCGACACGGGTCTACCAATTAAGCTTTCTGCCAATATATACGCCAAGTATCAGTGGCAAAACTATGGTGCCGCTAATGAAAATGAATGGGACGGATATCGATTCAAAATAAAATATAGCATTCCTCTTACCCATTTCTTCGGAGGGCGATTGGTATACAATAGTTTTACTAACTTTGATTTTGGCTCCGATCTTGCGGACAAATCACACAATAATAAACGAACCAGTAATGCTATTGCTTCAAGCCATATCCTTTCCCTGCTATATGAACACTGGAAATTTGCATTTACACTACGTTATTTTCACAACGGTGGACAATGGAATGCTGGGGAGAAAGTTAACTTCGGAGATGGTCCATTTGAATTAAAAAACACAGGATGGGGAACCTATACTACTATTGGTTATCAATTTTAAATCAGGTGATGTTTTAGATATTTTTACTTAATGCCATTTTGTAATTGTCATAAATAACTTCACCATTCACACTGTGAATTCATCGCTCAACACAAAAGCCCCCTTATTACCGGGGCACTGACCAAAGGCAAAATGACAATCAATCACCACCTCCGCAGGAGGTGGTTTAGAGGTGACAACAAAAGCTGGCAACTGCCAGCTTTTGTTCAATAATCACTACAACAACTGCGCCAGACGGTTAATATCCGACTGAATCGCCCCGGCGGTGACGTCGCGCCCTGCACCTGGCCCGCGGATCACCAGCGGGTTGTCGCGATACCAGCGGCTTTCGATGGCAAAGACGTTATCGCACGGTAGTAGTGATGCCAGCGGATGGTCTTCTCGCACCGCTTCCACGCCTACTCGCGCTTTGCCGTTGGCATCGAAACGCGCCACGTAGCGCAACACCAGCCCCATTTCACGGGCCGCTTCCAACCGTTGTACCATCTGCTCATTAAGTTCATCGCCATTTTCAAAGAAATGGTCGATGCTTCCACCTTCGCAATGGGTTGGCACCAGTGATTCAACACGCACCTGGTCCGGTTCAATGTTGTAACCCGCTTCACGCGCCAGAATCACCAGCTTGCGCATCACGTCTTTGCCGGAGAGGTCATCACGCGGGTCAGGTTCAGTTAAGCCCTGCTGCCACGCCTGATCCACCAGCTCGGTAAACGGCACGCTACCGTCGAATTGCAGGAACAGCCAGGAGAGTGTGCCGGAGAAGATCCCGCTGATCGACAAAATAGTGTCGCCGCTGTCGATCAGATCGCGCACGGTATGGTTGATCGGCAAACCTGCGCCGACGGTGGCGTTGTATAGCCAGTGACGCCCGGTTTTTTCGAACGCGTCGTGGATCTGGCGATATTTATTGCTGTCGCTCGCTCCCGCCAGTTTGTTGGCACTGATGACGTGGAAACCGTGGCTGGCGAAATCGAGGTATTGATCGGCCAGTTGCTGACTGGCGGTAACGTCCAGCACCACTAAATCATCATACGGATGGGCACGCATCCACAGGAATAGCGACTCTTCATCCTGTTCGACGGCTTCATCATTAAAGAAGGCTAGCGCACGGCTGGCGTCCAGCCCGTCATAGCTCAACAGGCTGCGACGGCTGTCCACCACGCCTGCCAGCACAAATTCAAAGCCGGTGCGCGCCGAGAGCGTGCTCTGCTCACGGGCGAACAGTTCCAGCCAGCGGGAACCGATATTGCCCTTACCGAACAATACCAGGCCGATGCGTTTTTCTGCGCGGAAGACGGACTGATGCAGCCCCTGAATCAGGCTTTCGGTCGGCCCGGTGCGCAGTACTGCCACCAGGCTGATGCCGTCATCGGACTGCCAGGTAAACTCGACCGGCTGGCCTTTCAGTTGCTGCCAGAAGCGGTGGCAATGCAGCGGGTTACGGGTGACGCCCGCCCCAACCATCGCCACCAGCGCCAGCCCCTGACGCAGGCGCAGTTCGCCAGGTAATCCTGCTTCGTCGAGGATTTTCAGCGCACTATCGGCCACTTCCGAGGTGTAGCAAAATTGCAGCAACTGGCGATCGTTATGCACGCCAACCGCCAGTGGGCGCACCTGAGCACGTTTCAGGATTTGGTCGATCTCTTTATGCGCCAGTTTGAAATCCTGACTGGCGGGCACCTGAAACTCAATCAAACAGACATCATCGTGGCTGGTGACAATACGCGCACCTGTACCTGAGGCCAGCACGCGTTCAATGCGCGTGGAACCTTGATCCGGCGTGTAGCTACAGCGCAGCTGCAGGTCGATTTCACTGCCAGAAACTGGCTGTAAAGTACGGGCGTGCAACACTGGCGCGGCAAGACGCGCCAGTTCGCTGGCCTCATCCAGACGCAGCAATGGCAGCAGGCAGGCATCTTTCACTTTACGCGGGTCAGCGCTGTATACCCCGGCGACGTCGCTCCAGATGGTTACGCGGGAAACTCCCGCCAGCGCACCGATTTGTGTCGCGGAATAGTCGGAACCGTTACGCCCCAGCAGCACCGTTTCACCGGCGTTGTTACGGCTGATAAACCCGGTCACCACCAGACGTTTGCCCGGATGTTGTACCAGTAGCTGTTGCAGCAACGGGTAAGAAAGCCCTTCATCAACCTGCGGCTGCGCGGCGCGTTCAGCGCGTAAAAACTCGCGGGCATCAAGCCAGGCCGCAGGCAATCCTTGTTGATTAAGTACCGCAGACATCAGGCGCGCCGACCACACTTCACCGTGGCCCACCACTTCCGCATACACCGCATCGTTAATACCGCTGTCGAGCAGCGCCGCCAGGCGTTCCAGATCGCTGACAAAAGCGCTAATGAGGCTATCGGCTTCTTCAGCGGGTAGCAGGCCGCTAATCAGATCGCACTGATAGCGACGCAGCGTTTGTTGAACCTGATGCGCAGAGAGACGATCGGTCTGGCTTAGTTTTAACCAGTTAATCAACTGGTTAGTGGTGCTACCGGCGGCGGAAACCACCATCATATCGTCAGGCTGAGAGTACTCCGCCATAATGCCCGCGACACGCAAATAACACTTCACATCAGCCAGACTACTGCCACCAAATTTATGCAGTTGACGACCTTTCGCCCCTGCCTGCGCAATCACACTCATTTTTACCCCTTGTTTGCAGCCCGGAAGCCATTTTCCAGGTCGGCAATTAAATCTTCGCCATCTTCAATACCGGTGGAGATACGCAGCAGCGTCTCGGAGATCCCGGCGGCAGCACGCGCTTCTGGTGCCATGCCTGCATGTGTCATGGTTGCGGCGTGAGAGATTAAACTTTCCACTCCCCCTAATGATTCCGCCAGCGTAAACAACGACACCCCGCCCAGGAAACGACGCAGCGTCTGCTCATCGCCATCCAGTTCAAAACTCAACATTGCGCCAAAGCCTTTTTGCTGGCGCGCGGCAATTTCATGCCCCTGATTTTCCGGCAGCGACGGGTGATACAGTTTTTTCACTAACGGCTGGGTTTGCAGATATTTCACTATCGCCTGCGCGTTGCGCTGCGCCAGCTCCATACGCGGCACCAGCGTTCGCAAACCGCGCAGCAACAAATAACTGTCAAACGCGCCGCCCGTCACGCCAATATTGTTTGCCCACCAGGCCAGTTCGGTGACAACGTCCGGGTCTTTAGCAATCACCACGCCAGCCACTACATCTGAGTGACCGTTCAGATATTTCGTACATGAATGCAACACCAGATCGGCACCTAATGCCAGTGGATTTTGTAATGCCGGGCTTAAGAAGGTGTTATCCACCACGCTCACCGCCCCAACTTCCCTTGCCAGATGGCAGATTTTCGCAATATCCACGACGCGTAACAATGGATTACTGGGGCTTTCTACCAGTACCAGTTTGGGTTTTTCTGCCAGCGCCGCCCGTAATGCCTGTTCATCGCCCTGATCAACAAACAACACGCGATAGCAACCACGTTTCGCCAGGCTGTCGAACAGGCGATAGCTGCCGCCATAGCAGTCGTGCGGCGCAACCAGCAGATCGCCAGGTTTCAAAAAGACGGTCGTTACCAGGTGGATCGCGGACATGCCGGTATTAGTAAGTACTGCACCAGCACCGCCTTCCAGTTCAGCCAGCGCACGCTGAACCACATCGCGCGTTGGGTTGCCGCGACGCGAGTAATCATGCGCGCGCGGTTCATTAAATCCGGTAAAGTTATAGGTGCTGGAAAGATGGATTGGAGGGACAACGCAACCATACTGTTCGTCGTCATTTAACCCGCTACGCACTGCGATGGTGGCCTGTTTACGCGTCATGTGATGAAGTTCCCTGGGCTTGGTCGGTGAAATGTCAGGCACCAGAGTAAACATTGTGTTAATGGACGTCAATACATCTGGACATCTAAACTTCTTTGCGTATAGATTGAGCAAATCCCAAATAGCCGTTAAAATTATATGCATTATCACGCCGACAGGTGCATTACACGATGTCACGGTAACGCCTGTACGGTAAACTATGCGGGTTTACGGTCAGTACCCACATAAATTGTGTGGTCTGGTCTCAATTTATTGACGAAGAGGATTAAGTATCTCATGGCTGAATGGAGCGGCGAATATATCAGCCCATACGCTGAGCACGGCAAGAAGAGTGAACAAGTCAAAAAGATTACGGTTTCCATTCCTCTTAAGGTGTTAAAAATCCTCACCGATGAACGCACGCGTCGTCAGGTGAACAACCTGCGTCACGCTACCAACAGCGAGCTGCTGTGCGAAGCGTTTCTGCATGCCTTTACCGGGCAACCTCTGCCGGATGATGCCGACCTGCGTAAAGAGCGCAGTGACGAAATCCCGGAAGCGGCAAAAGAGATCATGCGTGAGATGGGGATTAACCCGGAAACGTGGGAATACTAAAGCGGAAAAGAGCGGCGCGGAGTTAACCAGCCGCTTTTTTCATACATGGACGTTTAACTATGAAATACAGGCTACTGATCCTCAGCATGCTGGTTTCTGTGCCTGCCCTTGCCTGGCAGCCGGAAACTGGCGACATCATCTTTCAAATCTCTCGCTCATCGCAAAGTAAAGCGATCCAACTGGCGACCCATTCCGATTACAGCCACACCGGTATGCTGGTGATGCGTAACAAAAAGCCCTACGTTTTTGAAGCGGTCGGCCCGGTGAAATACACCCCGCTCAAGCAGTGGATCGCCCATGGTGAAAAGGGCAAATACGTTGTTCGCCGCGTTGAAGGCGGACTGAGTGTTGAACAACAGCAAAAACTGGCGCAAACGGCAAAACGTTATCTCGGCAAACCGTACGATTTCAGCTTCTCGTGGAGCGACGATCGCCAGTACTGTTCGGAAGTAGTGTGGAAGGTTTACCAGAATGCGCTGGGGATGCGCGTGGGTGAACAGCAAAAACTGAAAGAGTTCGATCTCAGCAACCCGCTAGTTCAGGCGAAGCTCAAAGAACGTTACGGGAAAAATATTCCGCTTGAGGAAACGGTGGTCTCGCCACAAGCCATTTTCGATGCGCCACAACTCACCACGGTTGCCAAAGAATGGCCGCTGTTTTCGTGGTAATGGATGATGAAAAAAATAATTCCCGCCGTAGTCTGTTTGTTGCTTTGTAGTTGCACGACCTTTCCGCAAGCTGTCGCTCCGGCAAACAATGACTTTGCAGGCCAGCATAACATTTATATTGTCAGTCACGGCTGGCATACCGGAATTGTGGTGCCCGCCGCAAACGTTAATCGCGTTTTACCGCAACTCGACGCGAGATTTGCGCAACCAAAATGGTATGAAATCGGCTGGGGCGATAAAGGCTTTTATCAGGCACAGGAAATTACCAGCAGCCTGACATTACAGGCGATGTTCTGGTCTACTGGCGCAGTAATGCATGTGGTGGCGTTCTCTGCCCCACCTGAACGCTATTTTCCTGGCAGTGATGTTAAGCCACTGACAATTAACAACGGTCAACTTTCGACCTTAATGTTATTTATTGGTCGGAGCTTTTCCCGTAGCGACGCGGGAAATATTATTCCGCTCAAAAAAGGCATTTATGGTGACAGCCAGTTTTATGCCGCGAATGGTCGCTATGGGATTTTAAATACCTGTAATAAATGGACGGCAAAAGGGTTACAAAGCGCGGGGATAGAGATTGAACCAGCTTTAAAATTGACGGCAGGAAGTGTGATGAGCGCAATGCCTTAAAGTTTTTCAGGCACAAAAAAAGCGCCGTGCGGCGCTTTTTTCGGAAATCCGGTCTTATTTGCTGCCCGGGATGTTGAAACGCTTGTTGAAGCGGTCAACACGGCCACCGGTAGCAACATCACGCTGTTTGCCAGTGAAGAACGGGTGGCACTTGCTGCACACGTCGAGGTTCAGATCATGACCAACGGTGGAGCGGATTTTCATTACGTTACCGCAAGAGCAGCTAGCAGTAATTTCTTCGTATTTCGGGTGAATATCTTTTTTCATGGGAAAACCTCGGTTTAAGGCCGCGTCGCTCTTCCAGCCCTAACGCCAGACACCACGCGATGTTAAAAGTATAGCTTCAATACGATCATTTCGTACGAAGGCGCGAAATCATACAGAAATTAACCAGCGTATGCAAACTGATCCGCACTCTTCTACGGCAATGTGTATACTAACCCACCGAATTTCAAGTCAGGATGATGCTATGCCCGTTGCCCACGTTGCCTTGCCCGTTCCGCTTCCTCGTACCTTTGACTATCTGCTGCCAGAAGGCATGACGGTTAAAGCCGGGTGTCGCGTGCGCGTGCCGTTTGGCAAACAGCAGGAGCGTATCGGGGTTGTGGTGTCAGTTAGCGACGTCAGCGAGCTGCCGCTCAACGAGCTGAAAGCGGTAGTAGAAGTGCTGGACGTTGAGCCGGTATTTACTCACTCCGTCTGGCGATTACTGCTCTGGGCGGCAGATTACTATCATCATCCAATTGGCGATGTGCTGTTTCATGCCTTGCCGATTTTACTGCGCCAGGGGCGGCCTGCGGCGAACGCGCCGATGTGGTATTGGTTTGCCACTGAACAAGGTCAGGCGGTGGATCTGAACAGCCTGAAACGTTCACCCAAGCAACAACAGGCGCTGGCAGCGTTACGGCAAGGCAAAATCTGGCGTGATCAGGTTGCCACGCTCGAATTTAATGATGCCGCGTTGCAGGCGCTGCGCAAAAAAGGTCTGTGTGATTTAGCAAGTGAAACACCAGAGTTTAGCGACTGGCGCACGAACTATGCCGTTTCTGGTGAACGGTTGCGATTGAATACTGAACAGGCCACCGCCGTTGGCGCAATTCATAGTGCGGCAGATACTTTTTCTGCCTGGCTGCTGGCGGGTGTTACCGGTTCCGGTAAAACAGAAGTTTATTTGAGCGTACTGGAAAACGTGCTCGCTCAGGGCAAACAGGCGCTGGTGATGGTGCCGGAAATCGGCCTGACACCGCAAACTATTGCCCGTTTTCGTGAGCGGTTTAATGCGCCAGTGGAAGTTCTGCATTCCGGCCTGAACGACAGCGAGCGTCTTTCGGCGTGGTTGAAAGCGAAAAATGGTGAGGCGGCGATTGTGATCGGCACCCGCTCCGCGCTGTTTACGCCGTTTAAAAATCTCGGTGTGATTGTCATTGATGAAGAGCATGACAGTTCCTATAAACAGCAGGAAGGTTGGCGCTACCATGCCCGCGACCTGGCGGTGTACCGTGCGCACAGCGAGCAAATCCCGATTATTCTTGGCTCCGCAACGCCCGCGCTGGAAACGTTATGCAACGTGCAGCAGAAAAAATATCGCCTGCTGCGCCTGACCCGTCGGGCAGGGAATGCGCGCCCCGCAATTCAACACGTGTTGGATTTAAAAGGCCAGAAGGTACAGGCGGGGCTGGCTCCGGCGTTAATCACCCGTATGCGCCAGCATTTACAGGCCGACAACCAGGTTATCCTCTTTCTTAACCGCCGTGGCTTTGCGCCTGCCTTGCTGTGCCACGACTGCGGCTGGATTGCCGAATGCCCACGTTGCGATCACTACTACACGCTGCATCAGGCGCAACAGCATTTGCGCTGTCACCACTGTGACAGTCAGCGTCCGGTGCCGCACCAGTGCCCTTCCTGCGGTTCCACGCACCTGGTCCCCGTGGGGCTGGGCACCGAACAGCTTGAACAGACGCTTGCGCCGATGTTCCCCGGCGTGCCCATTTCTCGTATCGACCGCGATACCACCAGCCGCAAAGGGGCGCTTGAACAACAACTGGCGGAAGTGCATCGCGGCGGCGCGAGGATTTTGATCGGCACGCAAATGCTGGCGAAAGGTCACCACTTTCCGGATGTGACGCTGGTGGCATTACTGGACGTAGACGGCGCGCTGTTTTCTGCCGATTTTCGCTCGGCAGAGCGTTTCGCCCAGCTTTACACCCAGGTCGCCGGTCGTGCCGGGCGTGCGGGTAAACAGGGTGAAGTGGTGCTGCAAACGCACCATCCGGAACATCCTCTGTTGCAAACATTGCTCTATAAAGGCTACGACGCCTTTGCCGAACAGGCGCTGGCTGAACGACGCATGATGCAACTGCCGCCGTGGACCAGCCATGTGATTGTGCGTGCGGAAGATCATAACAATCAGCACGCGCCATTGTTCCTGCAACAACTGCGTAATCTCATCCTCTCCAGCCCGCTGGCAGACGAGAAACTCTGGGTTCTCGGCCCGGTTCCGGCGCTGGCCCCTAAACGTGGTGGCCGCTGGCGCTGGCAGATATTGTTGCAGCACCCTTCCCGCGTGCGCTTGCAACACATCATTAGTGGTACGCTGGCGCTCATCAATACAATACCGGATTCCCGTAAGGTGAAATGGGTGCTGGATGTCGATCCCATCGAGGGCTAATGCGCAAACGATGCGAGGCGGATCGAAAAATTCAATATTCATCACACTTTTCATGAAAATTCTGTAACCGTTTTCACGCGCTATCTGCTAAAAATGTTGCCGATGTGAAGTAAACATGGAAGTAGTACGCCTGCCGTGCCGGGCGAGGAGTGAGTGTGAAAGCGAAGAAGCAGGAAACTGCCGCGACCATGAAAGACGTTGCCCTGAAGGCAAAAGTCTCTACAGCGACCGTCTCCCGAGCATTAATGAATCCCGATAAAGTCTCCCAGGCCACCCGTAATCGGGTTGAAAAAGCGGCCCGGGAAGTAGGTTATTTGCCGCAGCCTATGGGGCGCAACGTCAAGCGTAATGAATCCCGTACCATTCTGGTGATTGTCCCGGATATCTGCGATCCCTTCTTTAGCGAAATTATTCGCGGTATCGAAGTTACGGCGGCAAATCACGGATATCTGGTGCTGATTGGCGACTGTGCGCATCAAAATCAGCAGGAAAAAACCTTTATCGATTTGATCATCACCAAGCAAATTGATGGCATGTTGCTGCTGGGTTCAAGGCTGCCGTTTGATGCCAGCATTGAGGAACAGCGTAATCTGCCGCCGATGGTGATGGCGAACGAATTTGCACCGGAACTGGAGCTACCTACAGTTCATATCGACAATCTGACCGCGGCATTTGATGCAGTAAATTATTTATATGAGCAAGGGCATAAACGGATTGGCTGTATAGCCGGTCCCGAAGAGATGCCGCTGTGTCACTACCGCCTGCAAGGCTACGTTCAGGCGCTGCGTCGCTGCGGCATTATGGTTGATCCGCAATACATCGCCCGGGGCGACTTCTCCTTTGAAGCCGGAAGCAAAGCGATGCAACAGCTGCTTGCTCTTCCGCAACCGCCTACTGCTGTCTTCTGCCATAGCGATGTAATGGCGCTCGGCGCACTTTCTCAGGCAAAACGCCAGGGGCTGAAAGTCCCGGATGATCTGTCCATAATCGGTTTTGATAACATCGACCTGACGCAATTTTGTGATCCGCCACTGACAACCATCGCGCAGCCGCGTTACGAAATCGGTCGGGAAGCTATGCTGTTATTGCTTGATCAAATGCAGGGGCAACACGTTGGCAGTGGCTCTCGTTTAATGGACTGCGAACTTATCATCCGGGGATCAACGCGCGCGTTACCTTAAAGTAAACCTTTAAGACTGCCGTGACTGGTCAAAGGCCCGCCGCTTAAGTAACATGGCGGGCTGACGAACGAATAAATACAGCGAAACGATAGTGGCACAACGAGATTATGTACGCCGCAGCCAACCGGCACCTTCGCGGCGAAAAAAAAGCACCTCACGGAAAAAGCAACGAAATCTGCCTGCGGTTTCTCCCGCAATGGTCGCTATTGCTGCCGCCGTTCTTGTGACCTTTATCGGTGGTCTGTACTTCATTACGCATCACAAGAAAGAAGAGTCCGAGACGCTGCAAAGCCAGAAAGTGACCGGAAACGGATTACCACCGAAACCAGAAGAACGCTGGCGCTACATTAAAGAGCTGGAAAGTCGCCAGCCGGGTGTGCGTGCGCCCACAGAACCTTCTGCCGGTGGTGAAGTGAAAACGCCGGAGCAACTGACACCAGAACAACGTCAGCTTCTTGAACAAATGCAGGCTGATATGCGCCAGCAGCCAACGCAACTGGTTGAAGTCCCATGGAATGAACAGACGCCGGAACAGCGTCAGCAAACGCTTCAACGTCAGGCACAACAGCGTCAGATTCAGGCGGCTCAACAGCAGCAGCGTCAGGCTGAGCAGGCATATCAACAACCGCGTACCGCGCAAGCGCAGCAACCACCGCGCCAGACGCAGCAGACTCGCCAGGCGGCTCAGCAGCCGTACCAGGATCTCCTGCAAACGCCAGCACACACTGCCGCGGCGCAGCCGAAGTCACAGCAAGTCGCGCCTGTTAGCCGGGCCGCTGACGCGCCAAAACAGACGGCGGAGAAAAAAGACGAGCGGCGCTGGATGGTACAGTGCGGTTCGTTCCGAGGCGCGGAACAGGCAGAGACGGTACGTGCTCAGCTGGCGTTCGAAGGCTTTGACTCGAAAATTACCACCAACAATGGCTGGAATCGTGTGGTGATTGGCCCGATTAAAGGGAAAGAAAATGCCGACGGCACCCTGAATCGCCTGAAGATGGCGGGTCATACAAACTGTATTCGACTCGCTACCGGGGGTTGAAACCCTCAAAATCCCCCCCATCTATAATTGCATTATGCCCCGTACTTTTGTACGGGGTTTGTACTCTGTATTCGTAACCAAGGGGTCAGCTCGTGACAACTATAGTAAGCGTACGCCGTAACGGCCATGTGGTCATCGCTGGTGATGGTCAGGCCACGTTGGGCAATACCGTAATGAAAGGTAACGTGAAAAAGGTCCGCCGTCTGTACAACGACAAAGTCATCGCGGGCTTTGCGGGCGGTACTGCGGATGCTTTTACGCTGTTCGAACTGTTTGAACGTAAACTGGAAATGCATCAGGGCCATCTGGTCAAAGCCGCCGTTGAGCTGGCAAAAGACTGGCGTACCGATCGCATGTTACGCAAACTTGAAGCACTGCTGGCAGTCGCGGATGAAACCGCTTCACTGATCATCACCGGTAACGGTGACGTGGTGCAGCCAGAAAACGATCTTATTGCTATCGGCTCCGGCGGCCCTTACGCCCAGGCTGCGGCGCGCGCGCTGTTAGAAAACACTGAACTAAGCGCCCGTGAAATTGCTGAAAAGGCGTTGGATATTGCAGGCGACATTTGCATCTATACCAACCATTTCCACACCATCGAAGAATTAAGCTACAAAGCGTAAGGATCTCCCATGTCTGAAATGACCCCACGCGAAATCGTCAGCGAACTGGATAAACACATCATCGGCCAGGATAACGCCAAGCGTTCCGTGGCGATTGCACTGCGTAACCGCTGGCGTCGCATGCAGCTTAACGAAGAGCTGCGCCATGAAGTGACCCCGAAAAATATCCTGATGATCGGCCCGACCGGTGTCGGTAAAACTGAAATCGCTCGTCGTCTGGCTAAGCTGGCGAATGCGCCGTTCATTAAAGTTGAAGCGACCAAATTCACCGAAGTGGGCTATGTAGGTAAGGAAGTGGATTCTATTATCCGCGATCTGACCGATGCCGCCGTGAAAATGGTACGCGTCCAGGCTATCGAGAAAAACCGTTATCGCGCTGAAGAACTGGCAGAAGAACGTATTCTCGACGTGCTGATCCCACCGGCTAAAAACAACTGGGGACAGACCGAACAACAGCAGGAACCGTCCGCTGCTCGTCAGGCATTCCGCAAAAAACTGCGTGAAGGCCAGCTCGATGACAAAGAAATCGAGATCGATCTTGCCGCAGCACCGATGGGCGTTGAAATTATGGCGCCTCCGGGAATGGAAGAGATGACCAGCCAGCTGCAGTCCATGTTCCAGAACCTGGGTGGTCAGAAACAAAAAGCGCGTAAGCTGAAAATCAAAGACGCCATGAAGCTGCTGATTGAAGAAGAAGCGGCGAAACTGGTGAATCCGGAAGAGCTGAAGCAAGACGCTATCGACGCCGTTGAACAGCACGGGATCGTGTTTATCGACGAAATCGACAAAATCTGTAAGCGCGGCGAGTCTTCCGGTCCGGATGTTTCTCGTGAAGGTGTTCAGCGTGACCTGCTGCCGCTGGTAGAAGGTTGCACCGTTTCCACCAAACACGGGATGGTCAAAACTGACCACATTCTGTTTATCGCTTCTGGCGCGTTCCAGATTGCGAAACCGTCTGACCTGATCCCGGAACTGCAAGGTCGTCTGCCAATCCGCGTTGAACTGCAGGCACTGACCACCAGCGATTTCGAGCGTATTCTGACCGAGCCGAATGCCTCTATCACCGTGCAGTACAAAGCACTGATGGCGACTGAAGGCGTAAATATCGAGTTCACCGACTCCGGTATTAAGCGGATCGCGGAAGCAGCATGGCAGGTGAACGAATCTACCGAAAACATCGGTGCTCGTCGTTTACATACTGTTCTGGAGCGTTTAATGGAAGAGATTTCCTACGACGCCAGCGATTTAAGCGGTCAAACCATCACTATTGACGCAGATTATGTGAGCAAACATCTGGATGCGTTGGTGGCAGATGAAGATCTGAGCCGTTTTATCCTATAATCGCGTTCAATCATTTTCATCATTGTTTGATGGGGCTGAAAGGCCCCATTTTTATTGGCGCGTATTATGACTGAACAACAAATTAGCCGAACTCAGGCGTGGCTGGAAAGTTTACGACCTAAAACCCTCCCCCTCGCCTTTGCTGCAATTATCGTCGGGACGGCGCTGGCATGGTGGCAAGGTCACTTCGATCCGCTGGTCGCCCTGCTGGCACTGATTACCGCCGGACTGCTTCAAATTCTCTCTAACCTCGCTAATGATTACGGCGATGCAGTAAAAGGCAGCGATAAACCTGACCGCATTGGCCCGCTACGTGGCATGCAAAAAGGGGTCATTACCCAGCAAGAGATGAAACGGGCGCTCATTATTACCGTCGTGCTCATCTGTCTCTCCGGGCTGGCGTTGGTTGCAGTGGCGTGCCATACGCTGACCGATTTTGTTGGCTTCCTGATTCTTGGCGGGTTGTCGATCATTGCCGCTATCACCTACACCGTGGGCAATCGTCCTTATGGTTATATCGGTCTGGGTGATATTTCCGTACTGGTTTTCTTTGGCTGGTTAAGCGTCATGGGCAGCTGGTATTTACAGGCTCATACGTTGATTCCGGCGTTGATCCTTCCGGCGACCGCCTGTGGCCTGCTGGCAACAGCGGTTCTGAACATTAATAACCTGCGTGATATCAATAGCGACCGCGAGAATGGCAAAAACACGCTGGTAGTGCGCTTAGGTGAAGTGAACGCGCGTCGTTATCATGCCTGCCTGCTGATGGGCTCTCTGGTGTGTCTGGCGCTGTTTAATCTCTTTTCACTGCATAGCCTGTGGGGCTGGCTGTTCCTGCTGGCGGCACCATTACTGGTGAAGCAAGCCCGTTATGTGATGCGGGAAATGGACCCGGTGGCGATGCGACCGATGCTGGAACGCACTGTCAAGGGAGCGTTACTGACTAACCTGCTGTTTGTTTTAGGGATATTCCTAAGCCAGTGGGCAGCATAACTGACAAATATCAATTAACAATTGATGATTTTGCCAACAGCCCACATAGCGCGATATACTGAAAATTCTCGCAGCAACTGAATGTTAAGCCTATGAAATACGATACTTCCGAGCTTTGTGACATCTATCAAGAAGATGTTAACGTCGTGGAACCGCTGTTCTCCAACTTTGGCGGACGGGCGTCGTTTGGCGGACAAATAATCACGGTAAAATGTTTCGAGGACAACGGGTTGCTGTACGATCTGCTCGAACAGAATGGCCGTGGTCGTGTTCTCGTCGTTGATGGCGGTGGTTCTGTTCGTCGCGCACTGGTCGATGCTGAGCTGGCGCGTCTGGCAGTACAAAATGAATGGGAAGGCCTGGTCATTTACGGCGCGGTGCGTCAGGTAGATGACCTGGAAGAGCTGGATATCGGCATCCAGGCGATGGCAGCAATTCCAGTCGGTGCCGCTGGCGAAGGCATTGGCGAAAGCGATGTCCGCGTTAATTTTGGCGGCGTCACTTTCTTCTCCGGTGACCATCTTTATGCCGACAATACCGGAATTATTCTTTCAGAAGATCCGCTGGATATTGAATAAGTACCTGCCATGCGTTAAAAGGGGAATTAAATTCCCCTTTTTTATATGCAAAATATTCATAAAGACTATCGTTTGTTTTTATTTAATTCATTTTAAATATCAATAGTTCACATCTGACAATATAAATTAATTATCGATAAATCATTTCATAAAAATATGCAGCATTAAAAATTAATGCTATATGGTAAATTAACTATTCTGGGAATAGGGATATGAATCATCGTTAGTAGCGAACGTATTATATAATAAGGGATTGATATGAGATACGTTATCTTATTAATACTATGGATAATAACTACTTTTCTTAGTCATCTTCAGCACAGCAACCTACTGTCTGGAGATCCTGGCATGGTTGGCGAGTATATCGGTTCAGTATTTCTGGGGCCGTTGTTACTTCCCGTGCTTGTGTCAGGTATTCTGTGCGCATTTATTAAAAAAAAACGTAACTTCGCCAGTTTTACTCGCGGGTGCTGTTGGGTATTGGGAATCCTGCTTTTATCCAAAGTCGGCAATACGTTTCGTATGTTTACCCCGTGGCAATATACCTTTGAGAATGCTGCGATAACCGTGACTATCCCGAACCGACACTGGAATACGGTTTCCATTAGTACTAATAAAACCATTGATATAAGAAGTGAGGATAATAGCGTCTTCATTTCTGCTTTCCGCCTGCCCGCAGGACGTAGCGCCGATGACCCGCTGGAAGCGTTAAAGAAGAAGCAGCGAGACAATCTCAAGGATCAATACAATGAGGAAGCCTTCCAGTTTCATGATTGTAATGCCAAACATTTCACCTGTAAGTATCAGGATGTGTTGATAAATTTTGATGGTCAGCAGAAAAGAACCATCAGTGTTTATCTTGAAGACACCCCCAGGGCTGTGGGGATCATTGCATTAATGGCGCCAGATACGGCAGATAAATATCGCCAACAGGCGATGGAGATTATGCTTTCCGCTAAAAATGCAGTGAAGTAAAAAATAAGGCGCCTTGCGGCGCCTCTGCGTGGAAGAGATTAAACCTCTTCCATGCGACCCAGCAGGGCCTGCAGACGTTCCTGCCAGCCGTTCTGCTGTTCTTTCAGATGGTTGTTCTCACGCTCCAGCTCTTCGCGCTGATGCTGGGCATTTTGAACTTCCTGCGACAGTGAGTTGTTTTTTTCTTTCAGCTCTTCGATTTCCATCTGCAACAGAGTGATGGTATCAATCGCCTGCTGTACTTTTGCTTCCAGTTTCTCAAACACTTCTAATGACATTGTCATACCTCTCCTGAATTGCAAGGCGTTGATGGATAAAAATCCTCGTCCCGATTACCGGTGACGCCTTAATAAATACGAGCGCACTTTAGTTAGCTCCGATTGTATGAAGCCGCGCCATCGCTGTCCAGCGGCACGCCTTGCAGATTACGGTTTGCCACACTTTTCATCCTTCTCCTGGAGACATAATCCACGCAAATCGAAAATGTTAATAAATTTGTTGCGCGAATGATCTAACAAACATGCATCATGTACAATCAGATGGAATAAATGGCGCGATAACGCTCATTTTATGACGAAGCACACACATTTTAAGTTCGATATTTCTCGTTTTTGCTCGTTAACGATAAGTTTACAGCATGCCTACAAGCATCGTGGAGGTCCGTGACTTTCACGCATACAACAAACATTAACTCTTCAGGATCCGATTATGAGTCAAACATCAACCTTGAAAGGCCAGTGCATTGCTGAATTCCTCGGTACCGGGTTGTTGATTTTTTTCGGTGTGGGTTGCGTTGCAGCACTAAAAGTCGCTGGTGCGTCTTTTGGTCAGTGGGAAATCAGTGTCATTTGGGGACTGGGGGTGGCAATGGCCATCTACCTGACCGCAGGGGTTTCCGGCGCGCATCTTAACCCCGCTGTTACCATTGCATTGTGGCTGTTTGCCTGTTTCGACAAGCGCAAAGTTATTCCTTTTATCGTTTCACAAGTTGCCGGCGCTTTCTGCGCTGCGGCTTTAGTTTACGGGCTTTACTACAATTTATTTTTCGACTTCGAGCAGACTCATCACATTGTTCGCGGCAGCGTTGAAAGTGTTGATCTGGCTGGCACTTTCTCTACTTACCCGAATCCTCATATCAATTTTGTGCAGGCTTTCGCAGTTGAGATGGTGATTACCGCTATTCTGATGGGGCTGATCCTGGCGTTAACGGACGATGGCAACGGTGTACCACGCGGCCCTTTAGCTCCCTTGCTGATTGGTCTACTGATTGCGGTCATTGGCGCATCTATGGGCCCATTGACGGGCTTTGCCATGAACCCAGCGCGTGACTTCGGTCCGAAAGTCTTTGCCTGGCTGGCGGGCTGGGGCAATGTCGCCTTTACCGGCGGCAGAGACATTCCTTACTTCCTGGTGCCGCTTTTTGGCCCTATCGTTGGCGCGATTGTAGGTGCATTTGCCTACCGCAAACTGATTGGTCGCCATTTGCCTTGCGATATCTGTGTTGTGGAAGAAAAGGAGACCACAACTCCTTCAGAACAAAAAGCTTCGCTGTAATATGACTACGGGACAATTAAACATGACTGAAAAAAAATATATCGTTGCGCTCGACCAGGGCACCACCAGCTCCCGCGCGGTCGTAATGGATCACGATGCCAATATCATTAGCGTGTCACAGCGCGAATTTGAGCAAATCTACCCAAAACCAGGCTGGGTAGAACACGACCCAATGGAAATCTGGGCCACCCAAAGCTCCACGCTGGTAGAAGTGCTGGCGAAAGCCGATATCAGTTCCGATCAAATTGCAGCTATCGGTATTACGAATCAGCGTGAAACCACTATTGTTTGGGAAAAAGAAACCGGCAAGCCTATCTATAACGCCATTGTCTGGCAGTGCCGTCGTACCGCAGAAATCTGCGAGCATTTAAAACGTGACGGTTTAGAAGATTATATCCGCAGCAATACCGGTCTGGTGATTGACCCGTACTTCTCTGGCACCAAAGTGAAGTGGATCCTCGACCATGTGGAAGGCTCTCGCGAGCGTGCACGTCGTGGTGAATTGCTGTTTGGTACGGTTGATACGTGGCTTATCTGGAAAATGACTCAGGGCCGTGTCCATGTGACCGATTACACCAACGCCTCTCGTACCATGTTGTTCAACATCCATACCCTGGACTGGGACGACAAAATGCTGGAAGTGCTGGATATTCCGCGCGAGATGCTGCCAGAAGTGCGTCGTTCTTCCGAAGTGTACGGTCAGACTAACATTGGCGGCAAAGGCGGCACGCGTATTCCAATCTCCGGGATCGCCGGTGACCAGCAGGCGGCGCTGTTTGGTCAGTTGTGCGTGAAAGAAGGGATGGCGAAGAATACCTACGGCACTGGCTGCTTTATGCTGATGAACACCGGCGAGAAAGCGGTGAAATCAGAAAACGGCCTGCTGACCACCATCGCCTGTGGCCCAACTGGCGAAGTAAACTATGCGCTGGAAGGTGCGGTGTTTATGGCGGGCGCATCCATTCAGTGGCTGCGCGATGAGATGAAGCTGATTAATGACGCCTACGATTCCGAATATTTCGCCACGAAAGTGCAAAACACCAACGGTGTGTATGTGGTTCCGGCCTTTACCGGGCTGGGTGCGCCGTACTGGGATCCGTATGCGCGCGGGGCGATTTTCGGTCTGACCCGTGGAGTGAACGCTAACCACATTATACGCGCGACGCTGGAGTCTATTGCTTATCAGACGCGTGACGTGCTGGAAGCGATGCAGGCCGATTCTGGTATTCGTCTGCACGCCCTGCGCGTGGATGGCGGCGCAGTGGCGAACAATTTCCTGATGCAGTTCCAGTCCGATATTCTCGGCACGCGCGTTGAGCGCCCGGAAGTGCGCGAAGTCACCGCATTGGGTGCGGCCTATCTTGCTGGTCTGGCGGTTGGCTTCTGGCAGAACCTCGACGAGCTGCAAGAGAAAGCGGTGATTGAGCGCGAGTTCAGTCCTGGCATCGAAACCACCGAGCGTAATTACCGTTACGCAGGCTGGAAAAAAGCGGTTAAACGCGCGATGGCGTGGGAAGAACACGACGAGTAATATCAGGCATCTGAACCAATTGCCTGATACTGATCGCCTGATGCGACGCTTACGCGTCTTATCAGGCCTACGAGCCGATGCCATTTTGTGTAGGCCGGATAAGGCGTTCACGCCGCATCCGGCATGTCGTAGACTCTGAAATCGTGCGGGGGCAACCCCCGCACACATCAATAATCCTGCCCTTCCCCTGTGCTACACTTCGCGCCATTCCTTACTGCTTAGAGTTTGCTATGAGACGAGAACTTGCCATCGAATTTTCCCGCGTCACCGAATCTGCGGCGCTGGCTGGCTACAAATGGTTAGGACGCGGCGATAAAAACACCGCGGACGGCGCAGCGGTTAACGCCATGCGCATTATGCTCAACCAGGTCAACATTGACGGTACCATCGTCATTGGTGAAGGTGAAATCGACGAAGCGCCGATGCTCTACATTGGTGAAAAAGTCGGTACCGGTCGCGGCGATGCGGTAGATATTGCTGTTGATCCGATTGAAGGCACGCGCATGACGGCGATGGGCCAGGCTAACGCGCTGGCGGTGCTGGCAGTAGGCGATAAAGGCTGCTTCCTCAACGCGCCGGATATGTATATGGAGAAGCTGATCGTCGGACCGGGAGCGAAAGGCGTCATTGATCTGAACCTGCCGCTGGCGGATAACCTGCGCAATGTTGCGGCGGCGCTCGGCAAACCGTTAAGCGAACTGACGGTAACGATTCTGGCGAAACCACGCCACGATGCTGTTATCGCAGAAATGCAGCAACTCGGCGTACGCGTATTTGCTATTCCAGACGGCGACGTTGCGGCCTCAATTCTCACCTGTATGCCAGACAGCGAAGTTGACGTGCTGTACGGTATTGGTGGCGCGCCGGAAGGCGTGGTTTCTGCAGCGGTGATCCGCGCATTAGATGGTGACATGAACGGTCGTCTGCTGGCGCGTCATGACGTCAAAGGCGACAACGAAGAGAATCTTCGCATTGGCGAGCAGGAGCTGGCGCGCTGCAAAGCGATGGGCATCGAAGCGGGTAAAGTGTTGCGTCTGGGCGATATGGCACGCAGCGACAACGTCATCTTTTCTGCCACTGGCATCACCAAAGGTGATCTGCTGGAAGGTATTAGCCGCAAAGGCAATATCGCCACCACCGAAACACTGCTGATCCGCGGTAAATCACGCACCATTCGTCGCATTCAATCCATCCACTATCTGGATCGTAAAGACCCAGAAATGCAGGTGCACATTCTCTGAGTGATTTGATCGATTGAGCCTTCCAGTCCTTCGGGACTGGAATTTTTTTGTTCGGAGAACGAAGATAAGGCAAGTCAATCAAAACAGGAGAAAAACATGGCTGATTGGGTAACAGGCAAAGTCACTAAAGTGCAGAACTGGACCGACGCCCTGTTTAGTCTCACCGTTCACGCTCCCGTGCTTCCATTTACTGCCGGGCAATTCACCAAACTAGGCCTTGAAATTGATGGCGAACGCGTCCAGCGCGCCTATTCCTACGTTAACTCGCCCGATAATCCCGATCTGGAGTTTTACCTGGTCACCGTCCCCGATGGCAAATTAAGCCCACGACTGGCGGCACTGAAACCGGGCGATGAAGTGCAGGTGGTTAGCGAAGCAGCTGGCTTCTTTGTGCTGGATGAAGTACCAGATTGCGAAACGCTATGGATGCTGGCAACCGGTACAGCGATTGGCCCTTATTTATCAATTCTGCAACTGGGCAAAGATTTAGATCGCTTCAAAAATCTGGTTCTGGTTCACGCCGCACGTTATGCCGCCGACTTAAGTTATCTGCCACTGATGCAAGAACTGGAAAAACGCTACGAAGGGAAACTGCGCATTCAGACGGTGGTCAGTCGGGAAACGGCGGCGGGTTCGCTCACCGGGCGAATACCGGCGTTAATTGAAAGTGGTGAACTGGAAAGTGCGGTGGGCTTGCCGATGGATAAAGAAACCAGCCATGTGATGCTGTGCGGCAATCCACAGATGGTTCGCGATACGCAACAGTTGCTAAAAGAAACCCGGCAGATGACGAAACATTTACGTCGTCGACCGGGCCATATGACAGCGGAGCATTACTGGTAAGCGGTTACTTATCGATAAACGGCACGATGAGCAGATCCGCTTTCAACTTATTGATCATCCCGCGGTATGCCGGCATCAAACGGTTGATAAATGAGTGGTGATGACCACAGACAAGGAGGTCGCACTGCTCTTGTTGCATAATATCCAGCAGTGTTTCCGGCATTTCCCCACGTTCAATACGCAGTTTTGTCTTCGGCCATTGAATATTTTTCGTCAGTTTATACAGCTTGTTATCCGACTTATTCTTCAACAATTGAAGAATATCCTCTGTTGCAGGGAAGTAGATACCCGGATACAACTCGCTTAAGCCATCATCAATATGAATTAACGTCAGGTGAGCGTCATTATGTCTGGCGAGCTCCAGGGCTTTATTCACCAGTAAGGCATCTTCTTCATTCCCGGAAATTGCCACGCCAATGTGTTTATAAGCCATGTTTAACTCCTTCTAAAGCAACTCCATCAAGCTAACGAACGCAGTGATAACTCAAAAATAATCATCTCGGCCTGGCATGAGAAGGTGAAGGCCGCATCAAGCTCAACTTGCCCCTCCAGATCCTTAATCTTATAGGCCACGCTGGCCCCTTCATCCGCAGAGGATGCAGCGGCAGCAAGCTCTTTCAGTTTGGTCATAAAGGACTCTGCTTCTTCGCGGGTGGCAAAAAAGCGCGAAAACTTACTGGTACAGTTGTCGTTATCAATCACCGTACCGATATCAATCGCACATCCTTTAGTACTGCATTTATCTACGACATCTTTCATAGGGCACCTCTGTATATTCGCCTCTCTGTCGATTACGACTTAAGAATAATGCGCCGTTAAGGGAAGAACAAACAAGTAATGATCTTATGGATTACCATTTTTTTTGATATTGCTTAAGGTGAAGAGATCAGAAGGATTTTCCGGGCATTGTCATTTTCAACGTGGAAATAACAAACCCGGAAAAAAATAGCAGTAAGAGATATATTAAAGGTTAATTACTTGATTTATTGTCGGCTTTATACTTCACATCCTGAGTGTCTTTACCATATTTATTTTCGCCTTGTGTGCCAACAAACGCACCAAGATCGATAAGCATCATCACCAGAATCAACGTCGGGACAAAACGCCCCACCGCCCATTGCCAGACACCAGGTAAAATCGCCCAGTTACCCGCCAGCAGCATCCACGCCACAATCATCAGAAATGCCCATGCGCCGGAACGCCCGCGATCATGCAAGCGCTTAACGGTTACTGCCGCTGTTGGCCAAAGCAAGCACACAAGGCAAAACGCCGCGGTCTGAATATCGAGTAAATTTTTACCCGCCAGTGAGAAAAGCACCAGCATGCCTGCGAACCACAGGCCTATCCAAATCCAGAAATCACGGCGTCCAATACGCCCTTTAAATGAAAATAACCATTGCTGTATGGTCATGTAAGTTCCTTGATGGTTGTCTTTTCCAGGATTCTACCCTTTTGACAAGGGCGACAGATATCGTTTTAATCGGAGCCAGTCATAACAAAAGGTACTGTCAATGAAGCCAGGGTGTACGCTGTTTTTTCTCTTATGTTCTGCATTAACCGTTACAACAGCGGCGCATGCACAAACACCAGATACGGCAACGACCGCGCCTTATCTGCTGGCTGGAGCCCCTACTTTCGATCTCTCCATCAGCCAGTTTCGAGAAGACTTTAACAGCCAGAATCCCAGCCTGCCACTGAACGAATTTCGTGCCATCGACAGCAGTCCCGACAAAGCCAATCTCACTCGTGCTGCAAGTAAAATTAATGAGAACTTGTATGCTTCTACAGCGCTGGAGCGCGGTACCTTAAAAATCAAAAGCATTCAAATGACCTGGCTACCCATCCAGGGGCCAGAGCAAAAAGCCGCGAAAGCGAAAGCTCAGGAATACATGGCAGCGGTGATCCGCACACTCACCCCATTAATGACCAAAACACAAAGCCAGAAAAAACTGCAGTCGCTACTAACGGCGGGGAAAAACAAACGTTATTACACCGAGACCGAAGGTGCACTGCGTTATGTTGTCGCGGACAACGGCGAAAAGGGGCTGACCTTCGCTGTTGAACCGATTAAGCTGGCGCTATCTGAATCGCTTGAAGGTTTGAATAAATGACAAAAAGCAAAGCCTTTGTGCCGATGAATCTCTATACTGTTTCACAGACCTGCTGCCCTGCGGGGCGGCCATCTTCCTTTATTCGCTTATAAGCGTGGAGAATTAAAATGCGACATCCTTTAGTGATGGGTAACTGGAAACTGAACGGCAGCCGCCACATGGTTCACGAGCTGGTTTCTAACCTGCGTAAAGAGCTGGCAGGTGTTGCTGGCTGTGCGGTTGCAATCGCACCACCAGAAATGTACATCGATATGGCGAAGCGCGAAGCTGAAGGCAGCCACATCATGCTGGGTGCGCAAAACGTGGACCTGAACCTGTCCGGCGCATTCACCGGTGAAACCTCTGCTGCTATGCTGAAAGACATCGGCGCACAGTACATCATCATCGGCCACTCTGAACGTCGTACTTACCACAAAGAGTCTGACGAACTGATCGCGAAAAAATTCGCGGTGCTGAAAGAGCAGGGGCTGACTCCGGTTCTGTGCATCGGTGAAACCGAAGCTGAAAACGAAGCGGGCAAAACTGAAGAAGTTTGTGCACGTCAGATCGACGCGGTACTGAAAACTCAGGGTGCTGCAGCATTCGAAGGTGCGGTAATCGCTTACGAACCAGTATGGGCAATCGGTACTGGCAAATCGGCAACTCCGGCGCAGGCACAGGCTGTTCACAAATTCATCCGTGACCACATCGCTAAAGTTGACGCTAACATCGCTGAACAAGTGATCATCCAGTACGGCGGCTCTGTAAACGCGTCTAACGCTGCAGAACTGTTTGCTCAGCCAGACATCGACGGCGCGCTGGTTGGCGGTGCTTCTCTGAAAGCTGACGCTTTCGCAGTGATCGTTAAAGCTGCAGAAGCGGCTAAACAGGCTTAAGTCTGACAGGTGCCGGATTTCATATCCGGCACTTACTTTCCTTAACTCCTCGCCTTAACGCAAAATCTCACACTGATGATCCTGGATTTCCTCGGCTGAAGCACGGTTCAGCGTCAGTAGATTTCGTTGTGTCGCCAGCAACACAAACGAATTATCACTCTGCCGCACCATCGCCAGCCCGTAGCTTCCCATATGTTCCCGCGCCTCAGGCACTTCTTCTGCAAGCATCATAAATGGGCTGCGTTGTACCAGTTCGCTTTCCGTTACCCGACGCGCCAGGTATTCATGCCCGTGCAAACCACCTGGCAGTGGCAACCAGCGGCTGCTGATGTTCGCCAGATTGTTATCCAGCTGTTCGCGCACATCAGGACGAATACAAGAGATATGAATATGAAAATGGTTTTGCGTACGCCCGGTGCGAGAGTTGATCGCCAAAGAAACCGCGCGATCGGGAACCGGCTGGCCGTATTTTTTGCTCATAAAATCACGCGCCTGCCAGGCCAACCAAAAGAAGTTCGGCGTTGAAGGATCGGTCAACAAAGGACTTTCAGTACCGTTAATACGATACGTTGGCATCAACAGATATTGCAGTGGGCCATTAAGATCTTTTAAAACCACGTATCCGGCATTAGGTTTGACTTCCGCACATGGCGAAGGATTTTGATTTTGCTGCTGATTGGGCAAACATTCCTCAAGGACAATCTTACGTAATGTATCCGACTCTTCACCGGTTAATTTCCAGTAACCAATACCGGCAGCCACAACGGCGATAACTATCATCACCAAAAAAAGAAGACCCGCTTTTTTCATCTTTTTTTCCCTGTACCTCAAAGAGATGCAAGGGTAACGCAAAATCGTGACAAATAAAAAACCCGGTCGCGAGAAACCACCGGGTTTGATAATTATCCTGGGGAAATCAGCGTTTGCTGATCTGATCGAACGTACCGCCGTTAGCAAAATGCTCTTTTTGCGCTTTCGTCCAGCCGCCGAACTCTTCATCAATGGTGAATAACTTCAATTTTGGAAACGCATTTTCGTACTTTTTCGCTACCTCAGCGTCGCGCGGACGGTAGTAGTTTTTCGCGGCAATTTCCTGACCTTCTGGCGAGTAGAGATATTTCAGGTAGGCTTCCGCCACCTCTTTAGTACCTTTTTTCTCAACCACTTTATCGACCACCGACACGGTTGGCTCTGCGAGGATAGACTCACTCGGCGTGACGATTTCGAATTTATCTTTCCCCAGTTCATTCGCTGCCAGCAGAGCTTCGTTTTCCCAGGCAATCAGTACATCGCCAATTCCGCGCTCGACAAAAGTGTTAGTGGAGCCGCGCGCGCCAGAATCCAGAACTTCGACGTTTTTATACAGTGCCCGAACAAAATCCTGCGCTTTTGCCTGATCGTTGTTGTTGTGGTGCAGCGCGTAGCCCCAGGCAGCCAGGTAGTTCCAGCGCGCGCCACCAGAGCTTTTCGGATTAGGCGTGATCACCGAAACACCCGGTTTAATCAGATCGTTCCAGTCATGGATCTGCTTCGGATTGCCCTTACGTACCAGGAAAACAATGGTGGAAGTGTACGGTGCGGAGTTATCCGGCAGACGTTTGATCCACTCTTTATCAATCCGCCCGCGTTCCGCAATTGCGTCCACGTCATAGGCCAGAGCCAGAGTGACAACATCAGCTTCTATGCCATTGATTACTGACGTCGCTTGTTTACCGGAACCACCATGAGACTGGCGGATTACCACATTGTCGCCGGTTTGCTGTTTCCAGTGGGCGCTGAATGCCTTGTTGTACTGTTCGTACAATTCGCGCGTTGGATCATATGAAACGTTAAGAAGCTGAATATCCTTTGCCATAACGCTGGTTGCCGCCAGCAAAAATGTTAACCCTACGCCCCACTTGTTCATCGCCCGACTCTCTTATGTTGTGTTGTGATGAGCAAAGCGTGCCAGAAGGTTAACCAAACATTAAAGAATAAAAAAAGATTGGCTATAACTTGCGGGTATATGTTGGGGGATTAAAAAGGCGGAAGAAATCCGCCTCATATTGCTGACAAAGTGCGCTTTGTCCATGCCATATGCGCTTACACGGCCTACAAAAGTTTGCAAATTCAATAAATTGCAGAATTCATGTAGGCCTGATAAGCGAAGCGCATCAGGCATTTTTGCTTCTGTCATCGGTTTCAGGCTAAAGGAATCTGCCTTTTTCCGAAATCATTAATACAGTTTTTTCGCGCAGTCCAGCCAGTCGCCTTTGAACGGACGCTTCATGTTTTCGATAGCGTCGATGATGTCGTGGTGAACCAGCTGTTCGTTCTGGATACCTACACAACGACCGCCGTAACCTGCCAGCAGCAGTTCAATGGCGTAAGCACCCATACGGGAAGCCAGAATACGGTCGTAAGGCACCGGAGAACCACCACGCTGAATGTGGCCCAACACAGTTGCACGGGTTTCACGACCAGTTTCTTTCTCGATGAAATGCGCCAGTTCGTCAACATCACACATGTGTTCGGTAATCGCCACGATCGCGTGTTTTTTACCTTTCGCGATACCCGCTTTGATTTCGTTTACCAGGTCTTCACGGCTGAATTCAACTTCCGGAACTACAACGAATTCACAGCCACCGGCAATGGCCGCAGCCAGGGTCAGATCGCCACAGTAACGCCCCATCACTTCCACCACGGAAATACGCTGGTGAGAAGAAGAGGTGTCACGCAGGCGGTCGATCGCTTCTACAACGGTGCTCAGCGCAGTGAAGAAACCGATAGTGTAGTCAGTGCCTTTGATGTCGTTGTCGATAGTGCCCGGCAGGCCGATGCACGGGAAGCCCATTTCGGTCAGACGCATTGCACCCATGTAGGAACCGTCACCGCCGATAACCACCAGCGCGTCGATACCACGTTTTTTCAGGTTTTCGATAGCCACGGCGCGGATGTTCTCGTCGCGGAATTCCGGGAAACGCGCAGAACCGAGGAACGTACCGCCACGGTTGATCATGTCAGACACGCTGTAACGGTCTAGCTGTACCATACGGTCTTCATACAGACCCAGATAGCCGTCATAAATACCCATTACTTCCAGACCTTCTGTCAGCGCAGAACGAACAACCCCGCGAATTGCGGCGTTCATGCCTGGCGCATCACCGCCGCTTGTCAACACACCGATTTTCTTAATCATGACTACCTCTGAACTTTGGAATGCAAAATGAAATCTGTTGCCGGAAGTCTTCTTGCACATCGAAGTGATCCAACGAATGTGCAAATAGTATAACAATCACTTCCTGCTGAATTGATTCAGGTCAGGCCAAATGGCGGTATTTTATACACAAAATGCGGGTCTGGCTCTCTTTTATACTGATTATGAAAGCATAGACCGTTTACCCTCCCTGGGTACGACGGAACAGGGGTCCTGATGGATAATCACATCCGATCCCGGAAAACGCCGTAAAATAGCCTGCTCTACCTGATCCGCCACCATATGTGCCTGAACCAAAGGCAGAGAGTCTTCCATTTCCAAATGAATCTGAATAAAGCGGGTCGGCCCTGACTGCCGCGTGCGAAGATCGTGAGCGCCGCTAACACCCGGCCAGGAAGTCACGATATCAATAATTTCTTGCCGTTCCTCATCAGGTAATGCGCGATCCAGTAATGACTGTACCGCCTCATATCCCATGCGTAACGCGCTATATAAAATATAGATGCCGATTCCCAATGCAAACAGAGCATCGGCGCGATGCCAGCCGTACCAGGACAACCCCAGCGCCAGCAGAATTGCGCCGTTCATCATAACATCAGACTGGTAATGTAGCATATCAGCCCGCACCGCCTGGCTTTGCGTCCGGCGCACCACCCACCGCTGAAACGAGACAAGGATAATCGTACAAATTAGCGCCACAATTGTCACGATAACCCCGACGCCTGGATCTGTCATCGGTGTTGGAGATACCAGATGTTGAATACCCGTCAAAAACAGGAATAGTGCCGAACCGGAGATAAACATACTTTGCGCCAGCGCCGCGAGGGACTCAGCTTTACCGTGACCAAACGAGTGATTATCGTCGGCAGGTTGCAGGGAATATCGCACCACCAGTAAATTCGTCAACGACGCGCCGATATCCACCAGCGAATCCACCAGCGCGGCGAGAATACTCACCGACCCGGTATACCACCATGCAAAAATTTTAATCAGCAATAGCAGCGAAGCCATCGCCGTTGCAGCAATCGCCGCCCGACTGACCAGCCGTCCATAAGATTGATTCATAAATACTCCCGCTATCAACTGACGGTAGTATAACGGAAGCAAATCATCTGCAATGCATTAAGCAGTAGGCAAATTGAGGATAAAAAAAACCCCCACATCATGTGGGGGAAGACAGGGATGGTGTCTATGGCAAGGAAAACAGGGTTTACTACTGGGAACGTGAGTTGCTACTACTCAATAGCTTCAACGATGAACTTTTTTGCCATTGCGTCACGTCGCGCAACTGCTCCATTCGTTGTTGATGTTTCTCGTTTAAAACCGCTTGCTGCTCCGGCGTTAACAGGCGATACATTTGGTTGCGGACTTTTGCCATCTCAACCTGACGAGCAATTTGCTCATTCGCCATTTTTTCTGCCTGTGCGCGCACAGCGTTTTCATCAAAATTTTCTGCGGTGACAAGGCGATGCATTGTCTCCAGTTCGCTAACATTAACAGGAGGCTGTTCGTGCCGGGCCTGTTGCATAAGATCTCGCATCTGCTGACGCTGATGTTCGGTTAAACTTATGCCGTCGAACATATGGCTCTGCGTACTGCGCTGCGTAAGTTCTTCACCCGGATGCCAGTTATCGCCTGAACCGACTTCAGCAGCGTGGCTTAATGAACTGACTGCCAGCGTTGAGGCCATGACGGCAGCGGTAACTATGCGCATCATTTGCTCCCAAAATCTTTCTGTCGCGATTCAACGATAGAGAGTTTACGATTCAGGCTGCAAACATGCGTCAGGGGGTGTAAAACAACGTAAAGTCATGGATTAGCGACGTCTGATGACGTAATTTCTGCCTCGGAGGTATTTAAACAATGAATAAAATCCTGTTAGTTGATGATGACCGAGAGCTGACTTCCCTGTTAAAGGAGCTGCTCGAGATGGAAGGCTTCAACGTGATTGTTGCCCACGATGGGGAGCAGGCGCTTGATCTTCTGGACGACAGCATTGATTTACTTTTGCTTGATGTCATGATGCCGAAGAAAAATGGTATCGACACATTAAAAGCACTTCGCCAGACATACCAGACGCCTGTCATTATGTTGACGGCGCGCGGCAGTGAACTTGATCGCGTTCTCGGCCTTGAGCTGGGCGCAGATGACTATCTCCCGAAACCGTTTAATGATCGTGAGCTGGTGGCACGTATTCGCGCGATCCTGCGCCGTTCGCACTGGAGCGAGCAACAGCAAAACAACGACAACGGTTCACCGACACTGGAAGTTGATGCCTTAGTGCTGAATCCAGGCCGTCAGGAAGCCAGCTTCGACGGGCAAACGCTGGAGTTAACCGGCACTGAGTTTACCCTGCTCTATTTGCTGGCACAGCATCTGGGTCAGGTGGTTTCCCGTGAGCATTTAAGCCAGGAAGTGCTGGGCAAACGCCTGACGCCTTTCGACCGCGCTATCGATATGCACATTTCCAACCTGCGTCGTAAACTGCCGGATCGTAAAGATGGTCACCCGTGGTTTAAAACCTTGCGTGGTCGCGGCTATCTGATGGTTTCTGCTTCATGATAGGCAGCTTAACCGCGCGCATCTTCGCCATCTTCTGGCTGACGCTGGCGCTGGTGTTGATGTTGGTTTTGATGTTACCCAAGCTCGATTCACGCCAGATGACCGAGCTTCTGGATAGCGAACAGCGTCAGGGGCTGATGATTGAGCAGCATGTCGAAGCGGAACTGGCGAACGATCCGCCCAACGATTTAATGTGGTGGCGGCGTCTGTTCCGGGCGATTGATAAGTGGGCACCGCCAGGACAGCGTTTGTTATTGGTGACCACCGAGGGCCGCGTGATCGGCGCTGAACGCAGCGAAATGCAGATCATTCGTAACTTTATTGGTCAGGCCGATAACGCCGATCATCCGCAGAAGAAAAAGTATGGCCGCGTGGAACTGGTCGGTCCGTTCTCAGTGCGTGATGGCGAAGATAATTACCAACTTTATCTGATTCGTCCAGCCAGCAGTTCTCAATCCGATTTCATTAACTTACTGTTTGACCGCCCGCTATTACTGCTGATTGTCACCATGCTGGTCAGTACGCCGCTGCTGTTGTGGTTGGCCTGGAGTCTGGCAAAACCGGCGCGTAAGCTGAAAAACGCGGCCGATGAAGTTGCCCAGGGAAACTTACGCCAGCACCCGGAACTTGAAGCGGGGCCACAGGAATTTCTTGCCGCTGGTGCCAGTTTTAACCAGATGGTCACCGCGCTGGAGCGCATGATGACCTCTCAGCAGCGTCTGCTTTCTGATATCTCTCACGAACTGCGCACGCCACTGACGCGCCTGCAACTGGGTACGGCGTTATTGCGCCGTCGTAGTGGTGAAAGCAAGGAACTGGAGCGTATTGAAACCGAAGCCCAGCGTCTGGACAGCATGATCAACGACCTGTTGGTGATGTCACGTAATCAGCAGAAAAACGCGCTGGTGAGCGAGACATTGAAAGCTAACCAGTTGTGGGGTGAAGTGCTGGATAACGCGGCGTTCGAAGCGGAACAAATGGGCAAGTCGTTTACGGTTAACTTCCCGCCTGGGCCGTGGCCTCTGTATGGCAACCCGAACGCTCTGGAAAGTGCGCTGGAAAACATTGTTCGTAATGCTCTGCGTTATTCCCATACGAAGATTGAGGTGGGCTTTGCGGTAGATAAAGATGGTATCACCATTACGGTGGACGACGATGGTCCTGGCGTTAGCCCGGAAGATCGCGAGCAGATTTTCCGTCCGTTCTATCGCACCGATGAAGCGCGCGATCGTGAATCTGGCGGTACGGGCTTAGGGCTGGCGATTGTCGAAACAGCTATCCAGCAGCACCGTGGTTGGGTGAAGGCAGAAGACAGCCCGCTGGGCGGTTTGCGGCTGGTGATTTGGCTGCCGCTGTATAAGCGGAGTTAAACTCCGCATTTGTAGGCCGGATAAGGCGTTTACGCCGCATCCGGCGTTTGAGCAGAATGCCTGATGCGACGCTGATAGCGTCTTATCAGGCCTACTCTCCGGGGGTTATTTTCCCCACAACCGCCGTGAAAAATCTTCAATCTTGCCGCTAAGTCGGCGCTTCTGCATCGTTCGCGTCCAGCTTTTCGATAGTCCGGCTGCGGAAAGCAAACGGTGATACTGCTCATCATCAAACGGCATATGCCATGCGATGGCGGCAGCCTCCTGCACGGTCACATCACTGACACGGAAAACCAACTCCAGCGGCGCATCAGCAGATACCAACCCTGGTGCAATTACGCTATACAACCACCCCACTTTACCCGTGTTTTGCATCAACTGCGCTATGTCGCTGATATCAAAATGGTAATTGAGTTTATAGCAAGGTGAGCGTGGCTGGCTGACCTGAATTAATGCCTCTCCCCAGCGGAAAATATCGCCAATATAAACATTACTTTCCGTCAGACCGTCGGTTGAGAGATTTTCGCCAAACGCAGGCGCAACAAACAACTCCGCCTGTTCCGGAAATTCCCGCGCCCAGTAGAGATAGTGCTCACGAGGATAATGACACAGCGCTCTGTCTGGCCCGCCGTGAACCTTCTTCTCCGCCTGCTCGTCACCTTCCAGCCCCAGCTCCGTCAGCATCAACTCACCATCAACCTGGATTTTGGCAATTGCGCTGGGTTTGCCTTCGGGATAAGCCTGAATCTTGCCCGTGTATACATCAACCGGATATCGCATCTGTTCCCTCTCCACGAGAAATTTCCCCATTAGACCATATTTATTTTATGTCAGGCGTGCTGTTTTCGCGGTATGTATCCAGGCAGGAGCTCAATAGCAAACCGGACGAACGTTAGTTCATCCGGCTGTGGGGATTAAGGAAGCAGGTTTATTTTACCGTGCCTAAAATTTCGATTTTCGCCACTCTGGCTTTGACTTTACGTGACCAGATAGAGGTAAGAATTGGCACCAGAATCGAAGTCACAATGACCGCCGTCGCGACCAGCGAAGTTGCTGCCGGAGCCATCGGTTTAAACGCAGGCACCATTTCAGCAATCAGCACAGGTGTCGCTACCGCGGCCCCTGCGGAACTGGAAGCGGCAATTCCGGCAGTGCCATCGCCACCGCCAATCAATTTATCGGCGATAATCAACGGAATACCGGTCACGATAATTACTGCCACACCCAACAGGATCCCCAGCAAACCTGTCTGGGCAATTACAGTCAAATCAATGGTATTGCCCAGCGCGAAGGCAAAGAATGGAATCAGCGTCTGCACCGCTTTGCTGAAAAATTCTCGTAATTCAGGGTCAAGGTTCCCAAGGGCAAAGCCCACCAGGAACGGTAATACTGCGCCGACGAAAACATGCGGTTCAAACGAGGCAATCCCGGCAGTGCCCAGAATAATCATCGTCATGAGCGGCCCGGACTCCAATGACATCAACACAAATGCCCCAGCTTCTTCTTTCGTACCGTACTGCTGCATGATGGAAGCGTAAAGTCCGCCGTTGGTCATATCCATCGCCGCCACCAGCGCCAGCGTTGAAAGTCCGGCAAAGAATCCAACTTCAACACCATGTTCCGGAATAATGCGCGAGGCAATTGCCGCAACCACCCACGCGACGGCAATTTTTGTTACCACCAGCGTACCGGATTTACGCAATACCGTTCCCGTCGCGCTTAATTTTATTGACGCCCCCATGCAAAAAAACCACACCGCCAGAATGGGCACCGTACCGGTAATCATCCCGTTGGTGAATGATCCAAAATATTTCCCCGCCCCCGGCGAGAAGGTGTGGCACAGTGCGCCAAGGAATAGCGGGACGAGCATCATCCCCCCCGGGATTTTTTCAATCGAGCGTTTTATCTGCATTTCCATCACCTGTCGGCATATTTTTAAGGGCTGATGCGTAATTCCTCAACGGAGCATCAGTGTTGATGAAAACGAAGATAGACATTCATTTAATCAATAAAAGTGATCAAAACCACATCAATTGAAACACTGTTTTATTTTTATCGGATCATTGTTTTTATTTTGAAATTGATCACAAAAAAACCACCGCCGTTGGCGATGGTTCATTTTTTAAGCTGATATGCGGCGTAAACGCCTCATTGCAGCAGGCGGCAAATGATTATTTTTTCGCCGCGAAACGTGCCGCTGCTTCGTCCCAGTTCACCACGTTCCAGAACTCTTTGATGTAGTCAGGACGGCGGTTCTGGAATTTCAGGTAGTAAGCATGTTCCCACACATCCAGGCCCAGAATCGGGAAGCCGGAAGCGCCAGAAATAGCTTCACCCATCAGCGGGGAGTCCTGGTTAGCAGTAGAAACCACCGCCAGTTTATCGCCTTTCAGCACCAGCCATGCCCAGCCGGAACCAAAGCGGGAAGCTGCCGCTTTCTCAAATTCTGCTTTGAAGTTATCAACGGAGCCGAAGTCACGTTCGATAGCCGCTTTCAGGTCACCCTGTAAGGTGGTGCCTTTTTTCAAACCTTTCCAGAACAGGCTGTGGTTAGCGTGACCGCCAGCGTTGTTGCGCAGTACGGTTTTCTTGTCTGCTGGCAGCTGCTCCAGTTTGGTGATCAGCTCTTCAACCGGCAGGTTGGCAAATTCTGGCAGGCTTTCCAGCGCCGCGTTGGCGTTGTTGACGTAGGTCTGATGGTGTTTGGTGTGGTGGATTTCCATGGTCTGCTTATCGAAGTGCGGTTCCAGGGCATCGTAAGCATACGGCAGGGATGGCAGGGTATAGCTCATATTCATCTCCAGTATTGTCGGGCGGCCGATTGTTAATGCCGCGTAAGCAGTTGGTTCATTATAGTTAATTAAATGATATTGAAAATGATTATCAATGCCGTACTTTTCGTAAGGGTATGGTTTTGCAGGAAAATGCCCGAGATGTGAAGCAAATCACCCACTTAATGCCGTGATTGCCAGTAAATCGACAACGGCGGCAACAGGCGAAAGGTTAATCGACAGCACGATTTTTACACTCATCTCGTCGGAGATGTGACGCGGCGAAAAATGATGAGGATAAGAAGATGAGTAACGCGATTACGATGGGGATATTTTGGCATTTGATCGGCGCGGCCAGTGCAGCCTGTTTTTACGCGCCGTTCAAAAAAGTAAAAAAATGGTCATGGGAAACCATGTGGTCAGTCGGTGGGATTGTTTCGTGGATTATTCTGCCGTGGGCCATCAGCGCCCTGTTACTACCGAATTTCTGGGCGTATTACAGCTCGTTTAGTCTCTCTACGCTGCTGCCTGTTTTTCTGTTCGGCGCTATGTGGGGGATCGGTAATATCAACTACGGCCTGACCATGCGTTATCTCGGCATGTCGATGGGAATTGGCATCGCCATTGGCATTACGTTGATTGTCGGTACGCTGATGACGCCAATTATCAACGGCAATTTCGATGTTCTGATTAATACCGAAGGCGGACGCATGACGTTGCTCGGCGTTCTGGTGGCGCTGATTGGCGTAGGGATTGTAACTCGCGCCGGGCAGTTGAAAGAGCGCAAGATGGGCATAAAAGCCGAAGAGTTCAACCTGAAAAAAGGGCTGGTGCTGGCGGTGATGTGCGGCATTTTCTCTGCCGGGATGTCCTTTGCGATGAACGCCGCAAAACCGATGCATGAAGCAGCTGCCGCACTGGGCGTCGATCCACTGTATGTCGCTCTGCCAAGCTATGTTGTCATCATGGGAGGCGGCGCGATCATCAACCTCGGTTTCTGCTTCATTCGTCTGGCAAAAGTGAAGGATTTGTCGCTAAAAGCCGACTTTTCACTGGCAAAACCGCTGATCATTCACAACGTGTTACTCTCGGCACTGGGCGGTTTGATGTGGTATCTGCAATTCTTTTTCTATGCCTGGGGCCACGCCCGCATTCCGGCGCAGTATGACTACATCAGCTGGATGCTGCATATGAGCTTCTATGTATTGTGCGGCGGTATCGTCGGGCTGGTGCTGAAAGAGTGGAACAATGCAGGTCGCCGTCCGGTAACGGTGTTGAGCCTCGGTTGTGTGGTGATTATTGTCGCCGCCAACATCGTCGGCATGGGCATGGCGAATTAATCTTTCTGCGAATTGAGATGACGCCACTGGCTGGGCGTCATCCCGGTTTCCCGGGTAAACACCACCGAAAAATAGTTACTATCTTCAAAGCCACATTCGGTTGAAATATCACTGATTAACAGGCGGCTATGCTGGAGAAGATATTGCGCATGACACACTCTGACCTGCCGCAGATATTGATTGATGGTCATTCCAGTCTGCTGGCGAAATTGCTGACGCAAAACGCGCTCACTGCACGATGCCTCATCACAAAATTCATCCAGCGCAAAGGGACTTTTCAGGCTGGCCGCCAGCCGGGTAATCAGCTTATCCAGCAACGTTTCGCTGGATGTTGGCGGCAACGAATCACTGGTGTAACGATGGCGATTCAGCAACATCACCAACTGCCCGAACAGCAACTCTGCCATTTCGTTAGCAAACGGCACATGCTGACTACTTTCATGCTCAAGCTGACCGATAACCTGCCGCGCCTGTGCCATCCCCATGCTACCTAAGCGCCAGTGTGGTTGCCCTGCGCTGGCGCTAAATCCCGGAATCGCCCCCTGCCAGTCAAGATTCAGCTTCAGCCGCTCCGGGCAATAAATAATATTCTGCAAAACCAGATCGTTAACGGAAGCGTAGGAGTGTTTATCGTCAGCATGAATGTAAAAGAGATCGCCACGGGTAATGCGATAAGGGCGATCGTTGAGTACATGCAGACCATTACCGCGCCAGACAATTACCAGCTCACAAAAATCATGTGTATGTTCAGCAAAGACATCTTGCGGATAACGGTCAGCCACAGCGACTGCCTGCTGGTCGCTGGCAAAAAAATCATCTTTGAGAAGTTTTAACTGATGCGCCACCGTGGCTACCTCGGCCAGAGAACGAAGTTGATTATTCGCAATATGGCGAACAAATACGTTGAGAAGATTCGCGTTATTGCAGAAAGCCATCCCGTCCCTGGCGAATATCACGCGGTGACCAGTTAAACTCTCGGCGAAAAAGCGTCGAAAAGTGGTTACTGTCACTAAATCCGCAGCGATAGGCGATGTCTGTAACGCTGGCCTCGCTGTGGCGTAGCAGATGTCGGGCTTTCATCAGTCGCAGGCGGTTCAGGTAACGCTGAGGCGTCAGTCCCGTTTTCTGCTTAAGCTGCCGATGTAGCGTACGCAGCGAAAGAGAAAATTGATCCGCCACGGCATCCCAATTTACCTCATCGGCAAAATGGTCCTCCAGCCAGGCCAGAAGCAAGTTGAGACGTGATGCGCTGTTTTCCAG
This sequence comes from Escherichia sp. MOD1-EC6021, assembly GCF_002965245.1. Classification (NCBI taxonomy): domain Bacteria; kingdom Pseudomonadati; phylum Pseudomonadota; class Gammaproteobacteria; order Enterobacterales; family Enterobacteriaceae; genus Escherichia; species Escherichia sp. MOD1-EC6021. Next base: position 61,116 of record NZ_PTRU01000013.1, on the reverse strand, counting down.
GTTCTCCTGCAAACTGCTTTTACGCAGCAAGAGCAGTAATTGCATAAACAAGATCTCGCGACTGGCGGTCGAGGGTAAATCATTTTCCCCTTCCTGCTGTTCCATCTGTGCAACCAGCTGTCGCACCTGCTGCAACACGCTGTGGTTAACGCGCCAGTGAGACGGATACTGCCCATCCTGCTCTTGTGGCAGCAACTGATTCAGCCCGGCGAGAAACTGAAATCGATCCGGCGAGCGATACAGCACATTGGTCAGACACAGATTATCGGTATGTTCATACAGATGCCGATCATGATCGCGTACGAAACAGACAGTCCCACCGGTGATGGTATAGGGCTGCCCATTAAACACATGAATACCCGTGCCATGTTCGACAATCACAATTTCATGAAAATCATGATGATGTTCAGGAAAATCCGCCTGCGGGAGCCGGGGTTCTATCGCCACGGACGCGTTACCAGACGGAAAAAAATCCACACTATGTAATACGGTCATACTGGCCTCCTGATGTCGTCAACACGGCGAAATAGTAATCACGAGGTCAGGTTCTTACCTTAAATTTTCGACGGAAAACCACGTAAAAAACGTCGATTTTTCAAGATACAGCGTGAATTTTCAGGAAATGCGGTAAGCATCACATCACCACAATTCAGCAAATTGTGAACATCATCACGTTCATCTTTCCCTGGTTGCCAATGGCCCATTTTCCTGTCAGTAACGAGAAGGTCGCGAATTCAGGCGCTTTTTAGACTGGTCGTAATGAAATTCAGCAGGATCACATTATGACCTTTCGCAATTGTGTCGCCGTCGATCTCGGCGCATCCAGTGGGCGCGTGATGCTGGCGCGTTACGAGCGTGAATGCCGCAGCCTGTCGCTGCGCGAAATCCATCGTTTTAACAATGGCCTGCATAGCCAGAACGGTTATGTCACCTGGGATGTGGATAGCCTGGAAAGTGCCATTCGCCTTGGATTAAACAAGGTGTGCGAGCAAGGGATTCGTATCGATAGCATTGGGATTGATACCTGGGGCGTGGACTTTGTGCTGCTCGACCTACAGGGTAAGCGTGTGGGTCTGCCCGTTGCTTATCGCGATAGCCGCACCAATGGCCTGATGACGCAGGCACAACAGCAACTCGGCAAACGCGATATTTATCAGCGTAGCGGCATCCAGTTTCTGCCCTTCAATACGCTTTATCAGTTGCGTGCGCTGACGGAGCAACAACCTGAGCTTATTCCACACATTGCTCACGCTCTGCTGATGCCGGATTACTTCAGTTATCGCCTGACCGGCAAGATGAACTGGGAATATACCAACGCCACCACCACGCAACTGGTCAATATCAATAGCGACGACTGGGACGAAACGCTACTGGCGTGGAGCGGGGCCAACAAAGCCTGGTTTGGTCGCCCGACGCATCCGGGTAATGTCATTGGTCACTGGATTTGCCCGCAAGGTAATGCAATTCCTGTCGTCGCCGTTGCCAGCCATGATACCGCCAGCGCGGTTATCGCCTCGCCGTTAAACGGTTCCCGCGCTGCGTATCTCTCTTCTGGCACCTGGTCATTGATGGGCTTCGAAAGCCAGACACCATTCACCAATGACACAGCGCTGGCAGCCAACATCACCAATGAAGGCGGGGCGGAAGGTCGCTATCGGGTGCTGAAAAATATTATGGGCTTATGGCTGCTTCAGCGGGTGCTTCAGGAGCGGAAAATCAGCGATCTTCCGGCGCTTATCGCCGCGACACAGGCACTGCCGGCTTGCCGCTTCACCATCAATCCCAATGACGATCGCTTCATTAATCCTGACGAGATGTGCAGCGAAATTCAGGCTGCGTGTCGGGAAACGGCGCAACCAATCCCGGAAAGTGATGCTGAACTGGCGCGCTGTATTTTCGACAGTCTGGCGCTGCTGTATGCCGATGTGTTGCATGAGCTGGCGCAACTGCGCGGTGAAGATTTCTCACAACTGCATATTGTCGGCGGCGGCTGCCAGAACACGCTACTCAATCAGTTATGTGCCGATGCCTGCGGTATTCAGGTGATTGCCGGGCCTGTTGAAGCCTCGACGCTCGGCAATATCGGCATCCAGTTAATGACGCTGGATGAACTCAACAATGTGGATGATTTCCGTCAGGTCGTCAGCACCACCGCGAATCTGACCACCTTTACCCCTAATCCTGACAGTGAAATTGCCCACTATGTGGCGCGGATTCACTCTACACGACAGACAAAGGAGCTTTGCGCATGACCACTCAACTGGAACAGGCCTGGGAGCTGGCGAAACAGCGTTTCGCGGCGGTGGGGATTGATGTCGAGGAGGCGCTGCGCCAACTTGATCGTTTACCCGTTTCAATGCACTGCTGGCAAGGCGATGATGTTTCCGGTTTTGAAAACCCGGAAGGTTCGCTGACCGGTGGGATTCAGGCTACTGGCAATTATCCGGGCAAAGCGCGTAATGCCAGCGAGCTACGTGCCGATCTGGAACAAGCTATGCGGCTGATTCCGGGTCCGAAACGGCTTAATTTACATGCCATCTATCTGGAATCAGATACGCCAGTCGCGCGCGACCAAATCAAACCAGAGCACTTCAAAAACTGGGTTGAATGGGCGAAAACCAATCAGCTCGGTCTGGATTTTAACCCCTCCTGTTTTTCGCATCCGCTAAGCGCCGATGGCTTTACGCTTTCCCATGCCGACGACAGCATTCGCCAGTTCTGGATTGATCACTGCAAAGCCAGCCGCCGTGTTTCAGCCTATTTTGGCGAGCAACTCGGCACACCGTCGGTGATGAACATCTGGATCCCGGATGGCATGAAAGATATCACCGTTGACCGTCTCGCCCCGCGCCAGCGTTTACTGGCAGCACTGGATGAGGTGATCAGCGAGAAGCTGGATCCGGCGCACCATATCGACGCCGTTGAGAGCAAATTGTTTGGTATTGGCGCGGAGAGCTACACGGTTGGCTCCAATGAGTTTTACATGGGGTATGCCACCAGCCGCCAGACGGCGCTGTGCCTGGATGCCGGACATTTCCACCCAACTGAAGTGATTTCCGACAAGATTTCCGCCGCCATGCTGTATGTGCCGCAGTTGCTGCTGCACGTCAGCCGTCCGGTTCGCTGGGACAGCGATCACGTAGTGCTACTGGATGATGAAACTCAGGCGATTGCCAGTGAGATTGTTCGTCACGATCTGTTCGACCGGGTACATATCGGTCTCGATTTCTTTGATGCCTCTATCAACCGCATTGCCGCGTGGGTCATTGGTACACGCAATATGAAAAAAGCCCTGCTGCGTGCGTTACTGGAACCTACCGCTGAGCTGCGCAAGCTGGAAGCAGCTGGCGATTACACTGCGCGTCTGGCGCTACTGGAAGAGCAGAAATCGTTGCCGTGGCAGGCGGTGTGGGAAATGTATTGTCAGCGTCACGATACCCCAGCAGGTAGCGAATGGCTGGAGAGCGTGCGGGCTTATGAAAAAGAAATTTTGAGCCAGCGTGGGTAAACACTGCCGGATGCGGCGCGAACGCCTTATCCGGCCTACGGGTCGTGCATCCGACAACACCGAATTTACAGGAACACAGAACATGCAAAACATTACCCAGTCCTGGTTTGTCCAGGGAATGATCAAAGCCACCACCGACGCCTGGCTGAAAGGCTGGGACGAGCGCAACGGCGGTAACCTGACGCTGCGCCTGGATGACGCCGATATCGCGCCTTATCAAGACAACTTCCATGCACAACCACGCTATATCCCGCTCAGCCAGCCCATGCCTTTGCTTGCAAATACGCCGTTTATCGTCACCGGCTCCGGCAAATTCTTTCGTAACGTCCAGCTTGATCCTGCGGCTAACTTAGGCGTCGTAAAAGTCGACAGCGACGGCGCGGGCTACCACATTCTCTGGGGGCTAACTCACGAAGCCGTTCCAACCTCTGAACTTCCGGCTCACTTCCTTTCCCACTGCGAGCGCATTAAAGCCACCAACGGTAAAGATCGGGTGATCATGCACTGCCACGCCACCAACCTGATCGCCCTTACCTACGTACTGGAAAACGACACCGCGCTCTTCACTCGCCAGCTTTGGGAAGGCAGCACCGAGTGTCTGGTAGTGTTCCCGGATGGCGTCGGCATTTTGCCGTGGATGGTGCCCGGCACGGACGAAATCGGCCAGGCGACCGCACAGGAAATGCAAAAACATTCACTGGTGTTGTGGCCCTTCCACGGCGTCTTCGGCAGCGGTCCGACACTGGATGAAACATTCGGTTTAATCGACACCGCAGAAAAATCAGCACAAGTATTAGTGAAGGTTTATTCGATGGGCGGCATGAAACAGACCATCAGTCGTGAAGAGCTGATAGCACTCGGCCAGCGTTTCGGCGTTACACCACTTGCCAGTGCGCTGGCGCTGTAAGGAGCAAATATGATCCGCAAAGCCTTTGTCATGCAGGTTAACCCCGACGCCCACGAAGAGTATCAGCGTCGGCATAATCCAATCTGGCCGGAACTGGAAGCAGTGTTGAAATCTCACGGTGCGCATAACTACGCCATTTACCTCGACAAAGCGCGTAATCTGCTGTTTGCCACGGTAGAGATTGAATCTGAAGAACGGTGGAATGCGGTAGCCAGTACTGATGTTTGCCAACGTTGGTGGAAGTATATGACCGACGTTATGCCAGCTAACCCGGATAACAGCCCAGTCAGTAGCGAGCTGCAAGAAGTGTTTTACCTGCCTTAATGAGTTGCGGTGCCGGAAAATATCCAGCACCGCGCCTTCATCAGAAGAAGTATTTAAAGCGAACGCGTGCGCCGTAACGGTCATCATTATCATCACCGTGTTTTTTATCACCGTCGCTATCCAGAATGGAGTAATAAGTACCAAGGTAAATATTAAAGTTCTCCATATCCATCACATTAGCGAACTGATAAGACGCATGAATGGTGTGAATGGTGTACGTCCCTTCATCATCAATCCAGCAGTCGTTATCACAAACTACACCGCTGAATTCATCAATCTTATTGTGCGCGTAGATATAACCCAGCTCGAAACGTTTCCACAGCGCGTTAATCCCGGCAGTGAAATCTTTCTCATTATTAGCATCTAAATAGGCGGTATTAAGATTAACCACGACGCCATTTTCCGGATCCGTTTTCAGGCCATTCCAGGTCATGCTCATACCATAGCCGGTACGATCGGACTGATCGACAAAATTACCCTTGTTATCGGTATAACCATAAGCATTATTTACTACGTTCGCTTCCATCGCTGCGGAAACGGTGAATTCTTCCGTCGGCGACCAGGCAATTACCGGACGCAGATAAGCGACATTTTTCTGCTGCTCCATATCGCGTCCATGATAATTACCGTCATTATATAAAGATGTTCCGTCTTCAAGTAACGTGTTTAATTCAAAATACCAGTTATCGAGTTGTTTGCTGACGAGGAAATTACCGCCAGCGTTAGAGCGCCCGCGGCCCTCTTTCATTATATAGATATAACCGCTGCCATCGTCATAAAGATCGTTCGCAGTATTACCGGAATGTTCAACAAAGGTATCCTGATTCAGCGGGAACATATCGTAGGCTTCAAAACGGCCTACTTTGACCTTCCAGTCGTTTTCTTTGCCAAAGAAGAATACCGCATCATCGATATTTACTGAACCGTGCATATCCCCCAGCGGTTGTGCGGAGAACCCGGCGAAATAACCATTATCCAGTTTTCGCATACCATCAAAACCTAACAGAATACGACCATTGAGATTCCACTGTTCATTAGTGGGATCGCTATTCACATCAGCGTTGGTCATTGCCAGCAGGCCATGATTACTTTCCGCATCCATATTAAATTCTACGTCGCCGTAGATTTTTAAATCGCCATAACCTGAAAGCAAAAGATTAGGTGAGGTGGCATTTTTCTTTGCAGATTCCGCCGTTGTCTGTCCATTTACCGGCGTATTGCCCTGGGCAGCCTTAATTTCGCGGATCTCAGCGGCTTGTTGTGTCTGCAGCTGTTTTACCTGCCCCTCTGCTTTTGCTGCCCGCATTTCTGCCGCTTCCAGGCGTTCTTCCAGCAATGCCATGCGTTGTTCCAGCGTTAAATGCTGTGTTTTTGCCATTCCGGTACTACATGCCAATAATAAACCGATGGCTAAAGATAATGTCGATTTTTTCATTATTTACGTTCCCTGAAATAAAAGATACCCTACGCTTTCCAAAAGGAATACGTATATAGAGAAATATAAGGTGTGCACTTTCGAATTTTTAATCCAACTTCAGCAGGCCGATGGATAGTATCCCGCCACATAATATGAGTAAATCCGCTGATTTCCTGGAACGTGAGGAATATAACAATAGTGCCGTTTTTAACTAAATATCGTAAAAAATATTAGATATAATTCACGCTGACTCATAAGCCACAAATATAAATAACCTTGCTGCAAAATATGTGCGGCAGTTAAACATTCACAACATCATTAAATAATGATTTCTTATTCACTGCATTTATTTTGCCCATCAATATGTGCCTTACACCGCAAAATTTATCCTTCACTCTGCCTTATATTGTCACGACTTCACGACATATCCGCGCTCATCACAAAACCGCCCCGCCGTTACAATTAACTATAATATTTTTTCATGGAGTCCAATAATGGCAGCCCTTACTGCAAGCTGTATTGACCTGAATATTCAGGGCAATGGCACTTATTCCGTTCTGAAGCAGTTGGCGACAATGGCGTTACAAAACGGTTTTATCACCGACTCACATCAATTCCTGCAAACCCTGCTGGTGCGCGAAAAAATGCACTCCACCGGTTTTGGTTCTGGTGTCGCCGTGCCGCACGGTAAAAGCGCCTGTGTTAAACAACCGTTCGTATTATTCGCTCGCAAAGCGCAGGCCATTGACTGGAAAGCCAGCGATGGCGAAGACGTCAATTGCTGGATCTGCCTCGGCGTGCCGCAAAGTGGCGAAGAGGATCAGGTCAAAATCATCGGCACGCTGTGTCGCAAAATTATCCACCAGGATTTTATCAACCAACTGCGACAAGGCGACGCCGTCCAGGTGCTTGCTTTGTTAAATCAAACCCTCAGCTCATAAGGACGTGGCGATGGAGTCATCCTTACGTATTGTCGCGATCACCAACTGCCCCGCCGGGATCGCTCACACCTACATGGTGGCGGAAGCCCTGGAACAGAAAGCCCGTTCTCTCGGTCATACCATTAAAGTTGAAACTCAAGGATCAAGCGGCGTCGAAAACCGCTTATCCAGCGAAGAGATTGCCGCTGCCGATTACGTGATTCTCGCTACCGGGCGTGGCCTGAGCGGTGATGATCGCGCGCGATTTGCCGGGAAAAAGGTTTATGAGATTGCCATCTCCCAGGCGCTGAAAAATATCGACCAGATTTTCAGTGAATTACCGACAAACTCACAACTTTTTGCCGCAGATAGCGGCGTGAAGCTCGGCAAACAGGAAGTGCAAAGTGGCAGCGTAATGAGCCATCTGATGGCGGGCGTCTCTGCGGCGCTGCCGTTTGTCATCGGTGGCGGTATCCTGGTGGCGCTTGCCAACATGCTGGTGCAGTTCGGTTTGCCGTATACCGATATGTCGAAAGGTGCGCCGTCGTTTACCTGGGTGGTTGAATCCATCGGTTATCTCGGTTTCACCTTTATGATCCCCATCATGGGCGCTTATATTGCCTCGTCGATAGCCGATAAACCCGCTTTCGCTCCGGCGTTTCTGGTTTGCTATCTGGCGAACGACAAAGCCATGCTCGGCACCCAGTCTGGCGCGGGCTTCCTCGGTGCGGTGGTGCTGGGGCTGGCGATTGGCTATTTCGTCTTCTGGTTCCGTAAAGTCCGTCTCGGCAAAGCGTTACAACCGCTGCTCGGTTCCATGCTTATCCCGTTCGTTACTCTGCTGGTTTTTGGCGTACTGACTTACTACGTTATCGGACCGGTGATGTCCGACCTCATGGGCGGGTTGCTGCACTTCCTGAACACCATTCCTCCGTCAATGAAGTTTGCGGTGGCGTTTCTGGTTGGTGCGATGCTGGCATTCGATATGGGCGGCCCCATCAACAAAACCGCCTGGTTCTTCTGCTTCTCTCTGCTGGAAAAACACATTTACGACTGGTACGCCATCGTCGGCGTTGTCGCGCTAATGCCGCCTGTCGCGGCGGGTCTTGCGACGTTCATTGCGCCCAAACTGTTTACTCAACAGGAAAAAGAAGCCGCCAGTAGCGCCATAGTGGTCGGTGCCACAGTCGCAACCGAACCGGCTATTCCTTACGCTCTGGCCGCTCCGTTACCGATGATTACCGCCAACACGCTGGCGGGCGGTATTACCGGCGTGCTGGTGATCGCTTTCGGAATCAAACGGCTGGCACCGGGTTTGGGTATCTTTGACCCGCTGATCGGCCTGATGTCGCCGGTAGGTTCATTTTATCTGGTGCTGGCGATTGGCCTCGCGCTGAACATTTCATTCATTATCGTCCTGAAAGGATTATGGTTACGCCGCAAAGCCAAAGCTGCGCAACAGGAGCTTGTCCATGAACATTGAGTTACTGCAACAGTTGTGCGAAGCCAGCGCCGTCAGCGGCGATGAACAGGAAGTTCGCGACATTCTGATAAACACGCTGGAACCCTGCGTGAATGAGATCACCTTCGATGGTCTGGGCAGCTTTGTTGCCCGTAAGGGGAATAAAGGTCCAAAAGTTGTTGTTGTCGGGCATATGGATGAAGTCGGCTTTATGGTCACCCACATCGATGAGAGCGGTTTTCTGCGCTTCACCACCATTGGCGGCTGGTGGAATCAGTCGATGCTCAACCACCGGGTAACCATACGCACACACAAGGGATTTAAAATCCCTGGTGTAATTGGCTCCGTCGCGCCACATGCGTTAACCGAAAAGCAAAAGCAACAACCGCTGTCATTTGATGAGATGTTCATTGATATTGGCGCAAACAGTCGCGAAGAAGCGGAAAAACGTGGCGTGGAAATTGGCGATTTTATTAGCCCGGAAGCCAATTTTGCCTGCTGGGGCGAAGATAAAGTGGTCGGCAAGGCGTTGGATAACCGCATCGGCTGCGCAATGATGGCTGAACTATTGCAGACGGTGAATAACCCCGAAATTACGCTTTATGGCGTTGGCAGTGTGGAAGAAGAAGTTGGGCTACGCGGGGCACAAACCTCGGCTGAACACATTAAACCGGATGTGGTGATCGTGCTGGATACCGCTGTCGCGGGCGATGTTCCAGGCATTGATAACATTAAATATCCGCTGAAACTGGGCAACGGGCCGGGGCTGATGCTGTTTGACAAGCGCTACTTCCCCAACCAGAAACTGGTAGCAGCGTTAAAAAGCTGTGCCACGCAGAATGATTTACCGCTGCAATTTTCCACTATGAAAACCGGTGCGACGGATGGCGGGCGCTACAACGTGATGGGCGGCGGACGTCCGGTTGTCGCGCTGTGCCTGCCAACGCGTTATCTGCACGCCAATAGCGGTATGATTTCAAAAGCCGATTACGATGCTCTGCTCACGTTGATAAGGGATTTTCTGACCACTTTAACCGCGGAGAAAGTCAACGCGTTTAGCCAGTTCCGTCAGGTGGATTAATGCTAAACGAACGCCAGTTAAAGATTGTCGATCTGCTGGAGCAACAGCCACGCACGCCTGGCGAGCTGGCGCAACAGACTGGCGTTTCTGGCAGGACCATCCTGCGTGATATTGACTATCTCAACTTTACCCTTAACGGCAAAGCCCGCATTTCCGCCAGTGGCAACGCGGGCTATCAGCTGGAAATCTTCGAGCGCCGCAGCTTTTTTCAGTTGCTGCAAAAGCACGATAACGACGATCGGCTGCTGGCGCTGTTATTACTGAATACCTTCACTCCCCGTGCGCAACTCGCCTCGGCGCTTAATTTGCCAGAAACGTGGGTAGCAGAGCGCCTGCCCCGCCTGAAACAGCGCTATGAACGCGGTTTTTGTCTCGCTAGTCGCCCTGGTTTGGGCCATTTCATTGATGAGACAGAAGAGAAACGCATTATTTTGCTGGCGAATCTTTTACGCAAAGATCCGTTTTTAATTCCGCTGTCGGGAGTAACACGAGACAATTTTCAACAATTAACCACCGCCTGCGAAAAGCAACGTCGCTGGCCGCTGATGCAAGGCGACTATCTCTCAAGCCTGATTCTGGCTATTTACGCGTTGCGTAATCAGCTTACTGACATATGGCCTGAATATCCCGGTAGCGAGATAAAACAGATCGTTGAATATAGCGGCCTGTTTCTTGGTGATAACGCTGTAAGAACGTTGACGGGGTTGATAGAAAAACAGCATCAACAGGCGCAGGTTATTTGTGTCGATAATGTGCTGGCATTGCTGCAAAGGGTGCCGGGCATTGCGTCATTGAATATTATTGATACGCAACTGGTTGAGAATATTACCGGGCATTTATTACGTTGCCTTGCCGCGCCGGTGTGGATTGGAGAGCACCGCCAAAGCAGCATGAATAACCTGAAAGCCGCCTGGCCTGCGGCCTTTGATATGAGTCTGCACTTTATTACGCTACTGCGTGAACAACTCGATATTCCCCTTTTCGACAGCGATCTGATTGGTTTGTATTTTGCCTGTGCGCTGGAACGGCATCAAAACGAACGCCAGCCGATCATTTTGCTCTCTGATCAAAACGCGATTGCCACTATTAATCAGCTCGCCATTGAGCGCGACGTCCTGAATTGTCGGGTGATTATTGCCCGCTGCTTAAGCGAACTGGTTGCCATTCGCGAAGAGATTGAGCCGTTATTGATCATTAATAACAGCCATTATTTACTGGATGACGCGGTCAATAATTGCATCATCGTAAAAAATATCATTACGGCTGCCGGTATCGAACAAATAAAACATTTTCTGGCGACGGCATTTATTCGCCAGCAACCGGAGCGTTTTTTTTCTGCCCCCGGAAGTTTTCATTATTCGAATGTACGTGGTGAAAGCTGGCAACATATTACCCGGCAAATATGTGCGCAATTAGTGACGCAACACCACATTACCGCCGATGAAGCACAACGGATCATCGCCCGCGAAAGCGAAGGCGAAAACCTGATTGTTAATCGTCTCGCCATCCCACATTGCTGGAGCGAACAGGAACGCCGTTTTCGTGGATTTTTTATTACCCTCGCCCAACCGGTTGAGGTGAATAACGAAGTAGTTAACCATGTGCTGATCGCCTGTGCCGCCGCCGATGCGCGTCATGAGCTAAAAATATTTAGCTATCTTGCCAGCGTATTGTGTCAGCATCCGGCAGAGGTTATTGCCGGGTTAACAGGATATGAGGCATTTATGGAGTTACTTCACAAGGGGTGAACTGTGTCGGATGCGCCGCATCCGACACTGCATTTATCACCAAAATCAAAAACATTTAACGCAGGCGATTATAGTCATCGACCATTTCGTTGTACTCGCGTAACGCTCGCGGAAATGAGTCGTCGACCATCCAGCTGGTGTTTGCATCCTGAAGTTGCTCTTTATCCCAGTCAGAGTACGGAACTTTATCTCTGACGCGGCGAACGTATTTTTTAGCCTCGAGTTGATACTGGTCTGCCGAATTAATGAACGAGAAATTCATACCGCCTTTATCCGCTTCTTTGGCCTGCGCCACCAGCGTTTCCAGTTCAGAGACTTTCTTCATTGCCGCATCAACATCAAACTTCTCTTGCGAAATCAGGTTATTAATTTGTTTCGCTGAAATCATGACTGCCAGGGAGTAGTAGTGGAATGTTTTTCCTTCTGTTTCTTCAATATTTTTCAGTTCCGCAAGCTGACGCTTATCGTTAATTTCCTGAATCGCCGCATGATAAGATTCTGCTACAGGTTCAAAGGCTTCAAGATTTTTTAAGAATGTCTGGTGCAGCGTTTTCCCTTTCGCAAACGCATCGTCTTTATAATTTTCCTGGGTGTAATATTTATCCATTTCGTTAATGGTATTACCCAACGCCACGGCAGCATCAATATAACTCACCGCCACGCCATCAATAGGTTGCAGCGCAGGCGTTAACGCCACAGCACTTTTTACGCCTTTTTCACACTCAGCGAGGTTGGATTCACTAATACCGTAGATACCATAAACAGTACGCTCTTCACCGGTAGGGCCCTGTTTAAAATCTTTCAGCCAGTCAGCATAACGCGCCAGACTGCTCTGTACCGGGATCTGTAACTTGTTGTAGCACTTGATATAGACATCCATTTTTTCGTCGAAAACCGCTTGTTCATCGACCACCGGTTGCGCAGGTGTTTCAGGTTTAGCTTCTGCTTTTGCAACGGGAGCTTCAGTAGGTCTCGCTTCAGGAGTTGGTGCGGCAGGTTGACTATTGGCGGGCGGGGGCGTTTCTGTTTCGGATTTTTTATCGTCACAACCCGTGAGACCGAGAGCCATTATGGCGACTATAATAGCGGAAGATAATAAATTCCTTTTCATTTAATTGCCTTATAAATAGATAAATAAGAGAGTGAATATAATAAATGAAAAAAGAAAATGTCACTACACGCGTTTTGTTTATAAATAAGTCGATAATATTCATAAAATGAATAAGTCCTGTAATTTAATTTCTAAATCACAGGACTTATTTTAATTAATTACTCAAACGCTGCGGATGGGTATAAACCGTTGCCCGACCCGGCTTACAAAAGCCCACCAGCGTCAAATTACAGCGCTCAGCCACTTCTACGGCAAGCGTGGTCGCGGCAGACACCGCAAACAAAATTTCTACGCCGCACATCGCTGACTTTTGCACCATTTCATAACTGGCACGACTGGAAACCAGCACCGCACCTTGCTGCCAGCTTTCCCCTTCTTGTGACCGGCGGCCTAACAGTTTATCCAGCGCCACATGGCGACCCACGTCTTCATGCCCGCCTACCAGTTCGCCAGATGGCAACATCCAGGCAGCGGCGTGAGTACAACCAGTCAGTTGCCCCACTGGCTGGAAATCATTGAGATGGCGTAATGCATCATCCAGTTTGTTGAGATCAAATGTCTGAGTGAACGGCAGCGGCTGCACCGGTTTACCGATGTCATTAAGTTGCTCCACGCCGCACACACCACATCCCGTACGTCCCGCCAGTGCCCGACGACGCTCCTTCAACCCCATAAAGCGGCGGCTGGAAAGCTCAATTTGCACTTCCAGACCATTACAGGAAGGAACGACATCCATACCGAAGATATCGCGCGGACTTTCGATAATCCCCTCGGAAAGCGAAAAACCGAGCGCAAAGTATTCAAGGTCTTTGGGCGACGCCATCATCACCACATGCGAAATGCCGTTGTAGACCAGCGCAACGGGAACCTCTTCCGCCACCTCATCTAACCGTGGGTGTTGTAAATCGTCACGCCGCCATAACTCAATTTGACGAACACCTGTGACATTTGTCACATTTTTGATTTCTTTTTGCTGTGTTTTTTTCACTTTCTATTAACCGGATAAGAACACACACACCAACATTATGGTATTCTGTTACAAACCCTTCCTGGATGGAGGGAAATTGAGCCAATTCTGGACCTTTGCGGCCCCTTCCGCAAAGAAAAATAACTCCCACTCCCTGCACACGCAGCAAGCGAATGTAAATGGGACGTGACAATGTCGAAACAAGGAGCAATCCATGCAGGTCAGCAGAAGGCAGTTCTTTAAGATCTGCGCTGGCGGTATGGCAGGCACCACGGCAGCGGCACTGGGTTTTGCACCCAGCGTAGCACTCGCGGAAACCCGGCAGTATAAACTGCTGCGCACCCGCGAAACCCGTAATACCTGCACCTATTGTTCCGTAGGCTGTGGGCTGTTGATGTACAGCCTCGGTGACGGAGCAAAAAACGCCAAAGCATCTATCTTCCATATCGAAGGTGACCCGGATCACCCGGTCAACCGCGGTGCACTTTGTCCGAAAGGCGCTGGCCTGGTGGATTTCATCCACTCCGAAAGCCGTCTGAAGTTTCCGGAATACCGTGCGCCAGGTTCTGATAAATGGCAGCAAATCAGTTGGGAAGAGGCGTTTGATCGCATTGCCAAACTGATGAAAGAAGACCGCGATGCTAACTACATTGCGCAAAACGCCGAAGGCGTGACTGTTAACCGCTGGCTCTCCACCGGGATGCTGTGTGCTTCCGCGTCGAGTAACGAAACCGGCTATTTAACGCAAAAATTCTCCCGCGCGCTGGGTATGCTCGCGGTCGACAACCAGGCGCGTGTCTGACACGGACCAACGGTAGCAAGTCTTGCTCCAACATTTGGTCGCGGTGCGATGACCAACCACTGGGTCGACATCAAGAACGCCAACCTCGTCGTGGTGATGGGCGGTAACGCCGCTGAAGCACACCCGGTCGGGTTCCGCTGGGCGATGGAAGCCAAAATTCACAACGGCGCGAAGCTGATTGTGATCGATCCTCGCTTTACGCGTACGGCGGCGGTGGCTGACTACTATGCCCCTATTCGTTCCGGTACTGACATTGCTTTCCTGTCAGGCGTATTGCTGTACCTGCTGAACAATGAAAAATTCAACCGCGAATACACCGAAGCCTATACCAACGCCAGCCTGATCGTGCGTGAGGATTACGGCTTTGAAGATGGCCTGTTCACCGGCTACGACGCAGAAAAACGCAAGTACGATAAATCCTCCTGGACTTACGAACTGGACGAAAACGGCTTCGCCAAACGCGATACCACGCTGCAACATCCGCGCTGCGTGTGGAACTTGCTGAAACAGCACGTTTCCCGTTATACGCCAGATGTGGTTGAAAACATCTGTGGTACGCCGAAAGACGCGTTCCTGAAAGTCTGCGAATACATCGCAGAGACCAGTGCTCACGATAAAACTGCCTCGTTCCTTTACGCGCTCGGCTGGACGCAACACTCCGTTGGTGCGCAGAACATTCGTACGATGGCGATGATCCAGCTACTGCTCGGCAATATGGGGATGGCAGGCGGCGGCGTTAACGCCCTGCGCGGTCACTCCAACATTCAGGGGCTGACGGACCTGGGGCTGCTGTCGCAGAGCCTGCCAGGTTACATGACGCTGCCAAGCGAGAAGCAGACCGATCTGCAAACCTACCTTGCCGCCAATACGCCGAAACCGCTGCTGGAAGGCCAGGTTAACTACTGGGGCAATTACCCGAAATTCTTCGTCTCCATGATGAAGGCCTTCTTTGGTGATAAAGCGACGGCAGAAAACAGCTGGGGCTTTGACTGGTTGCCGAAGTGGGATAAAGGCTACGACGTCCTGCAATACTTCGAGATGATGAAAGAGGGCAAGGTCAATGGCTATATCTGCCAGGGCTTTAACCCTGTTGCCTCATTCCCGAACAAAAACAAAGTGATCGGTTGTCTGTCGAAACTGAAGTTCCTCGTCACTATCGACCCGCTGAACACTGAAACCTCTAACTTCTGGCAGAACCACGGTGAGCTGAACGAAGTGGACTCGTCGAAGATCCAGACCGAAGTGTTCCGTCTGCCATCGACCTGCTTCGCGGAAGAGAACGGTTCAATCGTTAACTCCGGTCGCTGGTTGCAGTGGCACTGGAAAGGTGCGGACGCCCCGGGGATTGCGCTGACTGATGGCGAGATCCTCTCCGGTATCTTCCTGCGCTTGCGCAAGATGTACGCCGAACAGGGTGGCGCGAACCCGGACCAGGTGCTGAACATGACCTGGAACTACGCCATCCCGCATGAGCCGAAGTCGGAAGAAGTGGCGATGGAGAGCAACGGTAAGGCGCTGGCCGATATTACCGATCCGGCAACCGGGGCGGTTATCGTCAAGAAAGGCCAACAACTCAGCTCGTTCGCTCAACTGCGCGATGACGGCACCACCTCCTGTGGCTGCTGGATTTTCGCCGGTAGCTGGACGCCGGAAGGCAACCAGATGGCGCGCCGTGATAACGCCGATCCGTCTGGCCTCGGTAACACGCTGGGCTGGGCATGGGCATGGCCGCTTAACCGCCGCATTCTGTATAACCGCGCCTCCGCAGATCCGCAGGGTAACCCGTGGGATCCGAAGCGTCAGTTGCTGAAATGGGACGGCACCAAATGGACCGGCTGGGATATTCCGGACTACAGCGCAGCGCCTCCGGGCAGTGGCGTCGGGCCGTTTATCATGCAGCAGGAAGGCATGGGGCGTCTGTTTGCCCTCGATAAGATGGCGGAAGGTCCGTTCCCGGAACACTACGAGCCGTTTGAAACGCCGCTGGGAACTAACCCACTGCATCCAAACGTTATCTCGAACCCGGCTGCGCGAATCTTTAAAGACGATGCCGAAGCATTGGGTAAAGCCGATAAGTTCCCGTATGTCGGAACCACCTATCGTCTGACCGAGCACTTCCACTACTGGACCAAACACGCGCTGTTGAATGCGATTTTGCAGCCAGAGCAGTTTGTGGAAATCGGGGAGTCGCTGGCGAATAAACTTGGCATTGCCCAGGGCGATACCGTGAAAGTCTCCTCCAACCGTGGCTATATCAAAGCCAAAGCGGTGGTGACCAAACGTATTCGCACGCTGAAAGCGAACGGCAAAGATATCGATACCATCGGTATTCCGATTCACTGGGGCTATGAAGGTGTTGCGAAAAAAGGCTTTATTGCCAACACGTTAACGCCATTCGTCGGTGATGCGAACACGCAGACGCCGGAGTTTAAGTCCTTCCTTGTGAATGTGGAAAAGGTGTAACGGAGACGACATATGGCTTATCAATCTCAAGATATCATTCGTCGTTCCGCGACTAACGGTCTGACCCCCGCGCCTCAGGCGCGGGACTTCCAGGAAGAAGTGGCGAAACTCATCGACGTCACCACCTGTATCGGCTGTAAAGCCTGTCAGGTGGCGTGTTCAGAGTGGAACGACATTCGCGATACCGTCGGCAATAACATTGGGGTGTACGACAACCCCAATGATTTAAGCGCCAAATCGTGGACGGTGATGCGCTTCTCGGAAGTGGAGCAGAACGACAAACTGGAATGGCTGATCCGTAAAGACGGCTGTATGCACTGTTCCGATCCAGGCTGCCTGAAAGCGTGTCCGGCGGAAGGGGCAATTATTCAGTATGCCAACGGTATCGTCGACTTCCAGTCCGAGCAGTGCATTGGTTGCGGTTATTGCATTGCGGGCTGTCCGTTCGACATTCCGCGCCTCAACCCGGAAGACAACCGCGTTTATAAATGTACGCTGTGCGTTGACCGCGTGGTGGTTGGGCAAGAACCGGCCTGCGTGAAGACCTGCCCAACGGGCGCGATTCACTTCGGTACGAAAGAGTCGATGAAAACGCTGGCGAGCGAGCGCGTGGCGGAGCTGAAAACTCGCGGTTACGACAATGCGGGTCTGTACGATCCGGCAGGCGTGGGTGGTACACACGTTATGTACGTGCTGCACCATGCTGACAAGCCAAATCTGTATCATGGCTTGCCGGAGAACCCGGAAATCAGCGAAACCGTGAAATTCTGGAAAGGCATCTGGAAACCGCTCGCAGCTGTTGGCTTTGCGGCTACCTTCGCAGCCAGTATCTTCCACTACGTGGGTGTCGGTCCGAACCGTGCGGATGAGGAAGAGAATAATCTGCACGAAGAGAAAGACGAGGAGCGCAAATGAAACGACGTGACACCATCGTGCGCTACACCGCGCCGGAACGTATCAACCACTGGATCACCGCCTTCTGCTTCATCCTGGCGGCGGTGAGCGGGCTGGGCTTTTTGTTCCCTTCCTTCAACTGGTTGATGCAAATCATGGGCACACCGCAGCTGGCGCGCATTCTGCACCCGTTTGTCGGCGTGGTTATGTTTGCCTCGTTCATCATCATGTTTTTCCGTTACTGGCATCACAACCTAATCAATCGGGATGATATCTTTTGGGCGAAGAATATTCGTAAGATCGTCGTCAACGAGGAAGTAGGTGATACCGGGCGTTATAACTTCGGTCAGAAATGCGTTTTCTGGGCGGCGATTATTTTCCTGGTTCTGCTGCTGGTGAGCGGCGTGATTATCTGGCGTCCTTATTTTGCGCCTGCTTTCTCAATCCCGGTGATCCGATTCGCGTTAATGCTGCATTCATTTGCCGCAGTGGCGTTAATTGTGGTTATCATGGTGCATATCTACGCCGCCCTTTGGGTGAAAGGCACGATTACCGCCATGGTGGAAGGATGGGTTACTAGCGCATGGGCGAAGAAACATCACCCACGCTGGTACCGTGAGGTCCGCAAGACAACGGAAAAGAAAGCTGAATGAGTATTCGCATAATCCCGCAAGATGAGCTGGGTTCGAGCGAGAAACGTACGGCGGATATGATTCCGCCGTTATTGTTCCCTCGGCTCAAAAATTTATACAACCGCCGCGCCGAGCGTCTGCGCGAGCTGGCAGAAAATAATCCGCTGGGTGATTACCTGCGTTTTGCTGCGCTTATCGCCCACGCCCAGGAAGTGGTGCTGTACGACCATCCGCTGGAGATGGATCTGACCGCGCGCATTAAAGAAGCCAGCGCACAGGGCAAGCCACCGCTGGATATTCACGTTTTGCCGCGTGATAAGCACTGGCAAAAGCTGCTGATGGCAATGATTGCTGAGCTGAAACCTGAAATGAGCGGCCCCGCGCTGGCAGTGATTGAGAATCTGGAGAAGGCATCAAGCCAGGAGCTGGAAGATATGGCCAGCGCGCTGTTCGCCTCTGATTTCTCGTCCGTCAGCAGCGATAAAGCGCCGTTTATCTGGGCCGCACTGTCGCTCTACTGGGCGCAGATGGCCAATCTGATCCCCGGCAAAGCCCGCGCTGAATATGGCGAACAACGTCAATATTGCCCGGTTTGTGGTTCTATGCCGGTGTCCAGCATGGTGCAAATTGGCACCACTCAGGGGCTGCGTTATCTGCACTGCAACCTGTGTGAAACCGAATGGCACGTAGTGCGCGTAAAATGCAGCAATTGTGAACAGAGCGGCAAACTGCATTACTGGTCGCTGGATGACGAACAGGCCGCGATTAAAGCCGAAAGCTGCGATGACTGCGGCACTTACCTGAAGATTCTTTATCAGGAAAAAGAGCCGAAAGTTGAAGCCGTGGCAGATGACCTCGCCTCTCTGGTACTGGATGCGCGAATGGAGCAAGAAGGCTACGCCCGCAGTTCCATCAACCCGTTCCTGTTTCCGGGTGAAGGGGAGTAATCTCTGACGTTTTCCGGGTGGCGCAGGTCGCCCGGATTACAGCTCATAGGGTGTGACGATACCTGCTATTCCCGCAAAATCTCTCGTATTTTGCGAGGCGTTTTCCAGATATGATGTAACAGTTGCAATTATTATAAGTTCAAGTAAAACAACCTTGTATTAATACCAGAATAAGGGCATCTGGTTTTTTATATTCAAGAATAAAAAATTTTTTGTCATTCCTTATGCTCCTTACACTGATCATCGACACCCACTGTCTCCCCCTTTTGCCTGCCTCCCTTTGCTTTACGCACCGGGAATTGCTGACGTTCCAGATATTGCTCTACCGCTTCGCGTAAAATTGCAGATCGTGAAACCTTACGCCAGCCCCTAAGCTTGTTCAGCCGTTTAATTGCCTCTTCTGATAAATGAAGAAAAACCGTATTCATCACCATTACCAATACCTTACATATATTACTCATTAATGTATGTGCGAAAATTACGCCGAAAAATCATTTAAAAAAAGCGGATTTTTGCATGCTGTTTTGTTTTTGCGAGACGTTTTCCAGAAATAATAAGAACGTTGCAGTTGTTTCATTTGTTAATCAAAAATGGTTTGGTTATCGCCCAGGATGAGATATGGGTGCTATAAATATATTATATTCAGGGATATTTATTTTTTGATTGGGTCTTCATTTGCATAATCTGAATGGTGTACCCGAAAAACGTCAGCATCCTAACAGCACCAGGATTTAAGGTGAAATTTAACATCCATCACAGACCGGTCAATGCTGCCGCCAACCGGTCTTTACTTGCTCGTCGTTATAATTTTGTGGGTAACAGTTCGGGAAACAAGGAATTCCTTCCGGAACACCCCGGTATCATCCGATAGCATTGACGTCAATCATCAGCGCGACGGTGAGTTTTTTTAATCGAATCATAGGATGGTAACGTTAAGCACGATTACGGGTCATAGTAAAACTCCTGAGCAGGCGGCACTATGCCGCTTTCACAGGAGTTCTGAATGCTGGTGCTTTCTGTATGGCATAACCATGCCCCTCGCGGCTAAGTGCCTGCACACTTCTCTCTTTGTATGTCATTTTTGCAATGCATTGGCCGAATTCTGGTAATTCTAATGAGTTTTACTCTTCAGACTCCCATCCCTACGGTATACGAGTTAGATTCATGAATGAAATCGACATTTTTAAAAAACGAATCTTGTAAAACATCCGTGTTGATATTACCTTGCAACCCAACATTAAATTTGTTAGAGAGATGAAGAACTCGAATATCAAAAAGGTCTTTTAACATCATTAATTCTTCAGCTGTTAATGACTCGCAACTAAAATATCCCTGTTGATCAAAAAGGTTTTCAATTTCTCTACCATCGGCGAGGCGTTTTTCAATGAGTGTTTGCAACATCGAGTTGCCAAGAACAATGGATATCGTGCGATCTTTCGCAGATTTACACCCCATCACAACGGCAACATTCGTATCCCCCTCAGGGGTTTCATTTAACGCTGTTGCTAAAATGGTGGTCAAACACGCAAACGGTACTGTATTTCTTTCGTGGTTTAACTTATCTACCAATTCATTCCATTTATCAAAAACCGGCCGATATTTTGTTTGTACAGAATTACCCATGTGGTTAAATAATCCAGCCATACGATTTTTTATCATCTCGATATCCGGAGAGTCAGAAATACTTTTCGCATAATACGGGCCTGATGATGTTGCATACATTAAAGCAGCGCCCACACCTGTCACCATGATAGGTGCAACCACGGTTTTGGCAAAGGCGACGCTGCGATGGCTATGCGCTTCACAGTCTAAAGGAATATATTCCACTGGCTGCGGTAAATCCTGGCATGCCTCCCTCATCATTGCGGTATGTTTTACAAACAACGGTTTTTCATTGCCAAAAAAAACTTTCTGCTTAATTGCACTAAGAAAACGCAAATCAAAAATGATTGTTTTTGGTTTATTATTTTTGGGCACATTTCCTATTATCCCGCTAAGAACCTTCCTTGCTGCATGGAGATTTTTTTGCACAGCACATAACACAATTGACGAAGCCTTCTCTACTTCGTTATTGATTTTAATTTTAAAATCTGCATGATATACGTTGACGGGCAATGTAAGTATATCTGGACTTACATCTTTGGCTGAGTATTTATTGGTGATCGACGGTCGTGAATCCACGAGAAAACTTAGCTGCAAATTATGCTCTATATTACCAGCTGTTTTTGTAGTGTGATTAAACATAGAGATGCCACCTCTCATTCTTTCACACATATCCTCAACTTTTTCACTTCGTTCTTGTGGCAATTTGGCTTTAACGTTAATTTGATGATTTTTACCGGTGCATTCCTTTACTACAAGAGGAACGTTATCTAAAGTGCCATACAGGCTAATAACGTCACCAGGATTTTTATCATGTAAGTAAGTTTGATTAATACTCGAGGCATTTACAAAGAGGTCAATATTATAACGGTTTATAACTTCACCTACATCAAATGTGTAGTGCTTACTCTGGAGGCTGCCATCCTTATTTAATTGTATATCAATCAATATATCCCCTGACTTTGTCACCATATCTTTGCCATAAACCATTTGCATAGCCATTTCGAGGAGGTTTTTATCTAACTGATTGCGGGCGTTGAGTAAGCGACTACCAAATAATTTATATACTGTTCCCGTCATTGCCAGCGCTGCGCTTTCTGGTACTTTGCGTTTCCACAGTGAGGTTTCTCTATTTTTGAACAGGTCATATTCATTATTACTCGACAACCCGAGTTTCAGTTCGTTAACACAATCGCACAGTTGCTCCTCACCTTCCATTTTAAGGCAAAGTGAAAAATGATTTAATAGCGTTTGCTTCGGTGATTCATTACTCGTCAGTTGTTTTTCTAAATTAACAATAGAATAACTTTCTTGTTTAATGAGATTAATATTGGCAACCATTACAGCCTCCTTCCCACGGTTTAAGAGCAAAAATGCAACATAATTATTTATAACATCCAGAGCAGTAAATAAATGATACTGATAATGATGCCAGTCCATTATCTTTGCATAATGTTTGTTAGCTATAGATTTTAAAAATATTTATGAGAAAAGTATGGCACCAGAGGGGGTTTTGGCTATCAAAAATCGCTCAAACCTGAAGTAAGATGATGAATTAAGCATTATCAGCGATAATTGCCACTCAGCTCTACAAATAATATTTAAATGCTCCTGAACAGTGATGTAGCAAGACACGTATGGTGCCAACGAAGAATAAAAATTTATAGCGTTCTTATTCAATATAACCGGAATAGTCAGAGACTGATGTAAATGACCTGAAAGAATGAGAGAGGCAGCACCGCCCCTCTCCATCAGCTACTCTTCTTCGTTCCCGCCCTCTTCATACGGGCCAAATGGCTTCGCGGGCAGAACGATATACGTGCCTTCAAACAATGCACCCGGCGTCTCGTCGCCAAAGATTTCGACCTGCATCTGCACCCGTGCTTTACGTCCGCGCGCCAGACGGTCGAGATCGCCGCTTAAGGCACCGAGGTCGGCTATCGCATGCGGTTTACCACTAATCGGCTTGCTGTAGCGGATATGCGCATCGGCCAGAATAATCGTTCCGCCGAGGTGGCGTTCGCGCAGCATCAGCCAGATAAGTCCCCAACCAGTGAGTGTTGCCAGCGAGAATAAACTCCCGGCAAACAGCGTGTGGTGCGGATTCTGATTGCCGGTTTCCGGCATAGTGGTGATAAATTTTTGCCCGGTATATTGCTGAATGCGCACGCCCATTTTTTCGCTTAGCGGGATATGTTCGTACCACGCCTGTTGCAGCTGCGCGCACCAGTCGCCGCGATGCAGAATGTCATCCAGAGTGGCGACAGGTTTTATCATCAAAAAATGGCGAATCGGCGTGGTGGTTGGCGTGGTGATTTCTCCCTGATTAACAAACCCCAGCTTGGCGAAAAACTCCACCGCGTCTTCGCGGGCGCTACAGGTCACGCGCTTAACACCTTCCTGACGCGCCACCGACTCCAGGGTCATCGCCATCAGCGTTCCTAACCCTTTGTCCTGCACGTCGGGATGAACGGCCATAAAGCGAATGGACGCTTCATTGTCGGCATTAATATACAGTCGGCCTACCGCCACCAGATTACCCTGCTCGTCGACGACCATCTGGTGATGCGCCATCGCATCCCACGCGTCGCGTTCCGAACCTTTCGGTTGATGCAGGGGCTTACGCAACATTTCCCAGCGAAACTGATAGTAACGCTCTAATTCTTCTTCTGTTTGTGGAACCCGAAGGTGATACATAGCGATACTCTCTCTTGTTTCCCGTGACAACCCTGGAAGCTGGCTCATACCTGCAACCAGAATGTTACGGGGCCATCATTGACCAGCGATACCTGCATATCCGCAGCGAAGCGTCCTGTTTGCGTGTTCATCTCTTGCTGACGGCAGCGTTCGACGAAATAGTCATATAACGCCTCTGCGCGATCCGGTGATGCGCCTTTGGAGAAACTTGGGCGCATCCCCCGTTCGGTATCTGCGGCGAGGGTAAACTGGGAAACCACCAGCACACTGCCGCCCGCCTGTTGCACGTTGAGATTCATCTTGCCATCGGCATCGCTGAAGATGCGATAGCCAAGCACACGCTCGCACAGACGGTTTGCTTTCTGTTCGTCGTCATCCTTTTCGACACCCAATAACACCAAAAGTCCCGCGCCAATTTCGCCCGTCACTTCTCCCTCCACGGTGACGCTGGCACGGGTTACGCGTTGAATTAATGCAATCATGGTTCGTCGTCTTCTTCTTGTTCAGCTGCTTGTTTTAGTTTGCGGTATTCCCCGAGAGTGACAGTAATTTCCGCACCAAGCAAGACGATACACCATGTCCAGTAGACCCAAACAAAGAGAATGGGGATCACCGCCAGCACACCGTAAATGAGCTGATATGAGGGGAACATGGTGATATAAAGCGCGAAACCTTTCTTTCCTGCTTCGAACAGGAGTGCGGCGACAAACGCGCCGACAATCGCGTCGCGATTAGGTACGCGGATAGTAGGAACAATGCTGTACAGCAACCAGAAGGAGATCCACGACAACAGCAACGGAAAAATACGCAGCACGTTGTCGATGACAGTATTGAGATCGCTCGCCCAGCGCAGGGAGAGCAAATAGGAACTGATCGCCAGACTGGCCCCTGCCAACAGCGGCCCCAGCGTTAAAATCATCCAGTACACGGCAAACGAGTAAATTTTTGGTCGCGCTCGTTTACTGCGCCAGATGGTATTCAACGCGCTATCGATGGAGTACATCAGCAATAATGCTGTGACGATCAGCCCGCACGCCCCGACGGCGGTCATTTTGTTGGAATTGGCGACAAACTGTTCGATATATCGCTGGATAACATCGCCAGTAGCAGGCAGAAAGTTGGCAAAAATAAAGTGACGCAACTGAATGCTGACGTCGGAAAACATGGGAAAAGCGGCGAAAAGCGCAAAAACAACGGCAACCAGCGGCACTAATGAGAGCAACGACACATAGGCAAGATTACCTGCCAGGGTTGTCATATTGTCCTCATCAATGCGTTGCCAGAGTAGTTTTAGCCAGGCCCATAGCGGACGGGTACGGTGCCTGGCTTTGTCCTGAATGTTTTTTAGCATAACACCTTCGCGAAATAGTCCGGGATGGTGGTTTTATCTTTCACCAGAATACTGGTAATACCTAGCTGATTTGCTCCTTCTATATTATCGGCGTTGTCATCGAAAAAGACCGTATCGCTGGCTGAAAAACCTTCCGCCTGCAAAACATGCTGGTAAATTCGTGCTTCAGGTTTGCGCATCCCCAGATCTTGCGACAGATAGATATGGTCAGCAGCATCACGAATTTCCGGGTATTCCTCCGGCCAGAAGGTGGTATGTAGGCGGTTAGTATTGGAAAGCACCACCACACGATGACCCTGCTCACGCAGTTTATGCATGATGGCGATCACTTCCGGGCGCAGCGCGACAAACACCGCCTGCCAGCCGTGGGAAAACTGCTCATAGCTTAGCGGTAGAGCCATCTCATGACACAGCGCCTCTGCGAACGCTTCGTCGCTAATTTCCCCGCGCTCATGCTGATGAAACGCCTCGCCCATGTGGAAACTCTTCTTAAGCGTAGCCAGGGGAACACGCGTTAAATCGCTCCAGGCTCCCAGCACGCGGTTAAAGTCGATATCGACAATCACATTACCTAAATCAAAGATATAGAGCATTTTTGCCTCCTTTCGCGCCACAAGAAATTAACTGTAGCGGGAAAGGATGGGTTTGGCTATGTGGTCAGCTATGAAGCAAGGTCAACGGTCACAAAATTCTACGCGTCTTCCTGGGGAAGGATGATTTCAATTTGGCTGTCTTGTAAACGTGATTTTAGCGCAGCGGGCGGCAGCTCGTCGGTAAAGAGCGCAGTGACCTGTGCCACGTTACCAATTTCAACCGCCGCCGAAGCATGATACTTAGTGTGATCGGCGACCAGCAGAATATTTCTCGCGTGCGCCATCATCGTTTTCACCACGTTAGCTTCGTTTACATCAAACTCCATCAACGCGCCATCGCTCTCAATCGCCCCAACGCTTGTTACCAGATAATCAGCCCGAAAATCGGCCACAAAGGAAGCCGCTGAAGGGCCAATGATCCCGCTATTATGAGAGCGCAACGTACCGCCGGGCACCATCACTTCAAAGCGCGGGTTGTGGTACAGAATATGCGCCACACGCAGGCTGTTCGTGATTATCCGCAAATGATTATGGTTAAGTAACGCCCGGGCGACATGTTCGACAGTCGTACCGATGGTGATAAATATTGTCGATCCATCAGGAATATAGTCTGCCACCGCTTCGGCAATCGCTTTTTTCTCTTCAGTTTGCGAAACCTCACGCTGTTCGAACGCCGTATTAACGACGCTGGAGGCCCGACCCGCGCCACCGTGATGGCGCGTGATCAGCCCTTGCTCGCTTAATTTACGAATATCCCGGCGGACCGTCTGCGTGGAAACATCCAGCAGATTTGCCAGCTCATCAATATTCATATACCCACGCTCGGCGATCAGCATGAGGAGTTGGTCGTGCCGCGGGTTACCGGTTAGTTCGGTAAGGCTCATGAAAATTCCTCGAAAAACCATCACCCTGGCATTTTATACAAAAAGTGACAAAAAAGATCGGGTTTGATCACAGTCAGGGATCCCGGCACGCCCACCGGGACGCGTGCATTTTAACGCCGCCACACCGCTGGCAAAGCGGACGGAATCCGCTAAATCTCCACCTGTTGCCAGCGCCACCGCCAATGCGCCGTGAAAAACATCGCCCGCACCGGTAGTATCTACCACATCAACTTTGAAAGCTGGCTGATGCTGTCGCCCGCCATTCTCCAGCCAGTCACAGCCTGCACTGCCCTGAGTAACATAGACATGTCCATTTGTGAGCGTTTGTGCCTGTTTTAGGGCACTCGCCATCTCTTTCACGCCCGTTAGCCGCGCCAGACCCGGTTCTGAAAAAGCTGCATGATCGCTTAACGCCACCAGCTCACTGATATCCTGCGGCGTAATATCACCGTCCAGCACGGTCATCACGCCCGCCTGCCGCGCCAGAGTGAAGGCTTTTTTCGCGCCGTCATGCCAGCGTACATCTGCCAGCACCACGTCCCACTGAGAGAAATCAATTTCCTCCAACCACTCTGCGTCAGGCAGCAGGTCCGGGCTGGGATAGTTAATGATGATTCGCTCGCCTTTGGCATCCACCATGATGGCGGATTGCGAAGATTTCGCCTGGTTATACCGTTTGGTGTAACGGGTGTTAACGCCCCAGGATTCCAGCTCTGCCAGCAGGCTGTTGCCCGTGTCGTCGTCACCGACGCGACCAATAAAATCGACCTGCGCACCCAGTCTGGCCGCCGCAACTGCTGCTGTAGCCGCTGGCCCGCCGCCAACTTCCGTATAATTTTTTGCCACGTACTTACCGCTCTCCGTCGGCAACCCTTCCACGTAATAGATGCGATCCATCACGGTAATTCCTACACAAGCAACACGAATCATGGTCATTCCTTAAGCATTTTGGGATGCGTTCATTTTAATTTCACCAATTGTTTAAAAAGTGACGGCTGTCAATTTTTTGACGATAAATTACAAATACGATCAAAAACAGACAAGCAAGGCATGTCATAAATGACAAAAAGTGACATCACTGTATTCAGGAGAGGGTTATGGCAGCAATCGCGTTTATCGGTTTAGGACAAATGGGTTCGCCAATGGCGAGCAATTTATTGCAGCAAGGGCATCAACTTTGCGTCTTCGATGTGAATGCCGAAGCCGTACAGCATCTGGTAGACAAAGGGGCGACTCCCGCTGCTAACCCAGCGCAGGCCGCTAAAGGTGCCGAATTTATCATTACCATGTTGCCGAATGGCGATCTGGTGCGTCACGTGTTGTTCGGTGAAAACGGTGTCTGTGAGAGCTTATCTTCCGATGCGCTGGTCATTGATATGTCGACCATCCACCCGCTGCAAACCGATAAATTGATTGCTGATATGCAGGCCAGAGGCTTCAGCATGATGGATGTTCCGGTTGGCCGTACTTCCGCAAATGCCATTACCGGTACTCTGCTACTGCTGGCTGGCGGCACTGCTGAACAAGTTGAACGCGCCACGCCGATCCTGATGGCGATGGGCAGCGAGTTGATCAACGCGGGCGGTCCGGGCATGGGGATCCGCGTTAAGCTCATCAACAACTATATGAGTATCGCGCTCAATGCGCTTTCGGCAGAAGCTGCCGTTTTGTGCGAAGCCCTCAATCTTCCCTTCGATGTTGCCGTCAAGGTAATGAGCGGTACTGCCGCCGGTAAAGGCCACTTCACCACTTCCTGGCCGAACAAAGTCCTCAGCGGAGATCTTTCTCCCGCCTTCATGATCGATCTTGCCCATAAGGATCTTGGCATCGCCCTTGATGTCGCCAACCAGTTGCATGTGCCGATGCCACTGGGGGCCGCCTCACGGGAGGTTTATAGCCAGGCGCGCGCAGCGGGTCGCGGTCGCCAGGACTGGTCCGCCATTCTGGAGCAGGTCCGTGTCAGTGCCGGGATGACTGCCAAAGTAAAAATGTAACGACTGGATAAAGGAATAAATGAATGAATAAGTACACCATCAACGACATTACGCGCGCATCGGGCGGTTTTGCCATGCTGGCAGTCGATCAGCGCGAAGCCATGCGCATGATGTTTGCCGCGGCTGGCGCACCCGCTCCAGTAGCCGATAGCGTTTTAACTGATTTCAAAGTTAACGCCGCGAAGACGCTTTCACCTTATGCATCGGCGATTCTGGTAGATCAACAATTCTGCTACCGCCAGGTGGTTGAGCAAAACGCGATTGCCAAAAGTTGCGCCATGATTGTCGCCGCCGATGAGTTCATCCCTGGCAACGGTATTCCGGTAGATAGCGTAGTCATTGACCGCAAAATCAACCCGCTACAAATCAAACAAGACGGTGGCAAAGCCCTGAAACTACTGGTGCTGTGGCGTAGTGATGAAGATGCGCAGCAACGCCTGGATATGGTGAAAGAGTTCAACGAACTGTGCCACTCACACGGTCTGGTAAGCATTATTGAGCCAGTCGTCCGCCCACCGCGTCGTGGCGATAAATTCGATCGCGAACAAGCGATCATCGATGCCGCCAAAGAGCTGGGCGACAGTGGCGCTGACCTCTACAAAGTTGAAATGCCGCTTTACGGAAAAGGTCCGCAACAAGAGCTTCTCAGTGCTTCACAACGTCTGAATGACCATATCAATATGCCGTGGGTGATCCTCTCTTCCGGCGTTGACGAAAAACTGTTCCCGCGTGCCGTGCGCGTGGCGATGACGGCGGGCGCATCGGGCTTCCTGGCCGGTCGGGCCGTCTGGGCATCGGTGGTCGGTTTACCAGACAACGAACTGATGCTGCGTGACGTTTGCGCACCGAAATTACAACAACTTGGCGATATCGTCGACGAAATGATGGCTAAACGCCGTTAAGATGAGGATACAAAAATGAAATGGTTTAACACCTTAAGTCACAACCGTTGGCTGGAACAGGAAACCGATCGCATCTTTGATTTTGGTAAAAATTCCGTAGTACCGACTGGCTTTGGCTGGTTAGGCAATAAAGGGCAAATCAAAGAAGAGATGGGCACCCATCTGTGGATCACCGCCCGTATGTTGCACGTTTATTCCGTTGCTGCGGCGATGGGTCGACCTGGCGCTTACTCGTTGGTTGATCATGGTATCAAAGCCATGAACGGCGCACTGCGCGATAAAAAATATGGCGGCTGGTATGCCTGTGTCAATGACGAGGGCGTGGTGGATGCCTCCAAACAGGGCTATCAACATTTCTTTGCCCTGCTGGGTGCCGCCAGTGCTGTCACAACGGGTCACCCGGAAGCGCGTAAGCTGCTCGATTACACCATTGAAATTATCGAGAAATACTTCTGGAGCGAAGAAGAGCAGATGTGCCTGGAATCCTGGGACGAAGCCTTCAGCAAAACCGAAGAGTACCGCGGCGGCAATGCCAATATGCACGCGGTGGAAGCTTTCTTGATTGTTTATGACGTAACGCATGACAAAAAATGGCTGGATCGCGCGATTCGCGTGGCTTCCGTCATTATCCACGACGTCGCCAGAAATAATCATTATCGCGTTAACGAGCACTTCGATACCCAGTGGAATCCGCTGCCGGATTACAACAAAGATAACCCGGCGCACCGCTTCCGCGCATTCGGAGGCACGCCGGGCCACTGGATCGAATGGGGCCGTTTAATGCTGCATATCCACGCTGCCCTGGAAGCCCGTTGCGAACAACCTCCAGCATGGCTGCTAGAAGATGCCAAAGGTCTGTTCAACGCTACCGTGCGCGATGCCTGGGCGCCCGATGGTGCCGACGGGATTGTTTATACCGTTGACTGGGAAGGCAAACCGGTGGTCCGCGAACGTGTGCGTTGGCCTATCGTCGAAGCGATGGGTACGGCTTACGCGCTCTACACCGTTACCGGCGATCGCCAGTACGAAACCTGGTATCAGACATGGTGGGACTACTGCATTAAGTACCTGATGGACTATGAAAATGGTTCCTGGTGGCAGGAGCTGGATGCGGACAATAAGGTCACCACCAAAGTCTGGGACGGTAAACAGGATATTTATCACCTGCTGCATTGCCTGGTGATCCCGCGTATCCCGTTAGCGCCAGGCCTGGCTCCGGCAGTTGCGGCGGGTCTGCTGGACGTGAATGCCAAATAACTGACTGAAAACCCTAACCCTCTCCCCAAAGGGGAGAGGGGACCGCCCGGCGCAGTTTTTTGGTTTGACATCAGCCTCATGGGAGGCTGTATGCCGTTTTTTAATTAAGGTGCCTCGTATGCAAATCACCAACATGCATTGCAGTGGACAAACCGTTTCACTTGCCGCGGGGGATTATCACGCGACTATCGTGACGGTTGGTGCTGGTCTGGCTGAATTAACTTTTCAGGGTTGTCATTTAGTCATCCCGCACAAACCCGAAGAGATGCCGCTGGCGCATCTGGGTAAAGTGCTTATTCCGTGGCCGAACCGGATCGCCAACGGCTGTTACCGCTATCAGGGACAGGAATATCAGTTACCCATTAATGAACATAGTTCAAAAGCCGCTATTCACGGGCTGCTTGCCTGGCGAGACTGGCAAATTAGCGAATTAACCGCCACCAGCGTTACCCTGACAGCTTTTCTACCGCCCAGTTACGGCTATCCGTTTATGCTGGCTTCGCAGGTTGTTTATTCGCTCAATGCTCGCACGGGCCTTTCCGTTGAGATCGCAAGCCAGAATATTGGTACTGTGACCGCACCTTATGGTGTGGGTATTCATCCTTATTTAACCTGCAACTTAACATCTGTTGATGACTATCTTTTCCAGCTTCCGGCAGAACAGGTTTATGCCGTCGATGAGCACGCAAATCCGACAACGCTTCACCACGTTGATGAGCTGAATTTAAATTTCACGCGGGCGACAAAAATAGCCGCGACAAAAATAGACCATACCTTTAAAACCGCTAATGATCTGTGGGAAATGACCATTACCCATCCACAGCAGGCGCTGTCGGTGAGTCTTTGTTCCGATCAACCCTGGGTGCAGGTTTATAGCGGCGAAAAATTACAGCGTCAGGGACTGGCAGTTGAACCTATGAGTTGCCCGCCTAACGCCTTTAATTCAGGTATCGACTTATTATTACTGGAACCAGGAAAAACGCACCGCCTGTTTTTTAATATTCACGGGCAGCACAATTAATTTTATTAAGAAAAGAACGAGATTATTGTTTAGGGTTGTATTTACACAACAGGAAATATTATGGACTTTTTTACGTTATTTTCGCCAGATGGGGCCATGCTGGAAACAAACGTGGTATGTATCGTTATCGCGTTGATGTTTCTTTATACCTTTGTGGGGATATGCGCGGGATTTGGTGGCGGTTTAACCACCATGCCACTCGTCACGTTAATGCTCCCCGTAAAAATGGCAACACCACTTTCGGTAATTGTCGGCACCGCAACCGCCTTGTACGCCACCTGGCTATCACGCAAAGAAACGGATTGGCGCTCGGCAATGGTGCTGATTATTTTCTCATTTTTGGGAATACCCGTCGGTTTATATGCGCTGTCATATTTACCCGACCATTTTATGAAAGTGGGCTTAGGTGGATTTCTTATCCTCTACTCCTTTTACAGCATGTTTATTCCTCGCTTGCCGATTTATGACCGTAACTGGATCGCCGCACCTATCGGCGCAGTAGCTGGCGCATTAGGCGCGGCGTTCTCAACCAACGGGCCGCCGATGGTTATCTACGGGATGCTGCGTAACTTAGGTCCGGCGGCATTTCGCGGCACTCTGAACGCTTTCTTCACCGCAAACAACATCGCGGTGATCGGCGGGCTGGCGACCAGCGGAATTTTGACTGTTTCTATCTTTAAACTGGTGCTGTTTTGTATTCCCACCATGATCCTCGGTTCACTGATTGGACAATATGTGCATAAACGCATTTCGGTCAAAGTGTTTCGTGTGATGGTCTTTTTATTGTTGATTGCCTCCGGTTCTATGTTGATAAAAGGTGCGTTGGGAATTCCCGCCGCTGCCGCACTTCTGCCTCCGTTTACCTTGTTAGTTATACTGCAACTGGCATTTGGTAAAAAAGTGGCTGCAATCCGCCGAGCTGAAGAAAGTAAATAATCACTTGCGCGGGTTTTAATTTATACCCGCACACATTCTTTGATTAATGAAACCTGTAATAACAGGATGGCATGAAATATTAGTTTTATACTCTATGGAGATTATTTATGGATACGCCACGCCCACAGTTATTAGATTTTCAATTTCATCAGAATAACGACAGTTTTACTCTACGTTTTCAAGACCGTCTTATTTTAATCCATAGCAAAGATAATCCTTGCTTATCGATTGGCTCAGGTATAGCGGATATCGATATGTTCCGCGGTAATTTCAGCATTAAAGATAAATTGCAGGAGAAGATTGCGCTCACCGACGCCATCGTCAGCCAGTCACCGGATGGCTGGTTAATCCATTTCAGCCGTGGTTCTGACATTAGCGCCACGCTGCGTATCTCTGCCGACGATCAGGGCCGTTTATTGCTGGAACTACAAAACGACAACCATCACCACAACCGCATCTGGCTGCGTCTTGCCGCACAACCGGAGGACCATATCTACGGCTGCGGTGAACAGTTTTCCTATTTTGATCTACGCGGCAAACCGTTCCCACTGTGGACCAGTGAACAAGGCGTTGGTCGCAACAAACAAACCTATGTCACCTGGCAGGCCGACTGCAAAGAGAACGCGGGCGGCGACTATTACTGGACTTTCTTCCCGCAGCCTACTTTTGTCAGCACGCAGAAGTATTACTGCCATGTCGATAACAGCTGCTATATGAACTTCGACTTCAGTGTTCCGGAATACCATGAACTGGCATTGTGGGAAGACAATGCCACCCTGCATTTTGAATGTGCGGACACATACATCTCCCTGTTGGAAAAATTAACCGCCCTGCTGGGACGCCAGCCAGAACTGCCCGACTGGATTTATGACGGGGTAACGCTCGGTATTCAGGGCGGGACAGATGTATGCCAGAAGAAACTGGACACCATGCGTAACGCGGGCGTGAAGGTCAACGGCATCTGGGCGCAGGACTGGTCCGGGATCCGTATGACCTCTTTTGGCAAACGTGTGATGTGGAACTGGAAGTGGAACAGTGAAAACTACCCACAGTTAGATTCCCGCATCAAGCAATGGAAAGAAGAAGGCGTGCAGTTCCTCGCCTACATCAACCCGTATGTTGCCAGCGATAAAGATCTCTGCGAAGAAGCGGCGCAACATGGCTATCTGGCAAAAGATGCCTCTGGCGGTGACTATCTGGTGGAATTTGGGGAGTTTTACGGCGGCGTTGTCGATTTGACCAATCCTGAAGCCTATTCCTGGTTTAAAGAGGTCATCAAGAAAAACATGATCGAATTGGGCTGCGGCGGCTGGATGGCAGATTTTGGCGAATATTTGCCGACCGATACGTATCTGCATAACGGCGTTAGCGCCGAAATTATGCATAACGCCTGGCCCGCACTGTGGGCGAAATGTAACTACGAAGCCCTTGAAGAAACGGGCAAGCTTGGCGAGATCCTTTTCTTTATGCGCGCCGGTTCTACCGGTAGCCAGAAATACTCCACCATGATGTGGGCGGGCGACCAGAACGTCGACTGGAGTCTCGACGATGGCCTGGCGTCGGTCGTCCCGGCAGCGCTGTCGCTGGCAATGACCGGACATGGTTTGCATCACAGTGACATTGGCGGTTATACCACCCTGTTTGAGATGAAGCGCAGCAAAGAGCTGCTGCTGCGCTGGTGTGATTTCAGCGCCTTCACGTCGATGATGCGCACCCACGAAGGCAACCGTCCGGGCGACAACTGGCAGTTTGACGGCGACGCGGAAACTATTGCCCATTTTGCCCGTATGACCACCGTCTTCACCACCCTGAAACCTTACCTGAAAGAGGCCGTCGCGCTGAATGCGAAGTCCGGCCTGCCGGTTATGCGCCCGCTGTTCCTGCATTACGAAGACGATGCGCAGACCTACACCCTGAAATATCAGTACCTGTTAGGCCGCGACATTCTGGTCGCTCCGGTGCATGAACAAGGCCGTAGCGACTGGACGCTCTATCTGCCGGAGGATAACTGGGTCCACGCCTGGACAGGTGAAGCGTTCCAGGGCGAGGAAGTTACCGTTAATGCGCCCATCGGTAAACCGCCGGTCTTTTATCGCGCCGATAGCGAATGGGCGGTACTGTTCGCGTCGTTAAAAAGCATCTAATCACGTCCGCCCGTGGGGAAACTCACGGGCAAAGGGAGAACAACGATGAGTCACATCACAACGGAAGATCCTGCTACTTTACGTCTGCCCTTTAAAGAGAAACTCTCTTACGGTATCGGAGATCTGGCCTCTAACATCCTGCTGGATATCGGCACGCTTTATCTTTTGAAGTTTTATACCGACGTTCTGGGGCTGCCCGGCACCTATGGCGGTATTATCTTTTTGATCTCGAAATTCTTTACCGCCTTTACCGACATGGGTACCGGCATCATGCTCGATTCCCGGCGTAAGATCGGTCCAAAAGGTAAGTTCCGTCCTTTTATTCTGTATGCGTCATTCCCGGTCACCTTACTGGCGATCGCCAACTTTGTCGGCACACCGTTTGATGTCACCGGTAAAACGGTGATGGCCACTATCCTGTTTATGCTCTACGGGCTGTTTTTCAGCATGATGAACTGCTCTTATGGCGCAATGGTCCCCGCTATTACCAAAAACCCCAACGAACGCGCATCACTGGCGGCATGGCGTCAGGGTGGCGCTACATTGGGCCTGCTGCTTTGTACGGTGGGATTCGTGCCGGTTATGAATCTTATCGAGGGTAATCAGCAACTTGGCTATATCTTCGCCGCCACGCTATTTTCACTGTTCGGCCTGCTGTTTATGTGGATCTGCTACTCGGGCGTGAAAGAGCGTTATGTCGAAACCCAACCTGCAAATCCGGCGCAAAAGCCAGGCTTGTTGCAATCTTTCCGTGCGATTGCCGGTAACCGCCCGCTGTTCATTTTGTGCATTGCTAACCTCTGTACCTTAGGGGCATTTAACGTCAAGCTCGCCATTCAGGTCTATTACACCCAGTACGTGCTTAACGATCCCATCCTGTTGTCATATATGGGATTTTTCAGCATGGGCTGTATTTTCATCGGCGTGTTCCTGATGCCTGGTGCAGTCAGACGTTTTGGTAAGAAGAAAGTCTATATCGGCGGTCTGCTGATCTGGGTGCTGGGCGATCTGCTCAACTATTTCTTCGGCGGCGGCTCGGTCAGCTTTGTGGCGTTCTCCTGCCTGGCGTTCTTCGGCTCAGCGTTTGTTAACAGCCTGAACTGGGCGCTGGTTTCTGACACCGTCGAGTACGGCGAGTGGCGCACCGGCGTTCGTTCGGAAGGTACGGTCTACACCGGCTTCACCTTCTTTCGCAAAGTATCTCAGGCGCTGGCAGGTTTCTTCCCAGGCTGGATGCTGACGCAAATCGGCTATGTGCCAAACGTGGCGCAGGCTGACCATACCATCGAAGGTTTACGCCAGCTGATCTTCATCTACCCAAGCGCACTGGCGGTAGTCACCATTGTGGCGATGGGTTGCTTCTACAGTCTGAACGAGAAAATGTACGTCCGCATTGTTGAAGAAATAGAAGCCCGTAAACGCACGGCATAAATAATAAACAACGCCCTGCGGGGCGTTATAAGGAGTGATTATGTCTGACCATAATCCACTGACATTAAAACTGAATCTGCGGGAAAAAATCGCTTATGGCATGGGCGACGTCGGTTCGAATTTAATGCTTAGCATCGGCACTCTGTATCTCCTCAAATTTTATACCGATGAATTAGGGATGCCTGCTTACTATGGCGGGATTATCTTTCTGGTGGCGAAATTCTTTACCGCGTTTACCGATATGCTCACCGGATTTTTACTCGACTCGCGGAAAAATATTGGGCCTAAAGGCAAATTTCGTCCCTTTATTTTATATGCAGCGGTTCCGGCGGCGTTAATTGCAACGCTCCAGTTTATCGCCACCACCTTTAGTTTGCCGGTTAAAACGACGATTGCCACCGCGCTGTTTATGATGTTTGGACTTTCATACAGTCTGATGAACTGCTCGTATGGCGCGATGATCCCGGCCATTACCAAAAACCCCAATGAGCGCGCGCAGCTCGCAGCTTATCGACAAGGAGGAGCCACCATAGGGCTATTGATTTGTACCGTGGCGTTTATTCCGTTGCAGTCGCTATTTTCTGACCCCACCGTCGGTTACGCCTGCGCGGCACTGATGTTCTCCATTGGCGGCTTTATTTTTATGATGCTGTGCTACAGAGGCGTCAAAGAGCATTATGTGGACGCAACGCCAACCGGACATAAAGCCAGTATTCTCAAATCATTTTGCGCGATATTTCGTAATCCGCCATTGCTGGTTTTATGTATTGCTAACCTGTGTACCCTGGCGGCATTTAATATCAAACTGGCAATTCAGGTCTATTACACTCAGTATGTGCTGAATGATATTAATTTATTGTCGTGGATGGGATTCTTCAGTATGGGATGCATCCTCATCGGCGTATTGCTGGTGCCATTAACTGTAAAATGTTTTGGTAAAAAACAGGTTTATTTAGCTGGCATGGTGCTGTGGGCGGTGGGGGATATCCTGAATTATTTCTGGGGCAGTAACTCTTTCACTTTCGTCATGTTCTCTTGTGTCGCCTTTTTTGGTACGGCCTTTGTAAACAGCCTGAACTGGGCGCTGGTACCGGATACCGTAGATTATGGTGAATGGAAAACAGGTATACGTGCCGAAGGTTCTGTTTATACCGGTTATACCTTCTTTCGTAAAATTTCAGCCGCACTTGCTGGCTTCTTGCCAGGCATTATGCTGACGCAAATCGGTTATGTTCCCAACATCGCGCAAAGCGATGCAACATTACAGGGTTTGCGTCAGCTCATTTTTATTTGGCCTTGTGCGCTGGCGATAATTGCTGCATTGACGATGGGATTCTTTTACACGCTCAATGAAAAACGTTTTGCGTTAATTATTGAGGACATCAACCAACGTAAAAATAAAGAGATTGAGACAAAAGAAAAAACCGCTTCCGTAACGTTATAAATGTCAATAGCCGCTATTTCCATCCTGATGGGTGGCGGCCCCCCTACGTTAAAAAAATGGACTTATTATGAAAAAGATTAATGCAATAATTTTATTATCTTCTCTGACCTCTGCATCGGTATTCGCTGGCGCATATGTTGAAAACAGGGAGGCATATAATCTCGCCTCCGATCAGGCAGAAATTATGCTACGTGTAGGTTATAACTTCGATATGGGTGCGGGTATCATGTTAACCAATACCTATAATTTTCAGAGAGAAGATGAGCTTAAACATGGCTACAATGAAATTGAAGGTTGGTATCCTTTATTCAAACCAACCGATAAATTAACCATCCAGCCCGGTGGCTTAATTAATGATAAAAGCACCGGTTCCGGTGGTGCAGTATATCTGGACGTCAACTATAAATTTGTACCATGGTTTAATCTGACAGTGCGAAATCGCTATAACCATAATAACTACAGTTCAACAGATTTGAACGGGGAGCTGGATAATAATGACACCTATGAAATTGGTACCTACTGGAATTTTAAAATCACCGAGAAATTCTCCTATACATTTGAGCCACATTATTTTATACGCGTAAATGACTTTAATAGCAGCAATGGAAAAGATCATCACTGGGAAATCACTAATACCTTCCGTTACCGTATTAATGAACACTGGCTCCCTTATTTCGAATTACGCTGGTTAGATCGTAATATAGAACCATACCACCGCGAGCAAAACCAGATTCGTATCGGGACGAAGTATTTCTTCTGATGTGAAACTGCCGGATGCGGCGTAAACGCCTTATCCGGCCTACGGTTGATACGGTTTTCATTGGCCGGATTAAACACATCCGGCCATTAATCAAGCTTCAGCCGCCAGCATCTCTTTCTTACGTTGGCTAATACGCTTAACCAGCATTACGGAAACCACCGCACCACAGAATGCGAAGCAGGCCATAATGCCAAACACGATTTTGTAGCCAATAATCCCCGGATTTAAATCCAGAATGTAACCATACAGACTGAAGCAGAACATCGCCGGGGCGTAACCGATAAAGCTACCCAACGCCATCGCCGCGCCTGTTTTATTTTCAGCAATTTTTGCTTCGCCGATAGGTGCAAAAAATACGGCTCGCTGTGTAAAGACTATCGCGCCAAAGCCTAATGTACAGGCCATCCCTAAATAGACCGGCATACTTTCGTGCGGCAGCATAATCAACAGTACGAGCGCAGCGGTACTGATGATAAAGGTGTAGCATAGATATTTACTCGGCGATTTCAGGATCTTATCTGAAATCATGCCACCAATCGGTCCACCGATCATTTTCAGACAGTATTGGTTAATGATGCCGTAAGCACCCACCAGCGCAACGGGCAGCAGATAGATGTTTTTCAGGAATGGAATGAAGAATGTCAGGCCACAGTAAACCGCGTAAACGAAGAAGACGTTGAAAGCGATAAGCCAGATGGTTTTATCTCTCAGCACCGAAGTCATACTGGTGTTTTGCGATGCTTCGTCTTCTTTTTTCACCTCCACGGACGGTGCCTCTTCTTTGTCATTGAGTACAAAGAAAATGATAACGCCCACGGCAATCACAATAAGGGAATAGAACCAGATACCCGCTTTAAAGCCCAACAAGCCACTGCCAAACCAGGTAAATACTGCCAACGCAGAAAATGCCACCACAGTATCGACAATTCCACGCCCTGTTTCGAAGAAGCCAAACAAACGACCTTGTTGTTCGCTATTGCCCAGTCGACTTACCGACTTGAGCAAGACAGGCCAGTTCATCATGTCGCAGGTAACGCCAAATAGCGCCCAGACAAAGAGGATGCCCCAATACCCCGGCATTGTCGTCAAATAAACACCCAGTAATCCCGTCGCAATGAGGGAGAATGACATGGTGTATCTGCGCGGTAGTTTATCGGCAAAATAAATAGACAGAAAAAAGCCCACTGTGGTGACAAATGAGTTTACCGACATAGCATTACCAATTTGACCATTGGTCAAATGGAAATATTCCTGCATCGGGATATAAAACGCATCTTTCAACGACGGTAATTTATAAATTGTACCGCCACACAGTGTTAATAGACTAAATAACGCCCATTTCTTTTTCGTGAGCATAACATCCCCTAAGCGATTTTGAAAATCACTGTTCTAAAGGCAATAAGATACCGGCCATTCTTATGGAATGGTTTTTATTAACAGCGGATGAGTTAAAGCTTATGAGTGGTTCAGAAGATGGCTTGCCTCTTGTTTGATTTGTTGTAGTACGTTACGCACATGATTTATCTGATTAATTGCATCTTCTTTTTCTTTACGTAACCGCGCATCCAGTAAATGATTTTCTGGCAGTGGTGTTTCACTCATCTGGCGATAAGGGATCCACGGATTATCATCTTCGTCTTCAAAGCGGAACGCCGGAGCATAATAATCAACCTCTTCTTCCAGGCCATACGCTGTCACCTGCGGTTCTTCATCGCCAAGGCAGATAAGGTGTGTTAATAACTCTTTGAATGGCATATCACCCTGACCTGAAATACAGGCTTTATGGCCCAGGCCACCTTGTTCTTTAACAATCAAGGCATCTTTGATATGGACCTGGGTAATATGTGGTGCCATCGTTTTTAAAGCGTCTATGGGATGCTCATTCGCATTGATCATATTCGCAAAATCAAACAGTAAGGAAAGTGATTTCATCTCACTGTCTTTGACCAGCGACACCAGTTCATGGCTTTTTAAATCTTCATGCTGTTCGATCGTAAAGGTCAGGCCGCTGTCCTGATACGTTTCCCGAACATAGGCAATATCGTTAGCAATGATCGATAATACGTCGCGTAAATTACCTTCATAACGCGGATAAAAACGCACGGACGATGCCCCGGTTTTCAACGCAATGGCGACGGCTTCGTCAATAGATGCCTTATCTGAAGCGCTGGTTTCAATATGAATATCAAGGTTCAGATGGCGGGCTTTATCGCCAAAGGCAGAGAGTTCTTTATCTGCCATATTGCCCAAAGAAAAACGTTCGCCATCCAGAACATGAATTTTTACGCCTCGCAGATTATTTTCACTCGCAATATCAAGTAAATCAGCTGGCAATACTCTTTCCAGCCGCATATTTAAATGAAAAGCGTAGGCATGCAAATAAAGAGGAAGAGTATCGACACGTTGTAGAATCTTTCTTGCGTTATTTATTGTCACCATAAAACACCTACAGATTAATGATGAGATCCACGGCCTCAAATCGCCAATATTCAATATCTATCTGGACAATATTGCCTTGCTGGTCAGCGCGATGTTTTTCAATTAAGATCGCAGGCATGCCCGCTGAACCGCCAAGAAATTTACTGATATCACCCGGCATTCTTACGGGTTTGAAAACCAGTTTTTTTACTACCGTCTCTTTTTGGTAGCATTTTTCCCAGACTGAAGAAAATGAGTGGTTTTCAAGTTGCTCTATAAAACCTGGGGCAACTTCAGGATTAATATATGTTTCGTGATAGAAAACTTTATGTCCTTCCAGCGCCCCCCAGCCGGTAATGCGATAGAGTTCAGTTGATGGCGTCACTGCAACCAGTGGCGCGAGCGTCTCGGGAATGTCGCTGGTACGGCTTTTCTCAGTAAAGCCCCAGGAAGGTTCCCGCCCTTGCTCAATTGCGGCCCGCTGAAAGCTCGCCGACAGCTCCGGACTGTAATTAAATCGCGGCTGAGTCACGAACCACCCTTTACGATCCTTACGGAAAATTTTGGATTCTGCCTCAAGGTTCAGCAACGCCTGGCGTAACGTCATACGTTTAATGCCCAGCAACTCTCCCAGCTCTCTTTCTGAAGGGAGTTTTCCACCCGGCGTGGTGATGCCATCTTTCAACCACCGATCCAGTTTCTCTTTTGCATTTTCTACGGTGGATTGATTCTCCGCCATTGTTTAATCCTTTTGGTTTAAACCAGATGAGGCATCTTACGCTTACGCCAAAAAAGAAAGCAATTAACAGCGTATGACTTTGCAGATAATTGTGACAAAGCTCTCTATTGACGTAACCACAAACTTATAAGGGAGATACTCGCACTGGTGAGAACTTACGACAGGCAAAAAAAAACCTGCCATCGCTGGCAGGTTTTTTATGACTAAAAAACGAAATTAATCGTCTTTCGGTGCGCGGTTGGCGCGACGACGATCGTTTTCCGTCAGGTGACGTTTACGAATACGGATAGAGGTCGGAGTCACTTCTACCAGTTCGTCATCATCGATGAACTCCAGAGCTTGTTCCAGAGTCATGCGGATAGGCGGAACCAGAACAACGGCTTCGTCAGTACCGGAAGCACGCATGTTGGTCAGTTTCTTACCGGTCAGACAGTTTACAGTCAGGTCGTTAGAGCGGCTATGAATACCGATAATCTGACCTTCGTAAACTTCTGCACCGTGACCGAGGAACAGCTTACCGCGATCCTGCAGACCGAACAGCGCGAACGCGACCGCTTTACCCTGACCGTTAGAGATCAGTACGCCGTTCTGACGCTGACCCACTTCACCCGGACGTACGTCGTCGTAGTGGCTGAAGGTGGAGTACAGCAGACCCGTACCAGAAGTCATGGTCATGAACTCAGAACGGAAGCCAATCAGACCACGGCTTGGGATCACGTAGTCGAGACGTACGCGGCCTTTACCGTCTGGATTCATGTTTTTCAGGTCGCCTTTACGTTCGCCCAGCGCCTGCATCACAGAACCCTGATGCTGTTCTTCAACGTCCAGCGTCACGTTTTCATACGGCTCTTGTTTACGACCGTCGATTTCACGGAAGATAACTTTCGGACGGGATACCGCCAGTTCGAAACCTTCACGACGCATGTTTTCGATCAGAACAGACAGGTGCAGTTCGCCACGACCAGAAACGCGGAACGCATCGGCGTCTTCAGTTTCTTCTACGCGCAGCGCAACGTTGTGTACCAGTTCTTTGTTCAGACGATCCAGAATCTGACGAGACGTTACGAACTTACCTTCTTTACCGCAGAACGGTGAGGTGTTAACGCAGAAGAACATAGAAACGGTCGGCTCATCAACGGAGAGTGCCGGCAGCGCTTCAACGTTTTGCGTGTCGCAAACGGTGTCAGAAATGTTCAGTTCGCCCAGGCCCGTGATCGCCACGATATCGCCAGCTTCCGCCAGATCGGTTTCGATACGTTCCAGACCGAGGTGGCCCAGCACTTTACCGACTTTCGCGTTGCGGGTTTTGCCTTCGCTATCGATGATAGTGACCTGCTGGTTCGGCTTCACTTTACCGCGCTTGATGCGGCCAATGCCGATAACGCCAACATAGCTGTTGTAATCGAGCTGAGAAATCTGCATCTGGAACGGACCGTCAAGGTCAACGTCCGGCGCAGGAACGTGGTCAACAATTGCCTGATACAGCGGGGTCATGTCTTCCGCCATATCTTCGTGGTCCAGACCGGCGATACCGTTCAGCGCAGAAGCGTAAACGATCGGGAAGTCCAGCTGCTCGTCGGTCGCGTCGAGGTTAACGAACAGGTCGAATACCTGATCCACAACCCAGTCAGGACGCGCGCCAGGGCGGTCAACTTTGTTGATAACAACAATTGGCTTCAGGCCGTAAGCAAACGCTTTTTTGGTTACGAAGCGCGTTTGCGGCATCGGGCCGTCAAATGCGTCAACCACCAGCAGCACTGAGTCTACCATGGACATTACACGTTCAACTTCACCACCGAAGTCGGCGTGCCCCGGGGTATCAACGATGTTGATACGGTAATCATTCCATTTGATAGCGGTGTTTTTCGCGAGGATGGTAATCCCACGCTCTTTCTCCAAATCGTTGGAGTCCATCACGCGCTCTTGGGTTTCGGCACGAGAGTCGAACGTACCGGATTGTTGGAGCAGCTTGTCTACCAGGGTGGTTTTACCATGGTCTACGTGCGCGATGATGGCGATATTACGCAATTTTTCGATCACAACTTTGCCTCAGGCATTAGAAATAGCGCGTTATTGTACACGGATTAATCGCACTACAAAACAGGATCACAAACATCCTCCGCAAACAAGTATTGCAGAGTCCCTTTGTGATCGCTTTCACGGAGCATAAAAAGGGTTATCCAAAGGTCATTGCACCAATATGGTGCTTAATGTTTCCATTGAAGCACTATATTGGTGCAACATTCACATCATGGTGCAGCCCTTTTGCACGATGTTAAGCATGATAACGCCTTTTAGGGGCAATTTAAAAGTTGGCACAGTTTTCGCTTTATCTTTT
This sequence comes from Escherichia sp. MOD1-EC6021, assembly GCF_002965245.1. Classification (NCBI taxonomy): domain Bacteria; kingdom Pseudomonadati; phylum Pseudomonadota; class Gammaproteobacteria; order Enterobacterales; family Enterobacteriaceae; genus Escherichia; species Escherichia sp. MOD1-EC6021. The sequence goes on along the minus strand of NZ_PTRU01000013.1, from coordinate 17,422 downwards.
TTACGGCGACACGGCCAAAATAATTGCAGATTTCGTTACCACGACGACCATGACCAATCCAGGAGAGTTAAAGTATGTCCGCTGAACACGTACTGACGATGCTGAACGAGCACGAAGTGAAGTTTGTTGATTTGCGCTTCACCGATACCAAAGGTAAAGAACAGCACGTCACTATCCCTGCTCATCAGGTGAATGCTGAATTCTTCGAAGAAGGCAAAATGTTTGACGGCTCCTCGATTGGCGGCTGGAAAGGCATTAACGAATCCGACATGGTGCTGATGCCAGACGCATCCACCGCAGTGATTGACCCGTTCTTCGCCGATTCTACCCTGATTATCCGTTGCGACATCCTTGAACCTGGCACCCTGCAAGGCTATGACCGTGACCCGCGCTCCATCGCGAAGCGCGCTGAAGATTACCTGCGTTCTACTGGCATTGCCGACACCGTACTGTTCGGGCCAGAACCTGAATTCTTCCTGTTCGATGACATCCGTTTCGGATCTTCTATCTCCGGTTCCCACGTTGCTATCGACGATATCGAAGGCGCATGGAACTCCTCCACCCAATACGAAGGTGGTAACAAAGGTCACCGTCCGGCAGTGAAAGGCGGTTACTTCCCGGTTCCGCCGGTAGACTCTGCTCAGGATATCCGTTCTGAAATGTGTCTGGTGATGGAACAGATGGGCCTGGTAGTTGAAGCCCATCACCACGAAGTAGCGACTGCTGGTCAGAACGAAGTGGCTACCCGCTTCAATACCATGACCAAAAAAGCTGACGAAATTCAGATCTACAAATATGTTGTGCACAACGTAGCACACCGCTTCGGTAAAACCGCGACCTTTATGCCAAAACCGATGTTCGGTGATAACGGCTCCGGTATGCACTGCCACATGTCACTGTCTAAAAACGGCGTCAACCTGTTCGCTGGCGACAAATATGCAGGTCTGTCTGAGCAGGCGTTGTACTACATTGGCGGCGTAATCAAACACGCTAAAGCAATTAACGCCCTGGCAAACCCGACCACCAACTCTTACAAGCGTCTGGTCCCGGGCTACGAAGCACCGGTAATGCTGGCTTACTCTGCACGCAACCGTTCTGCGTCTATCCGTATTCCAGTGGTTTCTTCTCCGAAAGCACGTCGTATCGAAGTCCGTTTCCCGGACCCAGCGGCTAACCCGTACCTGTGCTTTGCTGCCCTGCTGATGGCCGGTCTTGATGGTATCAAGAACAAGATCCACCCAGGCGAAGCCATGGACAAAAACCTGTATGACCTGCCGCCAGAAGAAGCGAAAGAGATCCCACAGGTTGCAGGCTCTCTGGAAGAAGCACTGAACGAACTGGATCTGGACCGCGAGTTCCTGAAAGCCGGTGGCGTGTTCACTGACGAAGCCATTGATGCGTACATCGCTCTGCGTCGCGAAGAAAATGACCGCGTGCGTATGACTCCGCATCCGGTAGAGTTTGAGCTGTACTACAGCGTCTAATAGTTGAAGTTGTACTACCCGGTGCAAAGAAGGCCGGGATTTAGTTGCCGTGGAAACTTTCAGCCCATCTCTGCATGGGCTTTTTTCTCCGTAACTTCTTTGATGCTTCGCGCTTTTTATCCGTAAAAAGCTATAATGCACTAAAATGGTGCAACCTGTTCAGGAGACTGCTTTATGGCAACAGGCACGCAGCCCGATGCTGGGCAGATCCTCAACTCACTGATTAACAGTATTTTGTTAATTGATGACAACCTGGCAATCCATTACGCCAACCCCGCCGCGCAACAACTACTCGCCCAAAGCTCCCGCAAATTGTTTGGTACGCCGTTACCGGAACTGTTGAGCTACTTCTCATTAAATATCGAGCTGATGCAAGAAAGTCTGGAGGCGGGGCAAGGTTTTACCGATAACGAAGTGACGCTGGTGATCGACGGTCGCTCGCATATCCTTTCTGTGACGGCCCAGCGTATGCCGGACGGCATGATCCTGCTGGAGATGGCACCGATGGATAACCAGCGCCGCTTGAGTCAGGAACAGCTACAGCACGCCCAGCAGGTTGCTGCCCGTGATTTAGTGCGCGGCCTGGCGCATGAGATTAAAAATCCGCTTGGCGGTTTACGTGGTGCAGCGCAGTTGCTCAGCAAAGCATTACCTGACCCGTCACTGCTGGAATATACCAAAGTGATTATCGAACAGGCGGACCGGCTGCGAAATCTGGTCGACCGTCTGTTGGGGCCGCAGCTGCCTGGTACGCGCGTTACCGAAAGTATTCACAAAGTGGCTGAACGCGTGGTGACGTTGGTGTCGATGGAACTGCCGGACAACGTGCGGTTGATTCGTGATTACGACCCCAGCCTGCCGGAACTGGCGCACGACCCGGATCAAATTGAACAGGTATTGCTGAATATTGTGCGCAATGCGCTACAGGCACTGGGGCCGGAAGGTGGTGAAATCATTCTGCGTACCCGCACCGCGTTTCAACTGACCTTACACGGCGAGCGCTATCGGCTGGCGGCGCGGATTGATGTGGAAGATAACGGGCCAGGCATTCCGCCTCATTTGCAGGATACGCTGTTTTACCCGATGGTCAGCGGCCGCGAAGGTGGCACCGGGCTTGGCTTATCCATCGCCCGTAATTTGATTGATCAGCATTCAGGCAAAATTGAATTTACCAGTTGGCCAGGTCATACCGAGTTCTCGGTTTACCTGCCTATCAGGAAATAAAGGTGACGTTTATGCAACGAGGGATAGTCTGGGTAGTCGATGACGATAGTTCCATCCGTTGGGTGCTTGAACGTGCGCTCGCTGGAGCGGGTTTAACCTGTACGACATTTGAGAACGGCGCGGAAGTACTGGAGGCGCTGGCGAGCAAAACGCCGGATGTGCTGCTTTCAGATATCCGTATGCCGGGAATGGACGGGCTTGCGCTGCTCAAGCAGATTAAACAGCGCCATCCGATGCTTCCGGTCATCATTATGACCGCACATTCCGATCTGGATGCTGCCGTCAGCGCCTATCAACAAGGGGCGTTTGATTATCTGCCCAAACCGTTTGATATCGACGAAGCCGTGGCGCTGGTTGAGCGCGCCATCAGCCATTATCAGGAACAGCAGCAACCGCGTAATGTTCAGCTTAACGGCCCGACGACCGATATCATCGGCGAAGCGCCAGCCATGCAGGACGTGTTCCGGATTATCGGTCGGCTTTCACGTTCTTCTATTAGCGTGCTGATTAACGGCGAATCCGGCACCGGTAAAGAACTGGTCGCTCATGCCCTGCATCGCCACAGTCCTCGAGCCAAAGCGCCGTTTATCGCGCTGAATATGGCGGCTATCCCGAAGGATTTGATCGAATCAGAACTGTTCGGTCACGAGAAAGGCGCGTTTACCGGCGCGAATACTATTCGTCAGGGGCGTTTTGAACAGGCCGATGGCGGCACGTTATTCCTCGATGAAATTGGCGATATGCCGCTCGATGTACAGACGCGTTTGCTGCGCGTGCTGGCAGACGGTCAGTTTTATCGCGTTGGCGGCTATGCGCCGGTGAAAGTGGATGTGCGGATTATCGCTGCAACCCACCAGAATCTCGAACAGCGGGTACAGGAAGGCAAGTTCCGTGAGGATTTGTTCCACCGCCTGAACGTTATCCGCGTTCATCTGCCGCCGCTGCGTGAGCGTCGGGAAGATATTCCCCGTCTGGCACGCCATTTTTTACAGGTTGCCGCGCGCGAACTGGGCGTAGAAGCGAAGTTGCTGCATCCGGAAACCGAAGCCGCGCTGACGCGTCTGGCATGGCCGGGTAACGTGCGCCAGCTGGAAAACACCTGCCGTTGGTTAACGGTGATGGCCGCCGGGCAGGAAGTGTTGATTCAGGATTTGCCTGGCGAACTGTTTGAATCAACGGTTGCGGAGAGTACTCCGCAAATGCAACCGGACAGTTGGGCAACGCTGTTAGCGCAGTGGGCAGACAGAGCGCTGCGTTCCGGTCATCAAAATTTGCTTTCCGAAGCGCAGCCTGAGCTTGAGCGGACGTTACTGACGACCGCGTTGCGACATACGCAGGGGCATAAACAGGAAGCTGCGCGGCTACTTGGCTGGGGGCGTAACACCCTGACGCGGAAGTTAAAAGAGCTGGGGATGGAGTGATTCACAGCTTGTGTGTAAAGATTGATTATTGAGCGCAAATTGCTGGTATTTTGCGCTTTACTGTTCCGATAAGTTCAGTATGATCTTGCCCGGAAAACGGGGAGAGTCATTATGCTGGAATCAATAATTAATCTGGTATCGAGTGGCGCAGTTGACAGCCACACACCGCAAACTGCCGTTGCTGCCGTGCTGTGTGCTGCGATGATTGGGCTGTTTAGCTGAAGCTCGTTGTTTATGCCGGATGCGGAGAAAGTCGTAGGCCTGATAAGACGCGACCAGCGTCGCATCAGGCATCATGCTCAGATGCCTGATGCAGCGTAAACGCCTTATCCGGCCTACAAAAGCAATAATTTCAACAGGTTTTCTTAACCAGCGCATCAGGCAATCTTGTTCTCAGCACATTGATGGCGCTTTCGTTTTCTACTTTGTAAACGAAGCGCCATTCACTATTCAAATCACCCGAGAGAACTGCTGCATCCGCGCTTTCTGGCGCAGATAGGTATCAAAGCACATGCAAATGTTGCGGATCAGCAGGCGACCTTTCGCCGTTACCTGAATCCCCTTCTCATCCACATCCACCAGCCCATCTTTTGCTAACGGGGCAAGCAGCTTGAGATCTTCTGCAAAGTAGTCAGCGAAGTGCAAATCCCACTGTTGCTCAATGGGGGCATAATCCAGACGGAAGTTGCAGATGAGCGACTTAATCACATCGCGACGAATACAGTCATCACGCGTTAGCGCAATACCACGCCACAGCGCATTGCCTTGTTCATCCACTTGCTGATAGTACTGCTTCAACTCTTTCTGGTTCTGCGCGTAGCAGTCGCCAATCATGCTGATGGCGGAAACGCCCATCCCCAGCAGATCGGTATCGCCCTGAGTGGTGTAGCCCTGGAAGTTACGATGCAGCACGCCTTCACGCTGGGCCACCGCCAGCTCGTCATCCGGGCGAGCAAAGTGATCCATCCCGATAAACTGATAGCCCGATTGCGTCAGGAAGGCGATGGTTTCCTGCAGGATATCGAGTTTTTGCTGCGGACTCGGCAGGTCAGCATCTTTGATTTTACGCTGAGCAGCAAAAATGGTCGGCAAATGCGCGTAGTTAAAGACACTCAGGCGATCGGGGTTAAGTTCCGCCACGCGTTTCAGGGTAAAGGCGAAACTCTCCGGCGTTTGTTTCGGCAGGCCGTAAATCAGGTCAATGTTGGTGGAAGTAAAGCCAATCTCACGCGCATGGTTAAGCAGCGCAAAGATGAACTCTTCATCCTGCTCGCGGTTAACCAGACGTTGCACTTCTTTGTTGAAGTCCTGCACGCCCATGCTCAGGCGATTAAAGCCTTCGGCGCGTAAATGATCGAGTACATCCAGTTCGATTTCCCGCGGATCGACTTCGATCGAAATCTCCGCATCGGCATTGAACTGGAAGTTTTCGCGCAGCAACTTCATCAGTCGGCTGATTTGCGCTTTGTTCAGATACGTCGGCGTACCACCGCCCCAGTGCAATTGGCTGACGTGACGCCCGGCGAACAGCGGTGCACGATGGACGATTTCTTGCTCCAGCGCGTCCAGATACTGATCGGCCTTGTGCTGCTGGCGAGTAACAATCTTATTGCAACCGCAGAAGTAACAAAGCTTATGGCAGAACGGGATATGTACGTAGAGAGATAATGGACGCTCAGGATAGCGCGCCACGGCTTGTAAAAACGCCTGTTCGCCGAAGTCTTCTGAAAACTCCAGCGCGGTCGGGTACGAGGTGTATCGTGGCCCGGAATAGTTATATTTCTGGATCAGGGCCAGATCCCAGTCGATTTGCTGTACAGACATGCTCACTCCTTCCGATGGCGTCTCTGGCGGCTACGGCGTACCGGCGAATGCCCGTTTCGGGTCATCAGCCGGTTGCGCAGCCACTTTTGTCGCCGCGACAACCGCTGTAGTTTAACGAATAACCACACCAGATAACATATAACCGGAAGGGTTATCAGCAGAACGGGAAGGCCCACGGCGGCAATCCGTTAGTTGCCCCGCAGCAGACGCATCATGTCTTCTTGCTTCTCGTCTTCTTCCTCTTCTTCGTCATCGTCATAAGAGAGGCCGAGTTTCTGCATCAACTCATCAATACGATCCAGTTTGGCATCCACCCAGGATTGCTCTTCGGCGCTCAGGGTTTCGCCTGCCTCCAGACGTTCCAGCAGCGCATCCAGACGCTCATCCGTTTCCAGTAACTCCAACTCCGCCTGCGGTGAAAGCATAGGTTTCTCACTCTTCGGTTTGTGCTGTTTGGTGACTTTTTCAGTCACGCCCAATGGAATAGGGGTTTTACTGCCAATACGTGGATCTTTCGGTGCGTTCTGGCCTTTGCTGCCTGACGTGGTGTTACCGCCCGCTGCGCGGCTGCCCGGCGCATGACCACGACGTTTTTTCTGACGCTTACGGTCACGAGCTTCCTGATCCAGCTCCTCGCGTGTTTTTCGACGCGCTTTTGCATGACCTTTGCTGCGTGAGTTTGAAGATGATGGTTTCATAATGGTTCGTCTTTTAGCCGTTTTATTCAGTATAGATTTGCGGCGGAATCTAACAGAAAGCAAGCAAAGAAAAAAGGCGACAGATTACTCTGTCGCCTTTTTTCCTGACTCATAACCCTTAACGGGTCTTACAATCCCTGCAGGCCGCCAACACACCCTGTTTTTCCATTAGCCGGAACAATCCGTGTTGATTCCATTTCCGTTTAATTACGTCTCCGGACGTTTGTCTTCCTGACAATCCTCTGTCTTCGCCTCCTGGCGCTCCTGACCCTCATCCTGAGTCATTGTTCCTGTTAGCGTCCTCGCTCTATGGGTGCTACTTTACGCCTTTGCTTTAAACAAACAATCAACCGCCATCAGTATTTGCACATTTTCAGAGTTTTATATAAAAGCAATTAACTGATTTATATAGCTTATTTGACATGCATCGCAGAATTTTCTCTGCTATTTCGCATAAAGACTATCGGCAATGTCTCACAAAGCGTATGGCTTTTACTTACAACGCTCACGCCGAAAAATCCGCCTTTTATTATGGTTCAGGTATAATCGCCGCAAAGCTTTGACTGACGGAGACGACCGCTTTGACTAATTTGAATTATCAACAGACGCATTTTGTGATGAGTGCGCCTGATATTCGCCACCTACCTTCCGATACCGGAATTGAAGTGGCTTTTGCAGGCCGTTCCAACGCAGGTAAATCCAGCGCGCTGAACACGCTGACTAACCAGAAAAGCCTGGCGCGGACCTCAAAAACCCCAGGGCGCACCCAGCTTATCAACCTGTTTGAAGTGGCTGACGGCAAGCGTCTGGTTGACCTGCCCGGCTATGGCTACGCGGAAGTCCCGGAAGAGATGAAGCGCAAATGGCAGCGCGCGCTCGGCGAGTACCTCGAAAAACGTCAGAGCCTGCAAGGCCTGGTGGTACTCATGGATATTCGCCATCCGCTGAAAGATTTGGATCAGCAGATGATTGAGTGGGCGGTAGACAGCAATATCGCCGTGCTGGTGCTGCTGACCAAAGCGGACAAACTGGCAAGCGGCGCACGTAAAGCGCAATTGAATATGGTGCGTGAAGCGGTGCTGGCGTTTAACGGTGATGTGCAGGTTGAAACGTTCTCTTCGCTGAAGAAGCAAGGCGTGGACAAGCTGCGGCAGAAACTGGATACCTGGTTTAGCGAGATGCAGCCTGTAGAAGAAACGCAGGACGGCGAATAATTTTCTTGCCTTAATGCTTGTGCCGGATGTGGCGTATCCGGCTCTGGCATAGGCCTGAGAAGCATCAGGCATTACGATCTTTTCTTTCGCCCAATAAAAAACGCCCCAGTCATTACTGACTGGGGCGGCTAAAATATTCAGCCAAATCCGATTACGTGAAGTAAAAGGTCTGAAAGATAGAACATCTTACCTCTGTACCCTACGCGACTAACTTTACTCTTTTTTGTTCAGTTCAGAAAGCATTTTTTGTAATTTTTTTTCAGTTGTTGCATAGGAATTTCTAATAGCCATCACAAAACGTGACAGCTTATGTTGCTTACTTACGAAAAAAGGGCATGTTCAGGCGAATCTTAGTGCGCCTGATCCCAGTTTTCGCCACTCCCCACTTCCACCAGCAACGGCACATCCAGACGGGTACAGTTTTCCATCAGTTGATGAATCTGTTTCGCGACGGCATCGACATCATCTTTATGAACTTCAAATACCAGTTCATCGTGTACCTGCATAATCATACGCACACGCGGTTGCTCAGCTTGTAACCACGCATCAACGGCAATCATCGCTCGTTTGATAATGTCGGCGGCGGTTCCCTGCATTGGCGCGTTAATGGCTGCACGTTCAGCCGCTGCACGACGAGCACCATTGCTGGATTTGATATCCGGCAGATACAGACGGCGTCCGTCCAGCGTTTCAACGTAGCCCTGTTCTTTCGCCTGCGCACGGGTGCGCTCCATATACTCCAGCACGCCTGGGTAGCGTTCGAAGTAAAGGTCCATGTACTTCTGCGCTTCTTTACGTGGAATGTTCAATTGTCGCGCCAGACCGAAAGCACTCATGCCATAAATCAGACCAAAGTTGATCGCTTTCGCGCTACGACGTTGCTCGCTGGTGACGGTTTCCAGTGGCAAACCAAACACTTCTGCCGCCGTAGCCCGGTGGATATCTTTTCCTTCCGCGAATGCGGTCAGCAAGCCTTTGTCACGCGAGAGATGCGCCATAATGCGCAGTTCAATCTGCGAGTAGTCCGCCGAGACAATCACATAATCCTCTGGCGCAATAAACGCCTGGCGGATACGACGACCTTCTTCGTTACGCACCGGAATGTTTTGCAGGTTAGGATCGGTTGACGATAAACGTCCCGTTGCGGTTACTGCCTGGTGATAAGAGGTATGTACACGCCCGGTTTTCGGGTTGATCATCAGCGGCAGCTTGTCGGTGTAGGTCGATTTCAGCTTCGCCAGACCACGATACTCCAGAATCACTTTTGGCAACGGATAGTCCAGCGCCAGTTCTTCCAGTACCTCTTCCGACGTTGACGGCGCACCACCCGGCGTTTTCTTCAGCGGTTTAATGCCCTGTTTTTCAAACAGAATGGTTTGTAACTGCTTGGTGGAAGAAAGGTTAAATTCTTCACCTGCAATTTCATGCGCTTTCTTTTCCAGCTCAGCCAGACGAAGAGTGAGCTCTTCAGAATGATTGTGCAGCACTTTCGGATCGATCTTCACACCGTTACGTTCAATGCGTGAAAGCACCGGCACCAGCGGCATTTCGATATTCTCGAAGACGTTCAACGGCCCTTTGTGTTTTTGCAGATCCGGCCACATTTTCAGATGCAACTGCAAGGTGACATCTGCATCTTCGGCGGCGTAACGTCCGGCCTCTTCGAGGGCAATCTGGTTAAAGGTCAGTTGATTTTTGCCTTTACCCGCAATCTCTTCAAAAGTGATGGTTTTGTGCTTCAACCAACGTTCCGCGAGGCTGTCCATATCGTGACGCCCGGCAACGCTATTGAGAATGTAGGACTCCAGCATGGTATCAAACGCAATCCCACGCAGCTCAATGCCGTAGTTCGCCAGAATACCGCGATCGTATTTCAGGTTTTGCCCGACCTTCAGCGCCTTTTCATCTTCCAGCAGCGGTTTTAGCAACTCGAGTGCACGCCCGCGAGAGATTTGATCGGGCGCATCAAGATAATCATGAGCAACCGGAATATATGCCGCTACGCCTGGCTCGATAGCAAAAGAAAGCCCGACCAGGTTAGCAGAGATGTTATCAAGGCTGTCGGTTTCGGTATCAAATGCAAATACCGGCGCTTTTTCCAGCTTCGCAATCCACGCTTTCAGTGTTTCTTCATCAAGGATGGTGATGTAGTTGTCATAAGAAATCACCGTTGCCGTCACTTCTGGCGCTTCGTCTGCAACACTGGTTTCCTGCGGCCTGGCTGCGGGTTTCGCCCCTTTAGCCTGTAACCATTTGCCCGCTTCGACATCAGCAGTCCAGCGTTTGAATTCATACTTTTTGAACAGCCCCAACAACTCTTCCGCCGCCGGTTGCTGCACTTCTAGTTGTTCACAGGTAAGCTCCAGTTCAACGTCGGTTTTAATCGTCGCCAGCTGGTAAGAGAGATAAGCCACTTCTTTGTTTTGCTCGAGCTTCGCCGCCATTGTTTTCGCGCCACGGAAGCTCAACCCAGCAATTTTTTCTGGCTCGGCATACAGCGTATCCAGTCCGCCAAGACCTTGTAGCAATGCTTGCGCGGTTTTTTCACCGACGCCCGGTACGCCAGGGATGTTATCAGAGGAGTCACCCATCAGCGCCAGGAAGTCGATGATCAGTTCTGGCGGCACGCCGTACTTATTCACCACCTCTTCCGGTCCGAGGATGGTATTCGTCATGGTATTGATAAGCGTAATATTTGGCGTCACCAGCTGCGCCATATCTTTATCGCCTGTGCTTATCAGCACCGGACGCCCGGCTTTTTCGGCTTCGCGCGCCAGAGTACCGATAACGTCGTCCGCTTCTACGCCAGAAACCGCCAGCAGCGGCAGTCCCATCGCTTTAACCATCGCGTGCAGAGGTTCGATTTGTGCTCGCAGATCGTCCGGCATTGGCGGACGATGTGATTTGTAATGTTCAAACAGTTCATCACGAAAGGTTTTTCCCTTGGCGTCAAAGACCACCGCTGCATGCGTCGGTTTATATTGCATGATTAGACTGCGCAGCATGTTGAGGACACCATACATCGCACCGGTCGGCTCGCCTGCGCTGTTAGTCAGCGGGGGAAACGCGTGATAGGCGCGATAAAGATAAGATGAACCATCTACAAGGATAAGTGGATTTTGGGGGATCTGAACCATAATGTCCGTGCCTGTTTATCAGATTATGGGTAAAGGATGCCACAGACAGGATGAAAACATGAGTTTTTCACCGCTTTTCGTGAAAATCTTTTGTAGATCTTCTGGATCGCTCGCAAATCGTCATGTGGATAACTTTGTGCATAAATTATTTACATCGCTTTTAATTTATTATCATGCTTTTTACAGCATGATGTTTGTCTTTGCTTTTCATACAGTTAAATATAAAGCCATCCCTAATAATTGTGATAATGGGATTTTTTCTAATGTGGATAGATATGAATTATTTTTCTCCTTAAGGATCATCCGTTATTTGGGGCGTTTTCTGCTAAAATCGGCGCCTTGCGCTTCTTTAGCGCACTGTCTATGGCTAACCTTTTGAATAAATTCATTATGACGAGAATACTCGCTGCGATAACCCTTTTGCTGAGTATCGTATTGACCATTTTGGTCACTATTTTTTGCTCCGTCCCGATCATCATTGCCGGGATTGTAAAACTATTGCTACCTGTGCCAGTCATTTGGCGAAAGGTTTCGCGTTTTTGTGATTTTATGATGTATTGCTGGTGTGAAAGTCTGGCGGTATTACTGCATCTGAACCCACACCTGCAATGGGAAGTTCACGGGCTGGAAGGGTTAAGTAAGAAGAACTGGTATCTGCTTATTTGTAACCACCGTAGTTGGGCAGATATTGTCGTACTGTGCGTGCTGTTTCGTAAGCACATTCCGATGAATAAATATTTCCTCAAGCAGCAGCTTGCCTGGGTGCCATTTCTTGGCCTGGCATGCTGGGCGCTGGATATGCCGTTTATGAAGCGTTATTCCCGCGCTTATTTATTACGTCATCCGGAGAGACGTGGTAAAGATGTTGAAACCACACGGCGTTCTTGTGAAAAGTTTCGCCTGCACCCCACCACCATTGTCAATTTCGTTGAAGGCTCCCGTTTCACGCAAGAAAAACATCAGCAAACCCACTCCACTTTTCAAAACTTGTTGCCACCAAAGGCGGCAGGCATTGCGATGGCGCTAAATGTACTGGGTAAACAATTCGATAAACTGCTTAATGTTACGCTGTGTTATCCCGACAATAACCGTCAGCCGTTCTTCGATATGTTAAGCGGTAAACTGACGCGAATTGTCGTACATGTGGATTTACAGCCTATTGCCGATGAGTTACATGGCGACTACATCAATGACAAAAGCTTTAAGCGCCATTTTCAGCAATGGCTGAACTCACTGTGGCAGGAAAAAGACCGACTTCTGACGTCGTTGATGTCATCACAGCGTCAGAATAAGTAAGTTTTACTCGCCTCTGAATGAGCAGAGGCGAGTGAGTATTTTAATGAACAAAACGTCCGGCACGAGACATAAATTCTTCTTCGCTCATTTCCTGTCCGTTAAAAACAACTTTACCCGGTGTATAACGCAGTTGCAGCGAGGCGGTATTGTTGTCAATCGTGATTAACTGAAACATCTGACCTAATGTCATCATCCCGCTGATTTGTTTATCAGCCTGCTTTTGCGCTTTTTCCGCATCCATGCCTTCAGATAAATTAAGCTGTTTTGCGGTTTCTGTGACAACATTAAGCGGTAACTTCACGTCAAAATTGAGCGATTTAATATCTTTGTTTGTGGATGATGAAGATTTGGCTGGGTCGGCAATACTGATATCCAGATTGGCATTTAGTTCGCCGAGTGCGTTCTTCCATCTTACCGGTTGTTTAATGGTCGGCTCACTTTTTTGTAATAACGGTAAATACTCTTTGAACAATGCAGCATTCACTTCTTGCAGAGCAACTTCATCGTTTGCTAACTCAGGGTGTGCAGCAAGCTGCTTCTGCATCGCAATGTTATACTGAATGATAAATTGGCGCACCGCTGAGGGATCAATAGATTCCGCAATCAAGGACCACTCACCACTACCGAGTTGCTGATTCCCTTTTGTTAACTTATCAAGTTCGTAGGTCAGATTGACATTGATATAATCTTTGTCTTTAACGCGATCCAGCCTGGTTTTTGCAACGAAAGCATCGATTTGGGCAACGTCTTCTCCCTGATTGATAATGTTAATCTGATTGAATTTCGACTCGCTTTCGCCAACCGGAAATTTCTTTTCTTCTAATCGCGTCAGAGAATCAATGGTAAAACTTTTCGCCGTTACTTTGTTCAATGGCGATAATTCCAGAACAATATCTTCGACTTTGCCTTCAATATCCAGGTTAGACAATGAGCTACCATCACCATTAAAAGTAAACTGGCCTTCACCAAAAGAAAACTTTCCATATTTTGCAGGGGCAACATCTAATGTCGTGGAGAATGAGCCACCAAACGCGAATCGCAATGTCGCTTCCACGGGCGATTTATTTTTTGCGGCGATAAATAGCGGTTGTGTCAGTTCATTATTCACTAAGTTCACTTTTGCCGCTGCCAGTGCGGGGATGACATTACCACGCATTAACATTGTGATTGGCAACGGACCGTGCTCAACATCCACATCAAATGCAACTTTCTGGCCTGGCTTGATATTGAGATCGGGTGCACCGTTATCAAATGTCATTTGCATTTGAAAATGAGAATTAAAAAAACCTTTGTCAAAGTTTTTATAACTTAACGTCATATCGTAGGCATGTTCACCTTTCTTTTTAGCATCGTTAAAATCTTTAATGAACTTTTCGACACCAGGCTGAATTTGCGTACCTGTGTACCATGTGCCACCACCCCAGATTACGGCTAACGCAACAATAACACCTGTAGCTGACTTACGTATCATATAAATATTCCCTGATAAAACAGCAAAACTTTGAATATCCACTTATGCTGAAATAATGTCCAGCGGCAGGACGCATTATCAGAATGTATTTATATTTATTAAATAATAAAAAAAGCCCGTGAATATTCACGGGCTTTATGTAATTTACATTGAATTATTTTTTCTCGGACAGATATTTCACAGTATCAGCATACTGCTGAACAAAAACATCCATATTGCTGGTATCCATACCCTGCGGATTCAGCTGATATTTACCGTTAACAAACATCGCCGGAACGCCACGCAATTGCACGTCAGCTGCAGCTTTTTCCTGCTGAGCGACCAGGGATTTCACCACGAAGCTGTTCCACGCCGCGTCGTACTCTTCACCTTTAATACCTGCGTTGATAAATACATCGCGGATATCAGATGCTGAACGAATGGTCTGGGTTTTCTGTACGCCTTCAAACAGCGGAACAGTGACTTTGTCTTCCACGCCCAGTGCCATCGCCACTGCCCATGCCTGAGTCAGATCTTTGCCCAGGTCACCCCCCATGAAGTTGACGTGGTATTTAGTCATCTTCACGCCTTCCGGCAGTTTTTTCTTCACGTTATCAGAAATATGCAGAACTTCTTCAAACTGATAGCAGTGCGGGCAGAAGAAAGAGAAAAACTCCAGCACTTGCGGCGCGCCAGCTACCGGTTTTTCCAGGGTAGTGTACTGTTTACCATCTTCATACTGCGCCGCCGATGCGCTAAACGCTAAAACTAAACCAGCCAGCGCCAGCCAAATCTTTTTCATGATCTACTCTCTCCGATTAATACATAGGTGTTAATTGCAAAGGGGGTTCTTGTAGAACTTTTGCCTGTTCTATAAAAGTCGCCGTCTGTCGCAGCCAGTAATCTTCCCCGGTTAACCACGGGAAATTTTTCGGGAACGCGGGATCAGCCCAACGCCGCATTAGCCAGGCAAGATAATAAACCAAACGCATGGCGCGTAAAGGTTCAATCAGTCCGATTTCAGCGGTGTCGAACTCGCTAAATTCTTCATAAGCTTCAATAATAGTTTCCAGTTGCATCCGCTGCTCGGCTTTATCGCCATTGAGCAACATCCACAAATCCTGAATAGCCGGACCATTACGTGCATCATCCAGATCAACAAACATTGGACCATCGCGCCAGAGGATATTCCCGGCGTGGCAGTCTCCATGTAGCCGCAGAACGGTGAAATCTTCCCGCCAGTGTGCTGTAACGGCGGCGATCAGCTCATCTGTCGCTTTCAGGAATGCCGCTTTCAACCCGGAAGGTATCAGTGTGGCGTCCTCAAACAGCTTGCGTGGCTCAATGAGATATTCATTCAGACCGATGGTCGGGCGATGGATAAAAAGCTGTTTGCGCCCCGTCTGGTGCATACGCCCTAAATAACGCCCAACAGCTTCCATCTGATCGATATTATCAGCTTCGAACTGGCGACCACCGACGCTTGGAAAAACAGCGAAATAAAATCCCTGATGATTCAATAAAGTCTGACCGTTAAAGGCCACAGGCGCTGCGACCGGAACTTCATCGTTAACCAGCTGCAACGCAAATTGATGTTCTTCGAGGATTTGATCGGCTGTCCAACGTTCAGGGCGATAAAATTTGACGACAAAACGTCGACGATCTTCGTCCTGAAATTGATAGACACGGTTTTCATAGCTGTTAAGCGGGGTAAGACCGGAATCCACCCGGATCCCATGCTCAAACAGAGCGTCCATGATGGTATCCGGGTGTAGTGTCTGGAAAGTAAAAGCGCTGTTGTTCATCCCATCATCCGGAAAACATTACGAATGATGAAGGATATCATTTCACGATGATTTTGGTTGCGCCGCTTACAAGCTTTTACTCTTTAATTACGCCACGTGCGCGTAATAGCGCCGTTTTGAAATCTTCTTCATAATCTTTCTGCAAACCCGGGATCACCGCATCTTTCGCGGAATCACGCATTTTCAGGTGATAGATCAGAATGTCATCCGTCAAATCCGCCAGTTCGCCGTCAAAACCTGACTCTTTCGCCAGTTTCTGCAAAAATTGCAGCAGGTTAAGGTCTGGTTCTTTTTGCCAGGCTGGCTGGAGGAGTTCAATAACTTCATTCAGACGTTTACATTTCATAGTGATGCTCCTTACTCTTGAGACAGACACGTTAGCAGGGTCAATCCCACAATAAAAGAGGCGATATCGGTGAATCTGATGACGACGATAACAGGCGTTGTGCTGGCGGGCGGTAAAGCCAGACGAATGGGCGGCGTAGATAAAGGATTGCTTGAATTAAACGGCAAACCATTATGGCAACATGTCGCTGACGCGCTTATGACGCAGCTCTCTCACGTCGTGGTTAATGCTAATCGTCATCAGGAAATCTATCAGGCAAGCGGTCTGAAAGTGATTGAAGATACACTGGCGGATTACCCAGGCCCTCTGGCAGGAATGCTTTCAGTAATGCAGCAGGAAGCGGGGGAGTGGTTTTTGTTTTGCCCATGCGATACGCCTTACATTCCCCCTGATTTAGCTGCCCGGCTTAATCATCAGCGCAAAGATGCGCCTGTCGTGTGGGTCCACGACGGTGAACGCGATCACCCGACTATTGCTCTGGTAAACCGCGCAATTGAGCCTTTATTACTGGAATATCTGCAAGCAGGAGAACGCCGGGTAATGGCATTTATGCGTCTGGCTGGCGGTCACGCGGTCGATTTCAGCGATCATAAAGATGCATTTGTAAACGTGAATACGCCAGAGGAGCTTGCCCGATGGCAGGAAAAACGATGATACCGTTACTCGCCTTTGCCGCGTGGAGCGGCACTGGAAAAACTACGCTTCTGAAAAAACTGATCCCGGCATTATGCGCCAGAGGGATCCGTCCGGGACTGATTAAGCATACGCATCATGATATGGATGTTGATAAGCCAGGCAAAGATAGCTATGAACTGCGCAAGGCTGGCGCGGCACAAACCATCGTTGCCAGCCAGCAGCGATGGGCCTTGATGACGGAAACACCAGACGAAGAAGAGCTGGATCTACATTTTCTCGCAAGTCGAATGGATACCTCAAAGCTGGATTTGATTCTGGTCGAAGGGTTTAAGCATGAAGAGATCGCAAAGATTGTGCTGTTTCGCGATGGAGCCGGACATCGACCGGAAGAATTAGTGATAGACAGACATGTTATTGCTGTAGCCAGTGATGTGCCGCTTAATCTTGATGTCGCGTTACTGGATATTAATGATGTTGAGGGGCTGGCTGATTTTGTGGTGGAGTGGATGCAAAAGTAGGCTGGATAAGATGCGCCAGCGTCGCATCCGGCATGATTTTCTGCACCAATGCAAAAAGGCCATCCGTCAGGATGGCCTTTCGCTTAATTTGATGCCTGGCAGTTCCCTACTCTCGCATGGGGAGACCCCACACTACCATCGGCGCTACGGCGTTTCACTTCTGAGTTCGGCATGGGGTCAGGTGGGACCACCGCGCTAAGGCCGCCAGGCAAATTCTGTTTCATCAGACCGCTTCTGCGTTCTGATTTAATCTGTATCAGGCTGAAAATCTTCTCTCAATCCGCCAAAACATCTTCGGCGTTGTAAGGTTAAGCCTCACGGTTCATTAGTACCGGTTAGCTCAACGCATCGCTGCGCTTACACACCCGG